>JADZFF010000015.1 GCA_020850015.1 Bdellovibrionales bacterium | reverse complement strand
GTTTACGGCGACCAAGCGCGGCATCTGCAAGACACGGCGGCGACGTGATGTTCTGATCAGCTGCATCGAGCACTCGCCGATCTCATTTTTTGATTGACGTAGGCCCTTATTTAAGAGTGTATCAATAGGAAGGCGGCTCAAGCGCCACCCGTTCCAGCGCGCGCGCAAGGGCGGCGTTGATGGGAAGCCGCTCGAGCAGGCTCGGGAGTTCGCTCACCCCGGCGAGCCTAGCCTCCCACTCCAGGAAGAGCGGCGCTTCGAGCGAGCCATCGCGCACGCCGGCCTCCGCGCGCGCCGCCGCCTCGGGCGTGTTGGTCTTGTGGATCCGGCAAAGGGCCAGCCGCGCGCGCCCCTCCTTGTCCCTCACCGCCGCGAAGGCGAAGAGCCGGCAGAGCCCGGGGCGAAGCTCGTACACCGAACAGCGGCCTCGCGCCGCGTCCGTGGCGTCGGCTGCGTAGAATACGCAGCGCCCGCCGCGGGCCTGGGTGGCGCGCTCGTGCCAGATCCCGTCCTGGCCCCGGCCGGCGAGCTCGCGCGCGAGCGGAATGAGCTCGCCCACCGTGCTTTCCACCGCCGGGTTGTTGCAGCAGTCGCCGCAGCCGGGGAGGCAGTGCAGATCAGCCTCGCGCTCGAAGCGGTCCGTCTCGGCGCTCAGGGCCCGCAGAGTCGCGGCCATGCGCTCGGAACGTTGCTGAAGAGAGAGATCGGGCTCCATCGCGCGTCAGCCGTAGCATGGGAAATCGGGAATCCCGAGTGAGTTCGCGGTGCGGCCGGCGAGACGCAGGTCGGCCCGCACCTGCCCAGACCTAAAGCTTAACGCGTCGGGCAAAATACCTTAAAATAAAGGAGAATCCTCCGAAATGTCTCGGAGCTCGTGGGACGTATGCGAACCGATCTCGAACTCATCTTCCGTCGTCCGCTGCAGCGTCTGCTTGGCGCGGCGTCGGTGGCGCTTTTTCTCGCGCTGAGCCTGGGAGGCTGCAAGGCTTCCACTGAGGGCGCGGGAGCGGGTGACGCGGAAGAAGACGTGTTCGAGGAAGATCCGCCCGAGGAGCCGCCGCCGCCGCCCCCTCCACCTCCGCCCGGCCCCGCCGTGCTTGAGGTGTCCGAGTCCGCTTTCGACTACGCCGTCATGACCCACGATCGCGCCGTGGATCGCAGCTTTCTGATCCGGAACCTGGGCGCGACCTCGGCTGGAAATCTCCAGCCCGCCCCGCCTCCGATCGCCGCGCCCTACACCTTCAAGGGCGGGGCCTTTCCGGGAACGGGTGGAACCTGCGTCCAGGGCGGCACGATCGCGTTTTACGAGTCCTGCACGGTGGTGATCTCGTTCACGCCCAGCGCGGCTTCAAGCTACGGCGATACCGTGCGGCTCGAGTACCATGACGGCACGGGCATCGAGGAGCTGAGCTGGACTCTGAGCGGCGAAGGCACGGGATCGCTGCGCACGCTCCACGTCGTCACGGGCCGCGCGCACAGCTGCGCGTTGCTCACAAACCACACGGTTCGTTGCTGGGGCGCGAACACCTCGGGCCAGCTCGGCCTCGGCGACTCGGCCGCGCGCGGCGACAATCCGAACGAGATGCAGGGCCGCAACCCGATCCTGAACCTCGGCACGGGCCGCAAGGTGATCAAGCTCGCGGCAGGGGGCGATCACAACTGCGCGCTCTTCGACAACGGCGGCGTGAAGTGCTGGGGGGCGAACAACTACGGCCAGCTCGGCCGGGGGTCCACCGATCTTCAGCCCCGCGGCGACTCGGCGGGCGAGACCGGCGATGGGCTCCCGTACGTGAACCTGGGCTCGGGCCGGCTCGCCCGCGACATCGCCGCCGGCGCGCACCACAGCTGCGCGGTGATCGACGACGGAACGCTTCGCTGCTGGGGCCGGAACCACCGGGGCCAACTGGGTCTGGACGACGCCGCCTCGCGTGGCGACGGGCCGGGCGAGATGGGAAGTCTCCTGCCCGCTGTTTTCGTCGGTACTGGCCAGCGCGTGAAGACGGTAGCCGCGGGCCAGCATTTCACTTGCGCGATTTTGGAATCGGGCGGGCTGCGGTGCTGGGGCGACAACAGCCAGGGTCAGCTCGGGCTTGGGCACAAGAATCACTGGGGCGACGCAGCCGACGAGATGGATGGGGCCGCGCCCCCGATCGTCGCGCTTCCCCCGGGCCGCACGCCCCTGAGGATCGTCGCGGGCGACCTTCACGCCTGCGCGCTCCTGGACGACGGCAGCCTGAAGTGCTGGGGCAACAACGGATCTGGCCAACTCGGTGTGGGAGACCAGGACGCGCGCGGCGACGACGCGCTTGAGCTTCCCTCTTCGGACGCGCTCGTGCCGCTGGCTGATCTGGGCCCCGGCCGGACGGCGGTGGCGATCGCGGCTGGAGGCATGCAGACCTGCGCGGTGCTCGACGACCAGAGCCTCAAGTGCTGGGGCGCGAACGCTTACGGGCAGCTCGGTCAGGGAGACATGGATCCCCGCGGCGACTCCGCCGGAGAGCTCTCCGCCCTGACGGGCGTGTCGATCGCCGCTGGAAAATTCCCGATCAGCGTGTCGGCGGGGATGGATCACGTCTGCGCCGTGCTGGGCGATCGCTCCGTGAAGTGCTGGGGCCGCAACCAGAGCGGCCAGCTCGGCCTAGGCGATACGGCCACTCGGGGCGAAGCCGGCGGCGAGATGGGCGCGGCCCTGCCCTACGTGAAGCTCGGCACGGGCGCGCTCGTCACGAAGCTCGCCACCGGAGGGATCGGGGCCACGCCTTGTGTGGTCGTCTCAGGCGGCAAGATCAAGTGCTGGGGATACAATTTTTACGGGCAGGCCGCCATCGGAGACACCGCTGGCGCGAACGGCAATATCGGCGATTCCCCCGGAGAGGTGGAGACGCGGCCATACGTGGTTCTAGCGCCCGGGGATCGGGCCAAGGAGGTGGCGGTCGCGGACCTGCACGGCTGCGCACTTCTCGATACGAATCAGATCAAGTGCTGGGGGTACAACGCCTACGGAGAGGCGGGCGCCGAGCTTGCCGGGAACATCACCAGTTTGCCGCAACTGGGTTCGGCGCTCGTGGAAGCCAAACTCGGCACGGGGCGTTCGGCGGTGAAGGTCGGAGTGGGTTCGTACCACACCTGCGCGCTGCTCGACGACGCCACGCTCAAGTGCTGGGGCTACAACCACGTGGGGCAGTGTGGGTACGCCGACCTTGCTGCCTACAAAGGCACCGCCCCGGGCAGCCTGGGCGACAACCTCCCTCCCGTGGACCTGGGGGCGGGGCGTACCGTGAAGGATTTCGGCCTGTTTTCCCATCACACCTGCGCCGTTTTGGACAATGACCGGGTGAAGTGCTGGGGTTACAACAATTACGGGCAGCTTGGCCTGGGCGACACGAACAACCGCGGCGACAACGCGGGCGAGATGGGCGACAGCCTCCCCTACGTGGACCTAGGCACCGGAAGGACGGCCAAGAAGGTGTACGTGGGCGCCTTCAACGCCTGCGCCCTCCTCGACAACGACCAAGTGAAGTGCTGGGGCTATGGCTACTACGGCTACCACGGGCTGGGGAGCGCCGCGACCTATGGTGATGGAGCCAATGCGATGGGCGACAACCTCGGCACCGTCCCTCTGGGTACGGGGAGGTCAGTGGTAAAGCTCGCCATGGGTTACTATCACGCCTGCGCGCTGCTCGACGACGGGCAGATCAAGTGCTGGGGATATCTGTCGAACGGCGAGACTGGCCTTGGCGTGGCGCCGTTGGCCTGGGGTCGGGCGCCCGGCGAGATGGGCGACATGCTGCCCGCCTTGAATGCGGGCACGGGGCGTCGCTTCGTGGACGTCATGGCGGGAGCCTACCTCACCTGCGGCCTCCTCGACGATGGGATGCTGAAGTGCTTTGGCTACAACGAGCACGGGCGCCTGGGCCTGGGGCACACGAACTCGGTGGGAGCCGTGGCCGGCGACACCGGCGACAACATTCCCACCGTTCCCCTGGGCGACGGCGACTGAGGAAGTCGCCGCGCCGGTCCGCGTCCGCTGCTGTTTTCGTCAGAGGCCTTCGATGATGTCGGCCAGTTCCTTGCGGGCCGCTTCCCAGTCATCCGGCTTGATGGACCAGCTGATGTCCGCGCGGACGTAGGTGGGATCGGCCGGATTCGTCACGCCGTAGTCCCAGAGCGCCTTCGGTACGCGGGCCTGGAGCACCTGCTGCGTACGCGTGGGGTTCACGGCGTTCGCCAGGGCCAGGTAGTCGGCGTCCTGGATCCCGCGGCGCCAGTACTTCATGCGAAGACTGGCGATCGGGCCTGCCAGGCCGTAGCTGTCGGCCGAGTTCACGAGGTCCGTGCCGGGATAGAAGAGCACGCCGTCGCCGTTGGAGTAGCGATAGCCGTTGCGACCGCGGATCGGGTCGAAGGCGCTGTCGAGGCCAAGGGTGAGCGCCTCGTTGAAGAGGTTGTTCGCGCCCCGGCCCGACTGGAAGTCGCTGTAGTAGGCGCTCTCCCAGTAGAACCAACGGTCGACCTTCTTCTTGTACTGCGCCCAGGGGATCATGCGGGGGCTGACGCCGTCGTCCTCGGTCACGAAGGAGCCGACTGCGGGGCGTTTCGCGTTGAGCATGTAGGCCTGAAGCTGGGCGCTTGCGGTCACGCTGTCCATCGCCGCCTGCCAGGTCGCCGTGTCACCCAGCTTGAAGTAGGTGGCGGAGATGTCCAGGCTCGGAGTCTGGGCCAGAGCCTGGAGCAGGTCGATCGTGGCGAAGCTCTTGATGTTCTGTCCCACGCCGGGGTTGGAGGCCATCCACTGGGCCCAGGTCTCGATCTGAGCTTCCTGGCCCGAGCCCTCACCAAGGAACAGCAGGCGTTCCACGCCGGGGGCGTTGGTCTGGAACCAGCTTTCCCAGGCGTCGGTCTTGGCGTGCATCGTGGCTTCGTCGCCCGTATCGCGCCACGACCAGGTGCCGTAGGTGCCGATGGCGTAGATGCCGTTCGAGGTGTTCGCGCCGGGGCCGGCGTAGCCGTTCGCGGCGGAGAACAGGGAGCCGTTGAGGCGCGCCTGCCACTCGGGGCGTGGCGCGTCCTGGTTCCAGGGGGTCACGCCGTTGTTGTCGTCCACGAGGGAGATCTTGTGGCGATGCGCCATCATGAAGTGACGATCGCGGATCGTCTTCACCTGCGCGGCGTTGGTGCCCACGTCGTTCGGATCGGCGTCGCCCATGTAGCGCGCGTTCATCGGCCCGTAGCCCATGTACACCATGGTCTTGGACGTCGGGGCGTCGGGCAGGGTGATGTTGCGGACCTTGAGCTCCACGGGCACGGACTTCACGAGCGAGCCGTTCTCGCTGATCTCGATCGTGCCGGTGTAGGTGCCCACGGCGGCGGTCTTCGGGATGTAGACGTCCACCCAGATGGCCTGGCTGTCGCCGTTCGCCACGTCGAAGCCGTTCTCGAGCTCGAGCGGTACGGCGATCTCGGGGTAGAACTTGTCGTGGTCCGGGCGCTGCTCCCAGGTGCCGTTGCTGAATCCCTCGCCGAAGTACTCGGTGCGGAAACGCTGGGGAACGTGGCGCTGGTCGTCGGTGTGGTAGCCGGTGACGCTCAGGCCTTTGATCTGGAGGTACTTCACGTAGAACATCTCGATGTTCCGTTGGGTCCAGTCGAACACCTGATTGCCCGTGGCGTTCACGGAGCCGATCGTGGACCCGCCGGGGCCGGAGAGCGTATCGAAATCGACGGTGACGTTGTTCACGTCATTCACTGCGGCTTCCACGAGGAGCTGGAAGTTCACCACTTCGTTCTTCGCGCCGAAGAGCTTCACCTTCGTCCCGTCCCAGGCGCTGTTCACCAGGCCGGAGGGGTCGCAGGTGGCGCGGGCGTCGTCTTTCGTGATCTTCTCGCCGCCTTCGTTCGCCCAGACCTGAACGCCCGGGGTCGGCGCGGAGACGCAGGTGTAGGTGAAGCCCGAGGGGAGGGTGGCCGTGTCTTCCGCGCTGTCGACGATCGGCAACTGCGCCACGACGTCGTACACGCCTTCGGCGGCGTTGGTGGTGGTGCACTCGATCTCCGCGTCGGAGACCACCACGAGATCCACGCAGTCGGCGTCGCCGATGCGGATCGTGACACCCTCCACGAAGTTCTGCCCGATGATGTTCACGCGGGTGCCGCCGTAGGTGGGGCCGCTCGCGGGCTGGATGTCGTCGACGAAGAATCCCTCAGGATCGCCGCCGACGCATCCGGCGCCAGCGATCATCAGGGACCCTGCGCTCAGGGCTCCGAACACACTCCATACCCGCCAACCGTTCCAGCGTTGCTGCATCATAGGTCCGAGCGCCTCCACGCGCTGTTCTCTGAAAGAGAGAGGTCTAAAATTAATGGACCGTTTCTACACGAATTGATGCAGCGTGCCAATTCGTAAATGAACCATCTTTAAATAACTGTATTTATTATTAAAAATGTTGTCTCAGAGTCGTTGATGGAGCCTCGAGACTTGGGAAATCTATGCGGGGGGCTCGTCTATGATTGATCAAAATAGTCTAAAGTCGGTCTAGACTTATTATGCATCGCATCATAAGGTCCGGCCGCTATGAAATCGAAGATTATTTCGTTGATGTGCGTGGGTCTCACCGTCGCGTCCGCTTCCGGGTGCAACCTCGAGGAGATCAAGGAGCGGCGCGCGCGCGACAAGGCCCGCGACACCGCCGAGATCAACCAGGACATCGAGGAGGATCTCGAGTCCGAGAACGCCCAGCGGGCGAAGGTGGATCTGCGCAACCGAATCAGGTACCTCGAGGCCATCGCCGGGGATTACGAGGGCGAAGTGGTGCGCCGAGATACGCATCTTTCCGGCACCGAGGTGCGCATGCACGTGATCCTGCGCCTCACTCCGGCCGGGGTTCCCGCCCCTTGGACCTATGAGCGTCCGCTCACGACCTCCGAAGTGCTCGAGCAGATCCACGGGCTCTCGCTGAACGTCGACGCCGAAGAGCAGCGGATCTCGTCGCACGCGGGCGTGGTTTTCGTCTGTTCCCAGCTTGGCCAGATGCCGGAATACTCGGGCGGCTACATCCGCTTCGCCTGCACCATCGGGGGTGGGACCCGGAGCTACATGATCGAGCTGGACGACGACTCGCTGCCGGCCGCGCTGTCCGGACCTGCCAGGAGCGCGGCGGTGACCCGGGCCCTCATCGACGGGTCGCTCGAGCGCATCGAGATCATGAACATGAGCATCAGGTCGGACCTGGGGGCGCGCTTCTCGGGAACCCTTCGTCGCACGGCCGCGCAGTGATGCCTCAATTGACGATTCAGACGCCTCAAAGGAACCGCATCATGAAATCGAGTTTTGGATTTTCCAGTCTTGCCCTCCTTGCCGGAGCCCTCGCCGCCTCGGCCGGATGCTCGTCAGCTCCGAAAGAGGACTCGGGCGCGCGCCGTGCTCCCGCCCCCTCTTACGCCGAGACGCTTCGGAAGCTCGAGTCTTCCGCCACGCTTGCTCCGGGCTTCGCGATCGAGCTTGTTCACAGCGCCGACCCGAAGGTTTCCGGAAAGTACGAGATCGAGTTCGACGGCCGGCTGAAGCTTCCCTACAAGGTCACGGTGAACGCCGCGGGCCTTACGCCCAAGCAGCTCGAGGCTGAGGTGGAGCGGCGTTACAAGTCCTTCTACAAGTCGAACAACTCCGTTGAGATCGAGGTCGAGGAGCGCAAGTACCAGGTGGAGGTGCGCGGGCTCGTGCAGAAACCCGGCCGGTACTCGGTGCGGGTGGATACGAGCCTCGAGGAGCTCGTGAGCATCGCGGGCGGCTTTCCCGGCAGCGGCACCGAGGCGAAGGCGGCGGCTGGCGGAAGCCAGAAGCCGGAGTACCTGCGCATCGTGCGCCCGAACTTCGAGCGCGCCGAGGCGCCGAGCGCCACGCGCTGGTTTGATCTCGCCAACTATTTCTACAAGTACGACACGGACTCCGATCTGCTCTGGCGCGGCGGCGAAACCGTCTATTTCCAGGCCACGGCCGACAAGGACGCCAACATCAAGCGCAAGTGGAACACCGTGACGATCATGGGCGAGGTGAACACGCCGGGCGAGCAGCCGCTGCTTCCGGGCGCGGATCTCTACACCTACGTCATGCGGGCGGGCGGGCCGAAGTCCGGAGCCGACATCGAGCGCGTGTTGATCATCCATCGGGGCGACGACGACCGCTCGATCGTGAACATGCGCACGGAGCAGAATTTCGCCGACCTCAAGGAAGGCGACGTGATCATCCTTGAGGTCAAGGACCTGCAGCCCTCGACCTTCGAGAAAGCTCTGGGTTATGCGGCCCAGATCTCCGGGATCGCGCTCTCCGTCTTCATCATCCTCTTCACGCTGTAAAAAGGGGTCGGAGCCTTTTCTGCGTAACGCTGCGCTAACGCGCCGTTACGCAGAAAAGGCTCCGACCCCTTTTAGCAGCTCCGCGAGGCCGGTCTCGAGCGAGACCCTGGGCTCCCAGCCGAGCACGGCGCGGGCGCGTTCGATGCTGGCGCAGGAGTGCAGGATGTCGCCCTCGCGGGGCGGCTGGCGCTCCACGGGCACCTCGGTGCCCGTCACCTTCATCATCAAGGACCCGAGGGCGTTCACGGTGAGTTTCCGCTGGCGGCCTAGGTTGATGGGGCTCCCGTCGCAGGAAGCCTCCGGCAGGGCAGGAACGGCGCAAAGCGCGTCGACAAGGTCGTGAACCGAGATGAAGTCGCGGGTCTGCTCTCCGTCTCCGAACACCGTCAGGGGCTGCTTGTCCCGCAGTCGCGTGGTGAAGAGCGTGATCACTCCCGAGTAGGGCGACTTGGGGTCCTGGCCCGGGCCGAACACATTGAAGAACCGGAAAATCACGGAGGGGATCCCGTAGGTGATGCGCGACTGCCGGATCGCATGCTCGGAGCCGAGCTTCTGAGCCCCGTAAAAGGAGATGGGCGGATCCGCCGTCTGGTCCTCCCGCAGGAAGCGGCCATCGTCTCCCAGGTAACCATAGGTGGCGGCTGAGCTCGCGAAGACATGGCGTACCTTCCGGCCCTGGCGCTCGGACTCGCGCCGGACGGCCTCGATCACCCGCAGGGTGCCCATGAGGTTGGTTTCGTAGCTGCCGTAGGGGTCCTGCTGGCAGAGCGGGATGCTCACGATCGCCGCAAGGTGAAATACGGTATGAACCCCTGGGATGGTGCGGTCGAGATCCGCGGGCTTCCGGACGTCGCCGATCACGTAATCCACCCCTGAGATTCGGGTTTCAGGATCTCGCAGGTCGAGAACCACCACCTCATGGCCCTCGGCCGCCAGCCGACGGCAAAGGTGGGTACCGATAAAGCCTGATCCGCCCGTGACCAGAAAACGCATGGAATTGCCGCTCCTTGGAAGTTGACTGAAACGCTGGCCGAAGTGTCCGATTCGGCCTCGTTTTTCAGGCCACATCGGCGAATTCGGTCACACCGCGCTTCCCAGTAAGAACCCGATCTTTAACTCATAGCGTCAAAAAACTCTAACCCTAATTTATTGCAGTTTCAAAGTGTTCTGTGGTCTTTGGGGCCCCGTTGGGTGGGGAGTGGACGGTGTTCCAGGGTCGCGGAAGCGGTCCTGAATTCTGTCTCATGGATAATAGACTAATTTGCCTCTGTATTGATTAACGCAGTGGGCTAATGTATGACCCCCGACATGCTTCATGCAGTTCTATTTCTGGGCCTCGCCGGAGTCCTCGGCATGACCTGGCTCTTTCCCCTGCTCGGCCGCGGCTTCGCGGCATTGAGCGGTATTGGCGTCAGCAGGGACCGCCCATCGTCCAGGAAGGTCCGCAGAGTCGCCGTCCTGGTTCCCGCCCACAATGAAGAGAGCGCTCTTCCCCACACGCTCGAGAGCCTGAAGCGCGCCATCGCGGTGGCGCGCGCGGCGTATCCCGGCGTGGAGTTCGAGCTTCGCGTCGGCGCCGACGGATGCACCGACCGCACCGCCGAAGTGGCCCGCGCCCACGGCGCCGAGGCGCTGGAATTCAACCCGAACATCGGAAAATGGCGAGGGCTTCACGAGCTCGCGAAAGCGAGCGCGTCGGCCGACTGGATCGTTTACGGCGACGCGGGGATCGCGTGGCCCGAGGATCTGTTGCTCCGCTGCCTTCCCCTTTGCACGGATCCGGCCACGATGGCGGTAGCGCCGACCTACCGGAATCCCGAGGCGGGCCCGGTGGAGCAGGCGATCTGGGCCTTCGAGCGGCACCTGAAGTCCATCGAGTCTTCGGCAGGCGGCCCAGTGAGCATCCACGGCGCCACCGTGCTCTACCGCCGCGAGGAGCTCATGGAGGCCTTCGCGCGCCTCGAAGGCCGCAGCTGGCTCAACGACGACGTGGTCATGCCGCTCTATCTCAGGCTTCTGTTCCCTACGCTCCGGATCGTCTACGCCGCCGGCGTGGGCGTGCACGAGGGCGCTACGGAGCGCAGCGGGCCGGCGCCGGCGCGGGAGTTCGGCCGCCGCCGCCGCATGGTGATGGGCAACGTGCAGTGGATCCGGGACATCCTGCCGGCCGCCTGGGACAAAAGCTTCGCTGCGGGCCTGCTCTCGCTGCGCAGGGTTTTTCGCCTTTTCTGGGCTTATTGGGCCCTGCTCTGCGCAGTGGCAGCCCTGATGGCGCTTTCGCGGATCGACGGCGCGGGTCTGCTCCTTGCACTTGCGGTCGGGGCGATCAGCGCGGGGGGCGTGGCGCTCGCTTCGGTTTCAAGCCGGCTTCGCGCGCCGTTCTTGAGCCTGGTGGAGTCGGCCTTCGCCTCGCTCCTGGCGCCGTATTACATCGCGACCGCAAGCGGTTCTGAAAAGGTGGGTTGGAGATGAGTGCTCGGGCGTTCAAACGCAGGTTGGATCTGAGTGTCGATTTCGTGGGGTTGGCGGCGCTCCTTTGCCTCAGCTTCCTCGCTGCGGCGGGCGGCGCGCGCGACGATTCGCAGCACATCCTCTGGACGAAGGCGATCTTCTCGCTCTCGGCGGGCGGCATGAGCTTCGCGCTCCTTCGGTTCTACGGGTTCTTCAACCCTATCCGCTACCTCCCGAAGCCGACGGACTTCGTCTTCTTCCCGCTGGCGATGATACCCGCCGGAGCCCTGGCCTCCGAAGCCGTTCGCCTGCTGACCGGCGCGCCCGGGGTGGGCTTTCTGACTCTCATGACCACCGTGCCCCTCCTGGGTGCCCTGGCCTTCGCGGCGTTCTACCTCCTGAACTGGAGCCACTACCGGAACGAGCGGCGCACCCGGATCGTGCTCAAGCTGTTGCCGGACGAGGAAACGCGCCTGCGCTCCGAGTTCGTCGCGGCGGGTTTGAACTCCTTCGTGTCCTTCCTTTCCATGGGTGAGGCCGCGCAGCGCATCCTGCGCTCCAGGGGCATGGGCATCGATCTCATCGTGTTCTCGCGGGGGGCCGTGCGGGAGATGCAGACCGACCGTCTCCTCGTGCGCGCGCATCTCGCGGGCGTGCCCATCGTCGACCGCCGCCGCATCTCGGCTGAGCTGACGGGGAGCATCCCCCTCTCGGACGTTGATCTCTGGACCTACGTCACGGGCGCGACCCAGCAGACCACGCCGCTTCGCGTGTACACCCGGGCGAAGGCCCTGCTGGAGCCTCTCGTGGGGGCGGCGCTGCTCATCCTGCTCGCCCCGCTCTTCGCGGTGATCGCGCTCCTGATCCGCCTTTCCAGCCCCGGACCGGTTTTCTACGTGCAGAACCGCGCGGGTTACCTGGGACGCCCCTTCAATCTCGTGAAGTTCCGCAGCATGCGGATCGACTCCGAGAAGGACGGCGTGCAGTGGGCGACGAAGAACGACGACCGCACCACCTCGATCGGGCGTTTCATCCGGAAGGTGAGGCTCGACGAGCTCCCCCAGCTCTTCAACGTGGTGCGCGGAGAGATGGGTTTCATCGGGCCCCGTCCGGAGAGACCCGAGTTCTGCCGCGAGCTTGAGAAGGCGATCCCGCTGTTCTCCATGCGCACTGACGTGCGCCCGGGCATCACGGGTTGGGCGCAGGTCTGCGCCGGATACGCCGCCTCCGTGGAGGAGTCGCGCGTGAAGCTCGAGCACGATCTCTACTACATTCAGCACATGTCCCCGGCGCTCGATCTCCTGGTGGTGCTGAAGACCATGAAAGTGATGTTGCTCGGCCAGGAGCACAAGACGCCGATCGTAGCACCCACGTTGACGGGGCAGGGCGGCGGCGGAAAACTCCGCGGTCCCTCGGGTCCGAAAGAACACTGAAAGAACGACTGAGCCGCGGCCAGAACGGGCCCCGGGGAGGCCGAAACGCAAAATGACGCAAAGCAGCAAATCACACTGGCCGATCTCGATCCTCTCGAGCCTGGCTTCGCTGATCAACCTGGCCCTGCCGCTGGTGCTCGTGCGTCTGCTGGATCAATCCACCATCGGCCAGTTCAAGATCATCTTCCTCTACGTGGGCATCCTTCCCGCGTTCGCTCTCGCGCCGGGGATCGTGAGCGGGCTCGCGTATTGGGCGGGTCAGGGCGAGCGGCGCGACCGGGCACTCAGGATGTCGGCCCTCTCGATCCTCGCCTCGGCGCTGCTGAGCGCGGGCATCGCGCTCGCGCTGAGCGGGTTCCTCACTGAGCGGATGCAGTGGCCGCCGCAATTCTCCTATCTCTTCGCCGTGGCCCTTTTCGGCGCGGTGGCCAACATGTTCTTCGAGGAGGCGGCCATCGCCACCGGACGCATCTGGACCGGCGCGATCTTCACCTCAGCGTTCGAGGCCTTCCGTACTCTCTCGATGCTGGCCGTTGCCGCCGTTTTCCGGGATCTCGAATCGGTGCTGATCGCGCACACGGCGATCGTGCTCCTGAAAACCCTTGCCGGTTACGCACTGGCTTACCGGATGGGCCTCGCAGGACTGGGATGGGACGCCCAGAGCTTCAAAGCCGTCTGGGGTTACGCGCTGCCCGTGGCTTCGGCTTGGATCTTCGGCGTCTTCATCAACAACGCCGACCAGTTCATCCTCTCCACGCATGTCAGCTCGGCTGATTTCGCGGTCTACGCCATGGGGTGCCTGGCCATCCCGCCCCTGCTCATCATCGAACAGAGCGTCACCCGGGTGATGATCCCCCAGATGTCCGCCTCCTTCGCGGCCGGCCGCCCGGAAAGCGCGGCGGCCCAGTACCGGAAGGGGATCGAGCAGATCCTGTTCCTGGTGGTGCCCGCCGTGGCCGGGCTGATCGTCTTCGCCGACGGGATCGTGGCCCTGCTCTTCACCCCCGAGTACGCGCACGCGGCGGTTTATCTGCGCGTCTTCGCGCTCTCCTACCTCCTGCTCGTGATCCCCTACGACTCCGTGCCGCGCGCGCGGGGCGAGGGAGGCTGGATCTTCCGCAACTTCCTCTTCTTCTCGGTCTTCTCTCTCGGGCTCTGCTACCTCGGCGTCCGCCTCTGGGGGCCGATGGGAGCGCTCGCAGGAGCGCTCGTCTCGCGCGGCACGATGAGGGTGGCGGCGATGGCTTACGTAAGGAAGAGCACGGGCTGGCCCTTGGGTTCCTTCCTGCCTTTCGGGCCGTTCCTGAGGTCAGCCCTCCTGTGCCTGGCGCTCTCGGCGGCCTCTCTTGCCGCGCGTCCGGTCTTCGCCTCTGACCTGCTCTGGTTCCTGATCTGCGGCCCGATCTTCGGGATCGTTTATCTCGGCGTCGCCATCCGGCTGGGCTCCCACGACCTGCCCCGCCGCGTGCTCATGGTGACCCAATACCTCGGCGTGGGCGGCCTGGAAAAGATGATCCTGAATCTCGCGCAGGAGTATCGAGCGGCCGGAACCTGGGAACCCTACGTGTTCGCGTACGAGCAGTCGGAGGGCGGCGCCTACACGAGCCTCGTGCCGGAGTTCCGGAAGCAGGGCGTGCCGGTGGAGACCTACTGCAAGAAGCGGGGGTTCAGCCTGAAGGCCGTTCTCCAGATCGCGCGCAACCTGCTCCGTAACGATATCCGAGTGCTCCACTCCCACGATCTCAACGGCTTGATCTACGCGGCCGCGGCGAAGGTCCTGGTGCTGGGGCGCGTGCGGCTCGTGCACACGCAGCACAGCTTCGTCCACCTGGGCAAGGCGCGGCGCTATCGGCTATACGAGCGGTTCTTCACCTTTTTCGCCGACGAGATCACGGTCGTCTCGGAAGACACGCTTCGCCGCTACTCCGAGCTGGGAGTGGAGGGCAACCGAGTGCGCCTGGTGCGCAACGGCGTGAGTTTTCCCGTCGGGCCGGTAGCCTCGCGAGAGGAGAAACTCGGATTCCGCGACTCCGTCATCGGTGCCGTGGAGGACGAGCGGCTCCGTTCCCGGTTGGCCGGGCAGCGCGGTTCCATCTGGGCGCTCTACATCGCCCGCCTCCATCCGGTGAAGGGCCATGCCCACGCGCTTCGCGTCTGGGCCGAGCTCGCCCCGGAGCAGCGCCGGAAGATGTCGCTGATGATCGTGGGCCCCGCCACGCAAGCGGAGCTTCTGACCGAGCTGATGGATCTGGCGGCGTCGGGACCCGACGCGGACCGCGTTCACTTCCTGGGCGGGACGCGCGAGCCCGCGAGCTGGATCCAGTCCGCCGATGTTTACGTCTCCTGCTCGGATTTCGAAGGCATGCCGCTCGGGCCTCTGGAGGGGCTGGGCGCCGGCCTTCCCGCGCTCCTGTCGCGCATCCCGGGCCATGCCTTCCTGGAACGCGACGCCGAGCTGTTCCTGAACACGGACGCGGCGGATGGCGCCCGAAAGCTGGCGGGGCTTGCCGCGATGGCTGAACAGCTCGGGCAAGACGGCTATCACGCGCTCTGGGAAAGAACGGCTTGGATCCGCGAGGGTTACTCCATGCGGCGGATGGCCGGGCAGTACGCGGCTCTCTATGCGCGCGCGGCGGGCATGAAGACGCCTCTGGGACCTGCGGCCGCGGCCGTGGCGGGCGGAGCCGTTTTATGAGCACTGCTCCCACCGCCGTGAAACCGAAAACCCTCCTTGGCAAGGCCTGGCGCCTGCTCCTGAGCCGACCCTCCCACCTGCGCTCGGCGGCGCGGCAGTATCTCCTCTTCCAGTGGGCCGCGTTCTGGCGCGGGATCTTCCCGCCGCAGGGCGTGGAGCTCGGCGAGAACGTGCGGATTCAGCGAAACGGGAGGCTCGTCGCCGAGGCGCCCGGCGCGCGCATCGCCGTGGGCCGCGACAGCATCATCTACGAGAACGCCTCGGTCAGCGCCTACGGGAATTCCCGGGTGGTGATCGGCGAGGGTTCCGTCCTGGGCGACATCCGCGTCGAGTCCAAGGTGGGCATCCGGATCGGCAAGCGGTTCCTCTCGAGCTGGAACGTGTTCATCCAGGACTACGACCCCCACCCCGTGGATCCGGTCCTCCGGCGGAAGCAGATGGAGGAACTGGTGGACGGGTTCCGCCCGCGCCTCGGCGCAGCGGCCGCGCGCGAGCAGGGCCGGCCCTTGAGCGCGCTCTGGGCCTTCCCGGGCGCTGAGGTCGTGATCGGCGACGACGTCTGGGTGGGCGCAAACTGCACGATCCTCAAGGGCGCGCGCATCGGGAACGGCTGCATCGTCGGCACGGGATCCGTGGTGTCGCGGGGGGAATACCCGGATCGTTCGATCATCGCCGGGAATCCCGCCAAAATCGTGAAGACGCTTCCTTCCGGGGAGGTCTCGCCGTGATCGTCCATGTCTTCAACTCGAGCATCGTCAGCGGTCCGGAGACCCTGGTGATCCCGGCTCTCGCGTCGTTGAGCGAGCCCGTCACCGTGGTGTTCCTCTACGAAACCCGGAAGGGCGAGGCTTCGAACAAGCCCGTGCGCTACGCCGAGAGCCTTGGGCTTGCCACTCGAGTGGTGCCGGTGCGCTCGCGGGTGGATGGGCAGGCAGTGGCGAGACTCCGCGAGACCCTGCGGGAGCTCGGAACGAAAGTGGCGCATTCCCATGACGTGAAGGCCTCCACTTACCTCCTCCGCGCCGCGGGCCCGCGCTCCGCGCGCGAGTATCCCATCGTCTCCACGCACCATGGGGTTCGCGGGCGTAGCGGTTGGGTGTCCAAGGCCTATGAGGCGTTCTACACGCGCCTGATCCTTCCGCGGTTCGACCGGGTGCTCACCGTTTGCGCCTCCGACCGCGAGCTGCTGGTGGCACGCGGGCTCAGGCCGGACCGGGTGGAAACGCACCTGAATGGCGTGGATCGCAGGAAGATCGATGCGGGAGAGCGCGGCGCCGAGCGCGCCCGGCTCCATGCGGACTGGGGCCTGGCCGCGCGCGGGATCCCGTCCGGCTCGGTGGTGCTGGGATTCGCCGGCCGGATCGCGGGCGAGAAGCGCCTTGATCGCGTGCTTCAGGTCATGGCGCATTTGAAATCGCTTCATCGGGGGCTGCCGCGCTGGGATCTGGTGATCTTCGGCACCGGCCCGCTCGAAGCCGACTACCACGCCGCCACGCGCGCTATGGGCCTGGAAAGCCAGGTGCATTGGATGGGCTACCGCGCGGGTTTGGGCTCCGAGATGGCCGGCTTCGACCTCTTGTTGTCGCTCTCGGACGCGGAGGGCCTGCCGATCAACCTCGTCGAGGCGGGATGGGCGGGCACGCCGGTGCTCGCCACCGGCGTGGACGGCAACCGCGATCTCTTTCCGAGCGCCGAGTACGGGTTGACGGTAGCGGTGGAGGAGTCCGATGAGGCGATCGCCACGCGCTTGGCGGAGCTTCTGGCGGATCCGGAGCGAAGACGGAGCCTGGGCAGGATGTTCCAGGGCCGGGTGGAGGAGCGATTCTCGGGATCGCGTTGGACAGCCGAGCTTCGCCGGATCTATTCGGATTTGGCCCACCGGGTTACCATGGAAGCCAGCCATCATGCGTAAGGTCATCCAGGTCAACAGCACGGCTCAATCCGCGTCCAACGTCCCGTCGCCGCTGCTGGAATACGTGCGTTTCACGGAGGTGAAACGCCTGGTGCACCAGATCCACCAGGAGCAGAAGAAAAGGGGCGCGAAATCCCTCGCGGTCCTGAGCCTGCATCCGGGAGAGGGCCGCACCTTCTTCGTGTCCGCGCTCGCCTTGGGCTACGCGCTCCTCCTGCGCAAGAAGGTCCTCATCGTCGATGCCACGAGCCAGACCTTGAACGGGTATCTGTTCATGGACCGCGTGATGGGACGCACCGAGGAGGAGCTCGCCGAGCTGGGCGGGCCCCTGCTCGAGGTCGTGGACCTGATGTCCGCTCACAACAAGGAAGGCAAGGGCGGCGAGAGCGCCGAGTTCCTGATCGGCCCGGTGATCGAGGCCCAGAAGGACCAGTACGACCTGGTGCTGTTCGATACGAGCGCCCTTGAGCGGCGCAACAAGAACAACATGGACCCGGTGATCATCGCGAGCCAGGCCGACGCGTCCATCATCCTTCATTCCCCGAGTTCCGCCGACCGCGAAGCCATGTTCGAGATGCGCAGGGCCGTCAACGGCTGGAACATCGACGTGCTGGGCACGGTATTCAACGCCGGAGCGCCCAAGTGAAACGCGACGACGACCTGATTCAGCTCCACGACATCATCGCCATCTTCAGGAGGAATTTCCAGAAGATGTTCCTGGTGACCGCCGTGTGCGGAGGGTTGGGCATCGGGGCGGGTTACGTGATTCCGCCCCGGTTCAAGGCCACGGCCGTGGTGAACATCCAGTCGAGCTACTTCGAGACCCCGATGGTGAACGACCTCATCGCGAGCGTCAGGGACCCCGGGGAACAGAACGCGCGGAGGGGCTCACTGCTGAGGCTCTCGCTGAGCCAGGAGTTCCTGACTCAGCTGGGAGAGAAGCACGGGCTGTTCGAGCACCCCGCCGATCACCCGCTTCGAACCGTCGAGCTCGAGGAGCTGCTTAAGAGGATCGAGTACTTCAGTGTCTCCCCCACCAACTTCCAGATTTCGGTGGGTGCAGGCAGCGCGATCAAGTCCTACGAAATGACCAAAGAGGTGCTGGAGCGGATGATCTCCACTCTCTACGAGGAACGCTATTCCACCCTGGTGCGCACCCAGCTCGCCCTGAAGAGCAATCTCCGGGTCCTGAACAACTCCATCCGCGGGATCACGTCTCCCGCGGCCGACCAGGATGTCGAGGGCGTGCGCCAGCAGCTCCAGGCGGTGAACACCGAGATCGAGATCCTTCAGAACCGGTTCTCGCCCCAGCACCCGAAGGTGATCCAGCTCAAGGAGCAGGCGGAGCAGCTCCAGGCGGAGATGGACGGCATTCAGCGCGGCGGCAGAGGCCGCGGCGCATCCATGCCCCGGGGGATCGAGACCCCCACCTCCGAGAAATCCGCGAAGGATCTCTACGACGAGCTGCTCAGGAAGCTGAATTTCCTGAACATCGTGATCGAGATGGAAAAGGACCCGGCGAACGTCTCCTACATCACCGTCGTCGAGAAGCCGGTGATCCCGGCGAAACCCTTCTCCCCCAAGAAAAGGGTGCTGGCCGGGCTCGGGCTTGTGGGCGGCGTGGTGCTGAGCCTGATTCTCGCGGTCTTCTTCGAGCTGAGGCGTGGCACTTTCGCCCCCCCCGAGGTGTCCTCGCGAAACCTCGACGTCGCTTTCCTCGGCGTGCTCCCCGCCCTTCCTGACGCCGCGAAGATGGCCGGGCATCTGACCTACCAGGCTACCGGCCTGCTCGACGGGCCGCCCGCGCATCCCCCCGCGCCGGGCGGGCACTCATCGAAGAAGAAAAAAGGCTGAGGGCCCTGGGCCGTGAACTCGTTTCCCGTCGCAGTCCACATCGGGACCTTCTTCCTGCTGATCAACATCGTTCACGGCCTGCGCTTCCTCTGGAAATCGGCGGGATTCACCGGGCGGTCGATCCCCATCAGGCCCTGGTCCTTCCTGGTCGTCGCCTGCCTCGTCGCCGGCCTGGCGGGCGGGATCGCCCTTGCATTCGGGCCCGACAAGGCGGTGCTTGCGCTCGTTTACGCTCTCGCGATGGTCTTCAGCCTATTCCATCCGGTGGTGGCCGTATGTTTCTTCATCGGGAACGTCCTGATCCGCCCCTGGGAGTTCATGCCAACCAACGCGCTCATGAGCGCGATGCCCCGCTTGCTCGTGGCGATGATGGCGGGCGCCTGGGCGCTTTTCCAGCTAAGGAGGCTCCGGTTCAGCATCTACTGGAACCGCGCCTGCACGGTGTACCTGCTGTTCGTGGCCTGGCTCCTCCTCGCGGCCGTGTTTTCGCCCACGCAGAGCGAGTCGCTCGAGTATTTCATCCAGGCCTTCATCCCGATCAGCGTGATTTCCCTCATGATCCTGAACACCGCGGAGGACGAGGCTGAGTTCAGGGTCGTGCGGAACGCGCTCACCGGGTCCATCGTCGGGGCGATCGCGGTGGCCTGCTACCTCACGATCTTCCAGTCGCACCTGGAGTTCGCGGAACCGAGGCTCTGGTCCATTGGCCTGCTGGGAAACACCAACGACCTGGGCGCGCTCATCGTGATGGCCGCGCCGCTGGTGGTGTTCCCGAGGCTCATCCGCAGGGAGGGGGGAAAGATCACGAAGTGGGATCTCGTCGCCTCGTTCGTGCTCGTGCTTGGCCTGATCCTTTCGCAGTCCCGCGGGGCTTTCGTCGCCCTCTTCGCTGCCGGCCTGACCTATCTCATGATCACCGCGAGGAGCTTGAAGCGCCTGATGGTGGGTTTGGCCGCGCTCGCGCCCCTGCCTTTCATCATGGCGGTGGTGATGTCGCTGCGGGAGTCCGACGATCTCTCCGGATCCTCCGCCTCTAGGTTCAACTACCTGATCGCGGGCGCGAAGATGGTGAAGGATCACCCCCTTTTCGGCGTCGGAATCAACAACTATCCCAGGTACTATGAGCAGTACACGCCGGCGTTCTTCGAGTGGGGCGCGCGGACCGCGCACTCATCCTGGGTTCTGGTCATGTCGGAGGCGGGGATTCCCGGCCTGCTCCTGTTCGCCGCCCTTTACCTCATGGCGGGGCGGGCGGCCTGGCGCATCCGCAGGGAATATCCGGAGTATCTATTGTCCATCGTCGCCTATGGGGTCGCCATGTCGTTTCTTTCGCACACTTACAGTTTCTTTCCCTTCCTCCTGATGTTCCTGGTGTTCGGGGCGGAGAGGGTTCTCGCCTCTCGGGCGGCCGCGGCGCTCCTGCTCGCGCTTGGGCTTGAGCTTGTTGGGCTGGCGCCCGCGCCCGCGCAAGCCGCCACGGCAGCGAGTCTTCAGGCGGTGGAGGGGCCGGACCGCCCCGTGGGCGGCTACTCGCCCCAGTGGATGGATCAGCTCGACATCGCCGGCTCAAGGGGCGAGACGCTGGGCTTCCTGCTCAAGGCCAGGGGCCAGGGTTGCGCGCCCATCACCTGGCCCGCCTGGGCCGGCCGCGTGCGCACGGCTCTTTACCGGGTGGAGACGATCCGTACGGAGCACCCCTCTTTCCCCGGGGCCTTCGTGGGCGAGATCCAGGATCCGCTCCTTCCCCTCGGCGGCGACCGCGTACTCTGCCCCACGCGGGCGGGCGAGGGCGTGGTGTTCGCGGAGATCGGGATCCCCAAGGATCTCAAGCCCGGGGTGCTGACGGGGGACATCGGCTGGGGCAGCGCCAAGCTCAAGGTGAAGCTCACGGTCTGGAAGATGGTGATCCCCGAGGAGCCCGCGCTCCCGGCCTACTCTGAGCTCACGCCCTGGTACGCCGTCAAAGGGCATTACGGCGCCTGGAACGCCGCCGAGGCGGAGCTCGCCCGGAAGTACGTGCGCGAGATGCTCAAGCATCGGCTCGCGCCGCTCAAGACCTTCCTCGCGCCGGTGCCCGTGGTGGGCGAGCCGCCCGTGGCGGAGCTGGAGAACTCGCCCACGCCCGACACCTCATTCACCGCGAGCACGCTGAGGGAGCGCCCGCCCTGGGCTTATGTGGACTTCCCGACGGTGAAACCCGAGATCCGCGGCAAGCCCGAGGCGGATCGCTACCTGAGAGGGATAGAAAACGCCGCGAAGAAGCTCGATCGCAAGGGCAAGCTCATGTTCTATCTCTGGGATGAGCCCTCGGAGGGCGAGATGGCAGATGTGGCGGCGCTCGCCCGCCGCGCGAAGGCCTTGGCCCCCTCGGTGAAGACGATGGTGACCACTCGGTACCACCGTGACCTTGATGGAGCCGTGGATATCCTGGCGCCGGTGCTGAATCACCTGGTGCACGAGGATCATCCCAGCCCCGAGACCTATCAGGAGTTCCAAAAGCGGGGCGGGGAGGTGTGGTTCTACGTGAGCTGCATGAGCCACGGCTGCGACTATCTCTCGGATTCCGGGCATCCTGATTTCATGGTGGATCGCACCGCCGCCTACATCCGCTCCATTCCGTGGATCGCCGAGAAGTACAAGGTGGACGCATTCCTGTATTATGCCGTGGTGGAGGCCTACAAAAACGCGCCCCAGCGCGATCCTTGGAAGAGTCTCTGGGATTTCTCGGGGAATGGCGACGGTACGCTCTTCTATCCCGGCAGGCCGGGCGAACGCGGGCTGACCGAGCACCAACCCATCGCGTCGCTTCGGCTCAAGCTCTGGCGCGAGGCCTCCTTCGACGCGGAATACCTGAAGTGGATGAAGGAATCCGGGAAGGCGCCGGAGTGGTACGGCCGCTCGCTGGCCGCGATGGTACCGTCGGCTACGGGATGGTCACGGAGCTACGCCGAGTATCGGGAGCTTCGCAGGCGCATGGGGGACTGGCTCAATGGCCGCTGACAGCCGCATGTCGCGCCCCTGGCTCTGGATCGTCCCGAAGTGGTCGTTCCCGGCGCAGGACGGCGCCCGGGTGGCCACGGTGAACCTGCTCAAGCAGGTCGCCGCCCAGGGCCGCGTGGTGGATTACCTCGCGATCGCGGGCGACGACGAGAAGGTGGATCTCGAGGAGGCCAGGCGCGAGCTCGGCGTGCGCCGGGTGTACGTTCTGCGGCGGCCGGGCTTCCGGGTCACGCGCGCGGGAGCGGCCCTAGGCGCCGCCCAGTCTCTCGTGCTGAGGCCGAGCCTGCCCGTCACGCTTCGGCACTTCGGCGCACCTTCGCTTTCCGCGCAGGTCTCGCGGCTCCTGAAGGAGGGGGCGGGACGGGCAGGGGCCGAGTGCACGGCGGCCGACGGCCTCCAGACCCCCGACTGGGGAACGGTGGTTTACGACGGGCTACATCCCGCGGCCCATTCCAGGGTGAAGGGCAGGTTCATCCGCCCGTCCGGAGCCGATGGCGAGCTTCGCGTGGTTTACCGCGCGCACAACTACGAGACGGGCATCTGGGAGCGCAAGGCCGCTCAAAGCGGCGCAGCGATGCGGGCGTTCTTCTCGGCCCAGGCACGGCTCATGAAGGAGTTCGAGAACAGCCTCGCGGGCGCGGCGGATGCGGTCGCGACGGTCTCTTTCGAGGATCTCTCGCTTTTCCGCGGCGTCAACGCGTCCGTGCGCGGAGGCGTGGTGCCGATCGGGTATTCCTTCGAGGAGCCCGTGCCGGCTCCCTGGTCGGAGTGCCCGCAGCTGATGTTCCTCGGGAAGATGGACTGGCCTCCGAACCGCGAGGGCCTGCAATGGTTCCTGCGCGAGGTCTGGCCCGCGGTGGCTCAGCGCCGCCCGGACCTCCGGCTGGCGGTGGCCGGCAGCGGCGAAAGCTCCTGGCTCGAGGAGTTCCGCTCCCTTCCAGGCCTGAAGCTGCTCGGGCGGGTGGAGAGCGTGGAGTCCGTGTACCGGGAATCGGTGCTTTCGCTCGTTCCCGTGTTTTACGGAAGCGGCACCCGGGTGAAGGCCATCGAAGCCTGCCGATTCGGCCGGCCCTGCCTCAGCACGGCGATCGGAGTGGAAGGCGTGGGCCTGGAGCCCGGCCGATCCTACTTCCAGGCGGAAACCACGGCCGAGTGGATCTCCATGCTCTCGAACCTGGATCCGGCAAGATGCGCGGACATGGGTCGGGAGGCCTGGGGGGCCGCGCGCGACCACTTCGACGTCGTGGCGGCGGCGCGGAGGCTTCTGGAGCTGGCCTCGAGCTGAACATGGGGCTTTCCACTTCGAAACGCCTGATTCACAGGTTTGGCTCCCTTCCGGCGCTGGGGCTTCCGGTTTCGCTCGCGGCCCGGTTTTACCGCGGATCTTGCACCGCCCTCATGTACCACCGGGTCCGCGCGGCGGGTTCCGCTCGCCCGGCCTTTGATCCCAACGGGATTCTCGCGGTGGATGCCTCGGCGTTCGACCGGCAGATGCGGACGCTCGCGGAGGACTGGCGCCCCATCGGGCTCGATGAAGCGGTGCGCGGCCTGAAGGAAGGCACGCTTCCTCGCCGCGCCGTGGTGGTGACCTTCGACGACGGCTACCGCGACAACTTCGATGTAGCGCTTCCCATTCTGGAGAAGCACTCCGTCCCGGCCACCATCTACCTCAGCTCGGGTTTCATGGATCGAACGGCCGCGCCTTGGTGGGAGGAGCTGGGCTGGATCCTCTCGAGGGCGGACTCGATCCGCGCGGAGTGGAAAGGGCGCGTGCTGGAGCGGGCCCTTTCCGATGACGGGGCTCGGGCGGCCGCGTTCGCCGCGCTCGCCGCGTGGCTCAGGCCGGAGCCCGTGGAGGGCAGGTTTCAGCTCATGACCCAGCTTCGCGCGGCGGCGATGGCATATCCCCTGGAGAGCGAGCTCATGGGCTGGGACGATGTTTCCCGGCTTGCCCGCCACCCCCTGATCACCTTCGGCGCGCACACCGCGAACCATCCCGCGCTCCGGGTGGAAACACCTGAGGCCTGCGAGCGGGAGATCCTGGAGTCGCGCCGGGCGATCGAGGCGCGGATCGGCCGGCCCGTGGAGCACTTCGCCTATCCCTTCGGAGGCCGGGCGGAGGCGGGAGCGAGGGAGTTCGCGCTCTGCGGGAAGCTGGGCTTCGCCTCCTCCGTCACCACGCGCCCGGGACACTGGCACCGCGGGCACTCCGCGCATCTTCAGGAGCTGCCGCGCGTGATGATCGATCTGGGCGACGACGACGAAAGCTTCAGCTGGAAACTCTCGGGCCTCGACTCCGCCTGGCAGGCCCGGGGGCGCCGCCTGGTCACCGACTGAGCGCGCACTCAGGCCTCGGTCACGCCGCCGCCTGGGCGCCGGCCCAGGATCCTGCGGTAAAGCTTGCCCAGGGCGCGGCGGAGGCTCATGAGCCACCAGCTGGTTTCCCGTTGGTACACCCGGTAGCGCAGGATTCTCCGGATCTCGTTCGAGAAGCGGTACTTGAAGGCCTCGTTCCCCACCGTGAAGTCGAATTCCTTCAATCCGCCCGCGATGCAGTGCTCGAGCAGGTGCTTGATCAGCACCTCGCCCGGCGAACGGTCCTCGAACTTGGCCTCGAAGGCGGGCTTGTACCAGGTGTAGATCCCCTCGCGCTCGAAGCCGAAATGGTAGGCGAGCGGGATGCCGTTCAGGCGGAGCGTGGAGAAACGGAGCAAGCCCAGCGGAAGCAGGGCGCGGGCCAGGTCATGATAGAAGCGCCGCTCCCGCGGGTCGTCGAACTGGCTCTTGAATCCGGCCAGCTCCCTGCGGCCCTTGTGCTGCTCGAAGAAGGTTTCCAGCTCCGTGGCCACCTGGGCCGGGTCGGTCAGGTGCGTGAACTCCACCGTCCCTTCGCGCTTCAACGCGTTCGTGTGGCGTTTCAGGCTCTTCTTGTTCGCGCAAGCCAGGTCCTCTTTCGAATCGCGTCCCAGGCAGCGCGAGGGGGCGTCGTACAGGATGATGCGATCGGAGCGGACGCCGGGGAGCAGGCGCGCGAGCTCGGACGCGAAAATCGGGGCGTGAGGCGAGTGAGCCGGCCAGTTGATGAAGTCGAGCAGGGTCCAATCCGCCACGTGCTCGGCGATCCAGGCCGCGAAGCGAGGCAGGGCCTTCTGGGGGTCGCCGTCCTCCACGAGGAAATCGGCGTAGTCGGCCGCGTAGTTGGCCGTGGCCACGAAAGAGAGCACCCGTTCCCTGCGTCCCAGAACCTTGCGCTCCTCGATCATGAAAGGAGCCGCGGCGAGGAGACGGCCGGCGTCGTCCCTGAGAAGGAGCAGCCTCAGCTGGGCCTGTTCTCCGAAATGGCGCCACCAGGTTTCCAGCCAGGCAAGGGTGCTGAACACGCTCTGCGTGGGCGCACGCAAGAGGAGGTGGTCCCACTGCTCCGCGATAGAGGGGGTACCTTGACGCAGTTGCGCCCAGTCCGTGATGACCTGGAAGGACATGTTCTTCCTTATTATATGAAGATCATGCGGAGCGAAACGCCGGGTATAGTAATGCGAAGGAGTTTCAATTGGGTCGCATCTGGGTCCTGGAGGCCTACCGGCAGTCTTTGAGCATCGCGCGGGCCCTGGTTGAGGTCGGGGAGGAGCCCGTGCTGGGCTATACGACTGGGCGGGAAGGCGAGGATTACACCGCCGCCTGCCTCGCCTCCCGAAGCTTTCGATCGAGCATCGCCCTTCCCGGTCCCGCCGATCCCGAGGCCTTCGTCGCTGCCGTGGAGCGCGTGCTGAAGAACGACTCCTCGATCGACGCCGTGATTCCGGTGGGCGAAACCAGCCTCTTGGCCTTTCACTCCGTTGAAGCTCGGTTGCGGCGGCTTCGGCCCTGGGCGGCCACCTCGGCGGAGGTGGCGGCCATATGCCTGAACAAGGAATCGGCGGGCGCCACGGCGGCCCAGCTCGGGTTCGACGTGCCTCGCTCTTACTCCGTGTCAGGGGCGGGCGAGCTTGACCTCGCCCTGCGCGCCGTGGGCTATCCCTGCGTCGTGAAGCCTCCGGACTCCACGGTCCGAATCGGGGGCCTCAAGGCCCTGCGCCTCTCGGGCGACTCCGAGCGCCGGAGGCTCCTGCCGGGTTGGCCGGAAGGCGCGAAGCGACTTCTCGTTCAGGAATTCGCCCGGGGGCATCGGCACAACTGCATGTTCGTGGCTCGGAAAGGGAAGCTCGTGGCCCGCTTCGAGAGCCGGGTGATTCGCGCGGACGAGCCCTGGGGCTTCGGCTACGGGGTGGAGAGCGTTTCCGTCGCGCCCGACCCTGGCCACTGGCGGGCGGTGGAGGCCCTGGCCGAGAAACTCGAATACGACGGGCCTGGCTGCGCGCAGTTCCTGGTAGAGGGCGGGCGGTTCCGGTTCCTGGAGCTCAACCCCCGCTTCGACGCGTCTGTGGTGCTGGCCTGCCGATGCGGCGTGAACCTGCCGGCGATCGCGGTGGCATCGGCGTTGGGAGAAGGCGCCGCGCGGATCGCCCTGGTGGGGCGATCGGGAAGCTATCCCCGGGGCCGTAGGCTCCATTGGCTGCTCGGGGATCTCTCGGGGGCGCTTCGGGCCCTGCGTTCGAGAAGCGTCGGGCCGCTCGGATTCGTGATCTGGATGTCCCGTTGCTGGCTCGCCGCCTGGCGCGCCTCCGTTCACATGACCTGGGACTTCCGGGACCGCGCGCCCAGCCGGGTCCTGCTGCGCCGGTTCTTCAGCTCGGTGAAACGGGCCCTTCTGTGAGGGCTTCAGGCGGAGTGACCACCAGGGATTCCACTCCCTGGTCGTCCCAGGCGACCTGGGCGCCGACCCGCAGGCCACGCGGCAGGGTGGGGCAGAGATCGTTTTGAAGTTCCAGGGTCAGCTCCGCGCTGCCCGTTGCGGCGCTTGAGTCAGCGCCAGGGATCACGGTGATGAGAGCGGCCTCGTCGAAGCCGAAGAACCGGCCCGCCCTGGGCGCCAGGGCCTTGTAAAGCGCCTCTTTCGCCGAGAAAAGAATCGTCGCCGCGCGGGCTCGGGAAACTGGGAGCGCTCGCGTGAGGAGCGTGAGCTCATGGCCGAAATCGATCTGAGGAATCACATCCTCAGCGGCCGGATCGGACATCCAGGATTCCACGTCGATCCCCAGGCCCGAGTACGCGCCCGAGGGAGCCACCGCGGCGGCCACCAGCCGGTCCGTATGGGTGATCGAACCCACGAAACCCTGGGGCCACACGGGGGCCCGGTCCGCCCCCCGGGGAATCGCCGCATCCATTGGGGCTCCCGCCCTTTCGAGCGCGCGGCGAGCACAGAGGCGCCCGGCGTCGAAATCGAGTTGGCGCCGCGATTGGGGGGGAATTTGCGTGCTTCGTTCCCGCAGCGCCGAAAACGCGTGCACCCCTGCCCGGAGGTAGGCCTGAGGGAGCGGGCGCTCGCGGAGTGTTTCGAGTGCGGCGGGCGGAGTCAGGGGGGCCATAGAGCCAGATCTATAACAGACTAAAATGCTCGTGTCATTCACAGGAGTAGAGTAGCTGCGGCCATTTTTAATTTAAAAAAAGCACATAATTACAATGTGTTAAGTCGACATAACGGTCATTCAATATCCGATCTTTGATGTTTTGATTATGCAGGGCGTTATGCTATCCAGTCCCCCTATGACCCAGCTGCGCGCTTTGTCGGCCATCGCCCTGCTTTTCACGTTCGCGCTTGCGGGTTCCGCATGCCGCAATCCCGTGAAGGAGATCTCGGGCACCTATATCGGTGATCTGAGCATCATCGAGAACGGCACGGCCCGGAACGCGCGCGTGAGAACCACGATCACGGATGCGAACAAGGACGGCGATGAGCTCAACTTCGAGCTCAAGGACGAGACCACGAATCAGGCGCTCGCCTCCATCCAGCTCAAGCGCAAGAGCAAGACCAAGATTGTCCTCCGCACCCAGTACCTCCCCGGCTCGAACGAGGTGGAGCTTCGCGACCGCGGCGCCTGCGCCGCCCGCGCGGACTCCGACGAGCGTGAGTCGCTCATCACCTTCTGCGCCACGGAATCCGTGATCAGCCTCTTCGCGGCCGACCCCCAGGGCACGCACCGGCTGTTCATCTACCTGAGCAAGAATGAGTCGCACGCCGCCGACCCCATCGTGGCGAACGGGGTCTGGAGACTCGAGGACCTCTACCGCCGCGTGCGCAGCCAGACCTATGAGACGCGCCTGGGCGTGGAGCGCCTCTATCAGGCCAACGAGGATATCAAAGCCGCGCGCGGGCGCCTGGTGCCCGGACTGAGCGTGGGCACGGTACTGTCTGCCATCGACATCTTCTCCGGCGCCGGCGTCATGTCGATCGTCACCACGCTCGTGGGCAGCCTCATGCCCTTCATCTTCCCTTCGCAGTGGTACGAGCTCGACCGCTCGAAGGCCCTCTACGAGTCCGAGGTTTATTCCTACCGCGCGCTGGTCGCCAACCAGATGAACCTGGTGGAGAGCCTCTACTACGGGATCCTCCGCGATCAGTACTATCTCGAGCGCCAGGAGGAGTTCACCGGGTTCCTCCGCAGGTATCATGAGGAGATGAAGCTCCGCGAGGAGATGGGCCTCGTGCGTCCCGGTACTTCGCTCGCGTTCCGGAACTTCCTGCTCGCCAACGAGAGCGACAAACAGCAGCTTCGCACCATGCTTCGCATCCAATACGCGATCCTCTCGCGCGGGATCGGGCTTTCCCCGCGAAACGGAATCCGGGCCTTGGCCCAGGGCGCCGCCCCCAGGGTCGAGAACGCCGAACCCCTCCACGAGAACGAGGTCGCAGCGCGCATCCTCGCGGCCTCGATCGAGCTCAAGCAGCTTTACTACATGCAACGCGCGGCCGTGCTTCAGAAGAAAGCCGTCACCTGGAGCTTCATCAATCCTTCCCAGTGGGTGGGTTTCAACGCGAGCATCGTCCATGAGGTGCGCGTGGCGAAATCCCAGGTTCGCGAGGTGGAGCTCCTGCGCATGGCCACGGAGGATCAGATCGAGGAGCAGATCGTGAGCGTGGTCGAGGAGCACAACGCCTTGATCGAGCGCAATCGCCTGGTCACGGAGTCCATCGACAACGCGAAATACATGCTCGAGCGGATCGACGCCGAGATGGCCGCTGGGGTCTCGATCGACGTGAGCGAGCTTCGCTCCAACGTCGAGAGTCTCTTCGGCCTCCAGGCTCTCAAGTCCGGAATCGACAGCTCCTACGCGGTGAACGTGGGCAAGCTGAACCGCATGCTGATGAACGGGCCCTACCAGGACGTCATCACGCTCGAGGTGGCGCGGTAGTCGGCGAAACGCGCGCCGCGGTAGCGCGTGGGATCCAGAGGCAGGGTCAGCTCCACGTGGGAGCCAGGCGGCTCTGCGCCGGCCCTTCGCAGCGGCCTCCTCGAGTAACCCGCGGGCCACGCCCAGGAGTCGTGGTGAATGGCGTCCTCCGCGAGAGCCACCCCGCCCTCCGGCGCGGAACACGCTTTCTCGAGCTCTCTTCGGATCCGCTTCGAGCCGCAGGCCAGGATCGCCCGCTCGAGCTCAGGCGGGTCGGGCGTATCCATGGGCAGGGCGCCTTCAAGAGCTGCGGCTTCGGCCGCCGGCTGCGGCATCCCGGCGCCCCGCCAGGTTGCGTTCCGCAGGGGCTCCCCGGGGGCGAGAAAGGGATCGAGCGGGCGCCCGTTCACGAAAACCATGAAGTGCAGATGGGGCGGGATCAGCGGGAAAAACTGCACGAGGTCGTACCCGGCCGCCCCGGATAGGGCGATGATCTGACCCCGCGCCACGGGCCCGCCGGGCCGCGCGAGGATCCTGCTGCAATGCGTGTACTGGGTCACCACTCCGGCCCCGTGCTCGAGTGCCACCGTGCTTCCTCCCCTGAGGAAGGATCGCCGGATCATCGCCACTCGCCCGGGAGCCGCCGCCACGATGGCCGTGCCGATCGGGCAGACGAAATCCACGCCTGAGTGCTCATCATAGGAAAGCCGCTCGCCCCTGAAATCCCTGCACCGCGCCCGGCTCACGCGGCCCTTGTACCTGGGGCCTTCGGCCGTCCGATCGAAAAGATTGTAGATCGGCGCGAGCCGATCCCTGGGAATCCGCCCCAGGAAGGCGGGAATGGAGAGGTCGGGCCGCCAGAGCCCGACCGAGCTCAGCCCGAACTGGAATCGCTTCCCGCTTAAGGCTCCGGCCAGGAGCTCCAAGAAATCCGCGGGCCTGAGGGTGTCGAACCCGAAGCGTTCGCGCCAGCCGACGCGTGCCCCGCCCGCGGACTCAACTGAGCGTGGCATCCACGGGCCGCGGGGCTGCGGCCTTTCCCTTCAGATGCTCCGGCAGGCGCTCCCGCGCCAGCACGTCGTCCAGGGTCTCGGCCGCCTTGATCACCCAGGCCTCCGCCCCGCAAACCATCACCGTCGCGGGCCGCGGCATGGCGTTGAAGTTGCTGGCCGAGCCCTCCTGGTAGGCGCCCGTATCCAGTAACGCGAAGGTGTCGCCCACTTGAAGGTCGGGAAGGCGCACGGCACCGAGCAGGCGGTCGGCGTAGCAGCTTCGCCCGGTGACGTCCGCGGTCTGGACCGCGGGCGCGCCCATGCGGTTCGCCACGCGGTAATCGTGCATGTGATGCTCGAAGCGGCCCGCGGTGAGGAAGAACTCGCTCGTATCGAGCGTCACTACGTTCCAGGGCATGGGCCATTTCTGGCGTTTGATGCTGCAGACGTTGGCCAGGTGCACGCCCGCGTTCCCGTGGATGCCCCGCCCGGGCTCGAGCTGGAGCATGATGCCTGTCGGGTCCACGCCCCTGCGCCCGAGCTCGGACATGAGAGTCGACGTCACGGCCTCGGCGTACTGATCGATGCCCGGCGCGGCCACCTGGTTCGGGCTCGTGGTCATCATGCTCACGAAGCGCCCGAGAACGGCGTACCTCACGCGATCGCCGAAGAGCTTGAGGAGCCGTGAGAGCAGGTAGAGAGCCCCGTACTGGAACGGCGCGGTGCGGTCGATGGCCTTGGCGTGGGGGTCGCGGGGGATGGCGTAGCCTCCGCCGATATCGATCTCCTTCGGCCTGTACCCTCCGAGCTCTCTGCACACGTAGGCGATGTCGCGAGCATAGGCGGTCATCTGCGCGCGCCACCAGTCGGTCGTGGCCCGGTGCCGTCCGTGGTGCTGGTGGAAGCCCATGAGTTCCACACCCTTGATCCTGAGCACGCGGCGGCCAGCCTCAAGCGACTCGTCGAGCGAGAGCCCGCCTTTGTAGCCGAGTGATACGAGGTCGGTCGGCAGGGGGCCTTCTGGCACGAAATCGCTTGCTCGGGCGAAGCCAGTGGCGGGCCTGAGCCTGATCCGAACGCGGGCCACGCGGCTGAGCGCAGGGGCGAGCGATTCCAGGATGCGCACGTCCTCCAGGCTGTCGATCGTGAGCCGGGCGCCGACTTCAAGAGTCCGTCGGATATGCTCCGCCGCCTTTGGCACGCCGTTGACCGAGATCAGCTCTGGAGGAACGCCGGCGCGCAGCGCGATCTCAAGCTCCCCCGCCGAGTAGACATCCGCGCCGCAGCCTTCTGACGCGAGCACGCGTTGCACCGCCAGGTTCCAGTTCGCCTTGAGCGCAGGGAGCACCCGCACCGGTCCAGCCGTCCAGCCCTTCTGGAAGGCCTCCTGGAAGCGGCGAACGTTCCGACGCACCTGGTTCTCGGATACGACATAAAGAGGAGACCCGAACCTGCGGATCAGCTCGGTGGCGGCCACCTTCTCGATCATCAGCTGATCGGCGTTCGCGGAAAGACAATCGTCCAGCGTGTGGTCAGACATGGAGTTCTCTTTTCTGATTTTGGGTCTTGAATCGGGGGCTGAATCCGGCGAGCGCGGAGCTCAGCCTCTCGGTGAAGTCGCGGTAGTTAGGGGCACGCGTGCCCAGGGCCGACACCTCGAATCCCCGGATCAAATCGGCGATGGTGCGGGCGGCGGCGAAGGGCTGGTCGGCTCCGAGAGCCTCAAGCGTACGAGCCATCTCCGCGACAAGGGTGTCTTCGTAGCGCCGAAGCGCCTCGGCCACATCCCTGTTTCTGGCGGCGTAAACCATGAGCTCGTACTCAGCGAGCACCCAGCGCCTGGGGTCCTCGAGGTTGCGCTTCACGAGCGCGGTGACGTAGTTCGCCACGTCGGAGAGCTTCGGATTCCTGAAAGCGGATCGAAGAGCCAGCGATTCGCGCGTGGCCTCGTCGAGGTAATGGGTGAGCGCGGCCCCGATCAGCTCCTCGCGCGTGGCGAAGTGATAGGACACCGATCCCAGGGAGACGCCCGCGAGCTCGGCGACGCTTCGGTACCTCACCGCGTCGATCCCGCCCTCGACGATGACTTTGAGCGCGGCTTCGAGCAGGGGCGTCGGGGGAGTTTTAGCTGGGGTGTTCCGTTTTGTGGACATAGTACATCTGTACGCTATTATCGTACAGATGTACAGCGCTAACTTCGCCCCGTGACGAGCTCCCAGAACCATTGCGGGCTCCAGCGCGGGCTGGGCGCCTGCGATTCCTCGCGAGGAGCGATTTCCAGGATCTCGGCGAGGCGCCGGGCGCGCACCACGCGGTGGTAGGCGCAGAGGCGTTTCTGAAGCGGCTGATCTTCGATCAGTTCCTTCATCTTGCCCACCTCAAGCGTGAGCTTGCCCTCGGGGTCAGGGTAGATCGATTCCCACACGGCCGTGGAGCAGGGTTCCCAGGGCACGCGCCGGGGCCACTCGTCGCCCGAAACGAGAGTCAACGCGCAGATACGGGCCAGGGCCTGGCGGTTGGGCCTCAGACGTGGGGGCCCGCGCAGGGGCTCGCCTGCGGCGATCGCGGCTTTCTCGAGCCGCTCAACCGCCGAGCCGATGCTTGCGCGGAAGAATTTCCGAAAGACGGACACGTTCGATTGCGAAAGGCTGATGGAATCAGAAAGATCCTGCGATACCGCGCTCAGGCTGTCCACGCCCGCCGCGAGCAGGCGGTCGCGGATGTCACCACCTGCGGAGAGAAGGATCTCGGCCGTTTCGGTGGGAAGATCGCCGGCTTCAAGCCTTCTTTGCAGATCCCATTGGATGAACTTGCGGATGCGCTCGTTGAAGAACTGCACGCCCCGGCGGAGCTGAAAAAGATCGAAGAGCGCCACCACGCGGTCCATGTTCGCGTCAGACGCCACCAGCACGCCGTCCTCTCGCTCGCGTTCGATGTCGTCGAGGATCTCTCCGGCCCGCGTGATCAGCGCGCGGGTGTCCGTGAGGAGCGGCAGCAGGTTTGGGTTGGGGTCGTCGGCCGGGATCGACCCCGAAAGCGTGGTGAGGAATCCGGAAATCATGGCCAGGGCCCGGCGGGCCGAAACGTTGTCTACCGAGCCTGGTTCGAGCGCCGTGGCCAGAAGCGAGGCCGGATCCGCGGTAATGGTCTGCGTGAACTCGATGTCTACCTTGCGTTTCACCAGGCCCAGGATCCCGGCGCCGCCCGAGGGGCCGCCCCAATGCTCGAAGAGATCCTGCATGGTGGGCTCGGAGATCGTGAAGAGCTTGCTCCGGATGTGCTCGTCGAGAGACTCCATGATCTGCGATTCAGGGCAAACCGCGCTCACGCCCAACGAAAGCCAGCAGGCAAAACGCTTCGAATCGCTCGTCACCTCGGCGAAGGGCCCCGTTGGCGTGCCCATCGGAACCTCCGATCCGGTCAGATCGTTCGCGATGTCCGCGATGGTACGTATCTTGATATTCCTCCGAAGTTCCTCCTGCCCCACCGCGGCGTCGTAGATGCGCTTCTGCTGGTTGAGCAACCCCACCACCGAGAGGTCCATCATGTCCACCGCGAGCATCTTTCGGAGCACTCGCTTCTGGCGCTCGGCTTCGAAGGGATCGCTGGGTCGTACGCCGTTCTTGAGGCTCAGAAGCCAGGCGTTGAGCGCGGGCAGGCGCCGGCCCAGCAGGTCCATGCCCTGCCAGAGCGGATTGGACTCAGATCCCGGCGCCGAGTACGAGGAGGCCTGAAGCTCCAGGAGGGCGAATGCGTCGTCGGCCTGGCAATGCAGCTCCGTGAGCGATTCCATGCCGCAAGTGAGGGCCAGGGACATGCGCGCGTCCTCGAGCTTCGCGATCGCCGCGTCCATCGGTGCCTGGGTGGCGTAGGCCACGCCGAGCGAGAGCAGATCGCCCGCCACGGAGGCAGCGGCGCCCACCACCGGAGACACGAAGCTGCCCGCGAGCGCGAGCACGTTCGTGGAAAGTTCCACAGCGGCGGCCGGCGAATCACGCCTGCAGGAGGAGATTCCAGACGCCTGCCGGAGCAGCGAGTTCGTGGCCTGCGCCAGGCCCTGCGTGGCCTTCGCGAACTGCGTCTGCGCCGAAGATTCGGTGGACGCATCGAAGGCCGCGCGTTTCAGCGCCAGATCCACCTGCGTTTCGATCAGCGCCTGCCCCAGGGCCTGCTGCAGTTCGGGGTCGGTGGCGCCGTTCAGCGCGAGCGTGAGCTCCTGCAGGCTCTCTTCGGCCATGCGGTAGTCGCGGTAGGCGGGATCGGAGATGAGCGCCGTGGTTTCCTGTCGGATCTGCGAAATGGCCGAAAGCGTTTCGGAGTGCTGCTCGCAGGCCTTCGTGGCCTTGAGTTTTTCGAGCACGCCCACGAGCGCGGCGTTGTACGCGAGCGCGGCTTCAGTCCAGCGGCCTTTGGTGCAGCCGCCCTGGAAGGCGCGCAGAAGATCGTCGCCCGCGGAGCTCCCCGCGGGGTCGCAGGCCCCGAGGAATATCGCCGTGCCAACCGCCAAGACCGAGCCCAAAATCGCGCGCTTTTCCATTCCCGGGAGTCTAGGGGGGCGCGCTGGCTGAGGCAAGAAGGCCGGATCAATACCCGTGATAGGTGACGCAAGAGGACAGACGCGCCGCGCGCCCGCCGCGCATCATGTCAGGATCAAGCATCCTGCGATTCGAGCCAATCCGAAATCCGCGGATAGACCTCAGCGGGCGCCCGCTTTCCGATGAGCAGGTCGAAATGGCCGTAGTTCTCGAGCAACTGGAAATCCCGCTTCGGGGCGCTCGCGAACCGCTCGAGCGTGGCCTTCGCGGCATCTGGCGGGGCCTGGCGATCGTGCGTGCCCACCAGAGCCATCACGGGCACCGTACAGGCCGCCGCGCCGTCGAGGTAGGGCGTGCCGTCAGCGCGCCTGAGCCCGCCAGGCTGAAGCGACGACTCCAGCTGGCGCAGCAGGGGCGAGGGCACGCCGTGGTACACGTTCGCGAGCACGCGCCTGTAGCGCACGTGATCCGTGTTCTCGAAGCGCATGTTGAACTCGTCGAGGGGATTCTCCACGCGGGCCGCAAGCGGCGCCCAGAGGGGGGAAACGATCCCGAGCGGAGTCACCGGCGCGAAGGGCAAGGCCCACTTCATCTTCGCCACCTGTTTGAACCATGAGGGGTGCGCGGAGGAGTCCATGGAGGAGGCGAGCGCCAGGCCCGAGCGGATGCCCTGAACGCCCGAGCAGAGCTGCGCGTAGAGGATCAGCCCACCCATGCTATGCCCCACCCAATGCACGCCTTCGGCCCCGGTCGCGGCCCGCACCGCCGCCAGTGCCACGGGCGCGTCCTGCGTGACGTAGGTATCGAGACTCCAGTCGGCGTAGCGGTCGGCGAAGGGGTTGATGCGGTCCGCAAGCCCATGCCCGCGGAGGTCGAGCACCCAGACGTCGAAGCCGCGCGAGGAAAGGAAACGCGCCAGCGACGAGTCTTCTCCTAGGTCGAAGCTCAGGCTGTTCGCGCCCAGCCCGGGGCAGAGGATCACTGGATGCTTGCGCGGCGGAACGCCCGGATCGGGCCGGTACCGCGAGAGCGCCACGCGCCAGCCGTCGGGCGTCTCCGCCCAGATGGCCTCGCGGCTCGTGCGGTTCACCGCATAGTAGGCCCGCCAGAAGGCGATCCACGCCGCGCCCAAGCCCGCCAGGAAAAAAACCGATCCGACGAATCCCATGCCCGGACTATACTCCCTGCATGGACGACAAAAAAGGCGGCAAACCCTACGACGGAGTGAAGGCCGTGGCCGAGATGATGCAGCACCTGGGGCCGGCCGACCGCGAGCGCCTCATGAAGGACGTGGCCGCGCGCGACCCGGGGCTCGCCGAGCGCATCCGCAAAAAAGTGTTCACCTTCGACGATCTTCAGAAGGTGGACGTCCAGGGCGTTCAGATCCTGCTCCAGGAGGTCCCTCGGCCACAGTGGCTTCTGGCGCTTCGCCAGCTCTCGGAGGGCCTGAAAACGCACCTGGCTTCAGCGATGAGCGACCGCGCCTGGCTTGCCTTGGAGGAAGACATGACTGATCAGGGCCCCCAGCGCCTGAGCGACGTCCAGGCCTCTCAGGAGTTCATCGCGTCGCGGGCGCTGGAGCTCTTGGCCAGCGGGAAGATCCGCACGAAATGAAAAAAGGCCCCGGAGCCTGGGGCTCACGGGGCCTTCTTGAAAATCAACGACAGGCCGATCAGGCGCGGGCTTTGATGATCGAGCGCTTCAGGGTGGCGAGGCGGTCGGAGAGGTTTTCCTCTTTGGCCTGGAGGATCGCGGGCACGATCCCGCCCTGCTTGTCGATCGTGCGGATGGCGCGAGCGCTGAGGGTCAGGGTCATCGTGCGTCCCAGGCTCTCGATCGGGTATTTCTTCTTCTTGAGGTTCGGGAGCCAACGCGTCCGGGTCTTGCGGTTCGAGTGGCTGACTTTATTTCCGCTCATCGGGCCGACACCGCTGAGTTCACACACTTTGGCCATGGGACAAGTCTCCTGGATTGAGAAAATGAGGGCTCTTTTTAATGAAGGGATACTGGAAAAGCAAATGATTTTAATACCCTGCGTGAATTCGGGCCCACTCATGGGGTGTGCAATAACCGGTTGAAATCAAAGGCTTCCCTTCCGACCTATTGACGCTCATCCCCTCCCTGAGTACAGGTGAAGTCGAACTCGGGGTCTCGTTCTGGTCGTTCGGTTCGGGATCCTTCGTCTCTCTCGTTCGTCGAATGGTTTCTTTTCAGCCGCGGGTTCCACCCCCCTCGGGCAAGGGCCCGTGGCTGAAAAGAATATCCCCCGCTACACTGATCCCTCTGAAACCTCGTCGAAACTCACAGCTCCGATTTCTGGCCGCTGCCGTGCTCCTGGCGGCAGGCCCGCTCGCGCTGGCGGAAACGCCCGCGGACGCCCCTCCGGCGCTGGGCTCGAGCAAGTGGGACCGCTCGTTCGGGTTCGTGGCGCGCTCTCGCCCCATCGGGGCGATCTTCACGAGCGAGTTCGGCCGGGGGTTCCTGCTCTGGGGTTCCCCTAAGGACGAGTCGAGGTGGAGATACGGATACGTCCGCCCGGCCGTGCAGCTCGAGTCCATCGCTGTGAACACGCGCGTGGCGGTGGAGGTCGAGATCTTCCCCGTATCCTTCTTCGGGTTCGCGTTCCGGAACGAGTACGGGCTCCGGCTGATCGAGCCCACGACGATCGCCTGCGGATCCGTTCAGTGCACGGGGGGCCTCTGGCGCAGCAGCGCCGAGGCGCGCTGGGGGTTGGAGGCCGCCGGGATCTTCTGGGTGGGGTCCGCGACAGTCACCGCGGCCAGCGCCTTGAGCGAGGCGCCTCGCTTCTATGAGGACCGCTCGGTGCTCGTGGGCGAAGGGCCGGCCGACCGCCTCGTGACCTTTCGAAACATTGCCGGGTACCGGTTCAACGAGAGCTGGCTCGCCGGGGTCTTCCACGAGTGGAACGGGATGAAGCGGGCGGGCACGCACGCGGATCTCACGCTTGGGATCCTGCGCCGGAGCCTGGGGCGCTGGGCGCTCACGGCGGGCGCCGGTCATTACCGGTCGGACGTCACTCCTCGCGGGCTGTCGGCGGTGATGATGCTCCAGTGGACGGGCGAGAAGGGATTGGGGTTGTTCTGATGAGGCTCAAACGCCTGATCCAGGCGCTCATCGTGTCCGGTTTCATCTCGCCCATGGCCTGGGCGGCGACGCCGAGCCCGCAGTCCCCGATCTCCCTCCATTTCGCCTCGGAACGGAGCTTCGAGGGCCTGAACCGCATCGAGCTCAGGAGCGCGGAGAAAGAGTGGTCGCTGAGGATGGCCGGACACGCCGGCGATCTCGAGATCCGGCACGAGGCCGGCGGAGCGGAGCTTGAGCTCATCGATCACCTGCGGAACATCAGCAGCAAGGTGGAGATCTCGAAACTCCAGGCGGAGCTGACGCGGCTCCAGGATCCGGTGGAGGAGGGGATGCGGCAGGCGGCCGCGCTCGTGCCCGCGCAGCGCCGCGAGATGGAGGGCAACCTTCAGAAGAACGCCGAGACGATCCGGAGCATGGACCAGGGTCCGGTTCTTGAAGCTTCCTTCCCGAGGGTCAGGTTCATCTCGTCGATCGAGGCCAAACGGCGCCAATGGACGCGGGAAAAGAAACCGGCCGCGAACGAGTGGCTGGGCGGCTGGAACGATCGCATCCTTCCGCGCGCGTCCTTCTCCTCCGCGGGAGAGCTGCGCCCCTTGTGGCGCCTTCTGTGGCGGATTTCGGCGGGCCGGGATGCGCCCGAGAATCTGAGCCCCCTGCTGCCTCCGGGCTTCTCGCGGCTCCTCCTGGACGCGGCTCTGCTGCTGCGGGATGATGAGGGGATACCTTTGGAGATCGAGCGTTACGGAGCTTCGGGGAGGCGCGCGAACCTTCGATTCCAATACATGAGCAGGAAAGGAAACCACCGATGACGACCTCAAGTAGATGGAACGGTTGTATTGCCGCCTTGGCGGCGGCGCTCTGCCTCTGGGCCGCGCCCGCCTCGGCTGAGCACACCCGGGTGACGAACCCCAACACCCTGGGCGTGGAGGGGCTGGGCAAGGCGGCTCTCTACAGCGTGTTCTTCGACCGCGTGCTCAACGACGACCTCGCGGCGGGCGTGGGTTTCGGCACGGTGACGCTGAGCTACGGCTCGACGGATATCTCGAGCACCATCATCCCGATGTACGTGAACTACTACTTCACGCAGGATGGCGGCTCGCTCTTCCTGACCGCCGGCGCAGACATCGTGATGATGGACGGCGAAGCCAGTGGAGACGCGGAGAGCTCGCTGGGCGGATTTTCCTTCAGCGAGTCGGGCGTGATGCCGGTGGCGGGTCTGGGTTACGAGAGCCGCGGCGACTCGGGCTTCCTTTTCCGGGTCACGGGCTACGCGCTCTTCTCCACGAAGGTTTATCCCTGGATCGGATTCAGCTTCGGTTACAGCTTCTAAACGGCAACGGCCGGCCCGGGTCACCCCGGCGCCGGCCGTTTCATCTACTCCACTCGGTCGCGCCGGATCAGCGCGCGGTCACTCGCGAGATGCCGACGACTTTCCCGAGGACCTTGTTGACGTGGAAGAACAGCGAACTGATCTTGCGTCGGCCGTTGGCCTCGTTGACGTAGGTTTCCCAGTTGGAGCCGTTCAGGTCCGCCTCCACGAGGAAGGTGCGTCGCGTCCCCGAAATCGCGCTCACGAGGTAGTTCAACCTGAAGGTGCCGCCCCCGTTCGGATCGAAGTCCGCGCTCGAGAGGACGATCACGCGATGCCCATCCTCCTGCATCATCACGATCCCCGAGGCCAACCCCGCGAGGCTGTATTCGTAGTTGCCGTCCGGAGTCGCGAACACGAGCCCTGTCACCGTCGAGGTGCCCGGGTTCATGCGGAGCCGAAGCTGATAAGTTTTCCCGGGCTTCGCGTCGGACTGCACTATGAGCAGCGTCGATTCCCCGCGGCTCACAGCAGGACTCGGAACAAAAACGCCGTCGCCCGCGTTACGTTCGTTCAGGCACCCCGCCTGACCGGACAGACCTAGAACCGCGCACCAAACCAGTACGTTGAGCTTGTTCATGTTTTTCCCCTCCCCAATGAATTGGGTCCGCCGATGGTCTACCGAGAGGCGTTATGATCCGTCAAATGCGGGGGGTTAATTTGTGAGCCGCATCTCCTTCTGCGTTGGATCGAGTTGCGTTCGTAAGCTGGATTTGGCCTAATTTCGAATACGATGCGCCGCCCTTCCTCATCCTGGAAATTTTGCTGGTTAGTTTGGGTCGGTTTTTACGCAGCGTGTTCAAGGGCGCCGCTGATTCTCCCTGAGGAATCGATGCGACGCGTCAATGAGGGTCCGGAACTTCGGGATGATCTTCCGCTCGATCCCCTGGCTCAGGGCCTCCGCGAACAGATCGAGGTGCTGCGCTCCGAGAAGAAGGCCACGATCTCCGCGATGCGGTTCGGCGAGGCGTCGATCTCGAAGGAGGACTACATCGAAGGCCTGGAGCATCTCCTGGAGCTTCACCGCGACTCCCGCACCAAGGAGCATTTCCTCCAGCGCGTGAAACGCGATTTTGATTTCCACGAAGTCTACGGCGGCGCCTCCTGGGGCGAGGTGATGGTGACGAGCTATTACGAGCCCGTGATCCCGGGCGCGGCGCGCCGGACCTCGCGTTTCACGAAACCCTTGCTCACCCTGCCGCAGGACTGGGTGGAGATTGACCTCGCGACATACGGCGAGAAATTCAGGGACATGGGGCCGGTGATGCGCGGACGCTTGCTGCCCGAGCGCAGCGAGGCCGGGTACCATCAGGTGGTGCCGTTCTTCACGCGCGCCGAGATCGAATCGGGCGCGCTGAAGGGCAGGCGCCTGGAGCTGGTGTGGGTGGATCCGATCGACGGCTTTTTCCTCGAGATCCAGGGCTCCGGGACCGTCCTTCTGCCGGGCGGGAAACGCCTTCGCGTGGGCTACGCCTCGCAGAATGGGCAGAGCTACGAGTCGATCGGGAGATATCTCGTGGACGTGATCCCGAAGGAGCAGATGACGCTCCAGACGATCGAGGCCTATCTGCGGACTCTTCCCGCGCCGGAGGCCCAGGGGATCCTCGAGAAGAATCCGAGTTACGTGTTTTTCCGGAAGCTCGATGGGAAGCCGATGACTTTTTTTGGCACGTCGGTGGTGGATGGGCGCACGATCGCGACGGACGCGAGGTTCTTCCCGAAGGGAGCCCTGGCCTACCTGGAGTTCGATGCCCCGCGCTTCGCGGCGCCCGACGCACATGAGCCGGCGGAGTGGAAGCGCACGGGGCGATTGGTGGTGGACACGGACAAGGGTGGGGCGATCAAGGGCGGCGGGCGAGTGGATCTTTACTGGGGGTCCGGGCCCGAGGCGCGGCAGCACGCGGGCGTGATGAAGAGCGAGGGGCGTTTGTATTACCTCGCTCCGAAGGCAGTGATGCTTGCGCAGCGGCGGCTGCGCAAGGAGCAGTCGCGCCCCGGGAAGCCCTGAGCGGGTGTCAGAGGAAGAGCGCGATCTCGAGCGGCGAGGCGCCCCAGCGCACGGAGTTTCCCTCCACCTTCGAAAAGAACAGGTTCGGCTTGAAGCTCACGGACTCGGTGATGCGAAACCGCTTCCCGAGCGATCCGCCGAAGACCCCGAACATCGCCGAGGCTGATCCGCTCGAAGCTATCAGCACGCCGCCGCCCGCTTTCAAGAAGAAGGCGTCGCGCAGGCTCTCGTCCTCGGCGCGCAGATTCATCGTGACCTCGAACATGGGCCGCAGGTTCTGCAGGCCGCCAAAGCTCACGTAGTGGAGGCTCGCGCCGAACTGAAGGAGGCGGTCGGTGGCATAGGCGTAAGAGCCCGAGAACACGAGTGTGGTGTTGCCGCTCTGGCTCGTGAGGCCGCCGTAGGGGCCGCCGGCCGGCGCGTAGGCCACACCGAGCTCGTGCTCCGGGTCGGGCTCAACGGCTTCGGGGCCGGCGGCATGAAGCATCGTGGGCAGCAGGAGGGCCAGGGGCAGGGCGAGGAGTTTGAACATCGCCCGATCGTCTCTCCGGGGCGCTCAAAAAGAAAGCGGGGGCCGTTTCCGGCCCCCGCTCCCGAGTGATCGTATTGGGGACAGGGATCTTTACTGACGGACTTCAACCTCCACGGCGTCCACCCAGAAGTTGCCGCGAGTCTCGATGCGAAGCTGGCGGGCGTCATGCGCGCCCACCTGGTTCGCGTCGAACACGGTGCGCACCAACTGCTGCGGAACGGACTGCGCGCCCGAGCAGGCCGTGGCGCCGCAGAGAGCCGCGGTGCCGTTGCCGCCCGCCGTGCGGGCGATCAGCGTCACGCGGCCCACGCGCACGTTCCAGGGGAGCTGCGCCAGCTGGGGCAGCAGGTCCGCGAGGTACGTGGTCTGAGGGCCGGTGAGCTGGCGCTGCACTTCAGCGCGAAGCACGCCGGGGTTCGGGTGCGGGCCAGGCCCGGGGCCAGGGCCGAAGGCGCGCTCGAGCACCACGGTGATGCTCTCCACCGCGACGGAACCGCGCAGCTCGATGGCGAGCTCACGCAGGTCCTGCCCCAGCACGTTGGCCGCGGCGGGGAGCTGGAGGCTCACCGTCTGCGCCCAGTTACCGAGCGGGGTAGCGAGCCCCGAGGCCAGGTTGTTCACCCGCGCAGAAGCCGAGGCCGAGTGCGAGAGCGCGCGGGCCTCAAGCAGCACCGCGGCCACCCGCTTGCCGTTGTGCTGAGCACCCAGATTCAACAGCTGGCGGAGCGGCAACACCGCGCCGTTGGCGAAGGTGCGATCGATGCGCTGATGGATGCGCTCCTGATTGGGGTTCGGGCCTGGGCCAGGTCCAGGACCGGGGCCCACGGTGCGCTCAAGCACCGCCGTGATGCGCTCGATGAAGAAGTTGCCGCGCAGGTTGAGCTGAAGCGACCGAATGTCCTGCCCCAGCACCGCCTGACCGGCGTGCACCTGGTTCAGGTCGATTCGGGTCTCGTTCGACCACTGCTCCACCGTCTCTTCCCAGCCCACGGGCTGCTGGTTGATCAGGAGTTGCAGGCGGCCGTTGCCAGCGGCGGTGCTGCCTTGCACGAGGATCGCGCGGAGGCGGCGGCCGTTGAACTGAGGTCCGAGACCGATGAGCTCACGGAGCTGGAGCGTGTTCTGCCCCTGGTAGCGGGCCTGGATCTCGCGCGTGACGCGCTCTTCGTGTCCGGGGCCGGGGCCGGGGCCGGGGCCGGGGTTCCAGGCCGGCGCGAGCTTCACGCCGATGGCTTCCACCGTCACACGACCGCGGGTCTGAATCGCGAGGTCACGTAGGGTGCTTCCTAGGGTGTCAGCGCCCGTGGGCGGTAGGAAGGTGAGGGCCTGGGTCCAGGTGGAGATGTTCTGCGAGAGCCCGGTCTGCGTGAAGTTCGCGACGAGCTGGGCTTGCGCGGCCCCGGCGTCGGAGCGGGCCCGGAGCACCACGTACTCCACGCGGCGCCCCTGGCTGCTCCAGTTGAGGTTCAGGAGCTGAAGCACGTCGAGCGTGTTGGAGCCGACGAGGTACTGATTCAGGGGTTGTTCTAGGTAATCTTGCTGGGGGGGGAGGATGGGGTTGGGATTGGGGAAGGATCCGGGTGCGCCATGATCTGCGAACGAGGTGGCGGAGCTGCTTACGGTTGCCAGGGTTGCCAACGTTGCGAGCGCCACTCGTCGCCAGGGGCGAGGCGAGGTTTCCGGGTTTCGATTCCAGGGGGTTGCCATCATGGTCGCTCTCTCCTGAGGGGGGGTTATGCAGACTCGGGTGGCCCACATCGCAACCCACGTGCCTAGGCCTTGCGAAAACATCAGGGGAGGACAACTGCTGGAAATATCGAAGTACTTGAGTTGATGCGCGACACAAATGCAGAGGTGCGTCCAGCCCCCAGTGGCCAGATTGACCCCAGAGCCTCAGGTGCATTCAGGCCCGAGAACCGGCGAAAGGCTAAGCGCCGCCGCCAGAAGGACCAGATCCGCCCGGAGCACCTCCGCCGCCGGGACCGCGTCCGCCGCCGCGGCGTCCGCGCCCACCGCGACGCCGCTTCCGAGCTCCACCGCCCTCGCTGGAGCCGGCGTCACGGCCTTCGCCGCGCCCGCCATTGCGTCCGCGTCCGCCGCCGCCACGGCCTTCGGAGCGAGGCTGTTCCAGGCCCGCGAAAGGGTCCTTCGCATCCGCGTCGGGACCGTAAAACATGGAGTCGGCGGTGAGGGGCGCGAGCTTCTGGCCGGGCTGAGCGGGAGGGCGGGGCCCACGAGGCACGGCCCCAGTGCGCTGAGGTGGCTGCGGCCCGCGTGGACGCCGATCTTCGCGCGGGGGCTGCGGGGTGCCTTCCGGCGCATCGGAAGTCGGCGCCTTGAATTCCACCTTCGCGGCGCCGCTCGCGGAGAAAACGCGTCGGGGTTGCGGCGTTTCTTCGCGCGGTTCGGAATAACCGCCGCGTCCGCCGCCGCCTCGTCCACCCCGGCCACCGCGTCCGCCGCCCCTTCCGCCGCGATCGCCGCCGCGGCCGAAGTCGCCTTCGGGCAGCTCGTTCTGGGCCTCGAGCTTCTGTCCGAGGAGTTTCTCGATCGCGGCGATGTCGCGGCGATCGCGGCCCGTGGCGAGCGTGATCGCGGTGCCCGTGTTGTCCTTGCGGCCCGTGCGGCCGATGCGATGGATGTAGTCCTCGGTTTCCATCGGCAGCTCGTAGTTCACCACGAAGGCCACGTTCTCCACGTGGATGCCGCGCGCGGCGACATCAGTGGCGACGAGGATCTTGTAGCGGCCCGCCTTGAAGCCGTTGAGGGCCTCCTCGCGGTGAACCTGCGCCTTGTTGGAGCTGATGTAGGTGGCGTTGTGGAAGCCCGCCGAATGCAGCGTCTGCCAGAGACGGCTCGCGCCGTCCTTTGAGCGCACGAAGATGATCACGGAGGCCTCGGGATGGCGGCCCAGGAGGCGCAACAGCTCGCGCTTCTTCCCGTCCTCCGTGGTCCAGATCAGCTTCTGCGAGATGCTTTTCGCCGCTTCGAGCGGCTTACCGATGATGACGGACTTCGGAGTATGGAGAATCCGCTCGGCCAGATCGCGAACGGGGCCCCCCATCGTCGCCGAGAAGAGCATGGTCTGGCGGTCGGTGGGGCAGGCGCCGGTGATCTGCGCCAGCTGGTCGGAGAAGCCCATGTCGAGCATGCGGTCGGCCTCGTCGAGGACGAGGAACTGGATGAAGTCGAGCCAGAGGCGGCCATGCTCCAGATGGTCGCAGATGCGGCCCGGGGTGCCCACGATGATGTTGGGATACTCGAGCAGGGCGCGCGCGTCGGCCTTCAGGTCCGTGCCCCCGATGAGGCAGACCGAGGTCAGGCCGAGCGGATGCGCGAAGAGCACCAGGGTTTCCTGGATCTGGAGGGCGATCTCCCGGGTGGGAGCGAGCACCAGCCCGTAGGTGCCCTTCTTGCCGAAGAGCCGGTGGACCATCGGGAAGCAGAAAGCGGCGGTCTTGCCGGATCCCGTACGGGCGGAACCGATGATGTCCTCGCCCTCGATGGCGAGCGGGATCGCCTTCACCTGGACCATCGTCGGGAAGTTGTAGCCCGCCGTTTCGATCAGCTGGAGGAGCTCCGGCCGCAAGCCCAGATCGCGCCAGTGCGTGTCGGTCTGGAAGTAGTTGGCCTCCTCGATCACCGAGCCGGGGGCCGGGCTCGAGGGGGTAGTTTCGTCGGCGGAGGTCTCTTCGCCGGGGTCACCAGTGGCCGCCGAATCGGGCGCTTCCGCTGGGAATTCTTCCATGTGTCCCATAATATAGACGGGCTTACGATGAAAAGATTCCTTTTGCCAGTCTTCATTTCCCTCGCGGCGCCGGCCTGGGGCGTTGAATCCTATGTGCACCAGGATCTGAGGCGCTTGGCGGAGGAGGCCTTTCAAGCCGGCGACTACGCCGCGGCTCAGGCGCGGCTTCACGAGATTTTCGAGAACCGCCCGGTACCCGAAGACGAATTCCGGAAGGCGCTGGAGCTTCGCGGTCTGGTGTTCCGGAAGTCCCGCGGACTGGAGGGCGCGGCCCGCACCTACGAGCATCTGGTAC
>JADZFF010000014.1 GCA_020850015.1 Bdellovibrionales bacterium | reverse complement strand
GCCCGGCACTGGTACTGCGGATGGACGCCTCCCGTGGGACAAGAGCTGGTTCGCGCCGGCTTCGACCAGGAGCTGGTGCGGCACCTGCGCACCCTCCGCGAGTCGGTTCAGGTGATGGAGCGCGTGCTGGGCAAGGCCACTGGAATCGCGGGCAAGCTCGCGCAACGCTCGGCCAAGCTCCGCTCGGACCGCCTGATGGGGCTTGAGGAACGCCGCGAGATCGAGGCTCTGGGGCGGGACCTCGCGGAGGTCGATTCGATGATTGAACGTCTGGGGCAGATCCACGAGCCCCTTCGGGCCTTCTCACGCATGTCGAAGGTGCTTATGCACAACCTCGAAGGCGAACGCATCGCAGAGATCGCGCGCGACAGCGCGGACTCCTATCGTCAGCTCCACGAGGGCTCGAGGATTCTTTCCGAGTGGCTGGATCACTCGCTGAAGCTCGTGCGTCCGATGGTGGTGCAGCAGGGCATCCGCGAGAAGCTTGCGGAGGGCCCGAATCCTTGAACGAGCGTCTGGAGATCCTTCTTCCGCAGGTGTTCGCGCCTGGCCGCGAGGCCGATTCGGCCACCGGAAACCCGGACAGGGAAGCGCAGGCTTTGCGCACTCAGGGCTTTGCCGAGCGGGAGGCGGCTGAGGCCGTCGCCCTCATTCCAAGCCTCTCCCGCGAGATGACGCTGAAGTGCGAGCGGCTCGCCCTGATGCCCGAATCGGAGCGCTGGAGCGGGGGCATGATGACGCTCGTCTCGGGCTTGACCACCCTGGTTCAGTCGGCCGCGGCCATCCGCGATTTCCGTGGGCTCTTCCGGGGCGACCGTCCCAGGCTCGATTTGATCGAAGACGAGCTGTTCATCGCGCTGAAGCAGCTCGTGGAGGCGCGCGAGCGTTCCTTCCCCGAGCTGGCGCGCGCGGTGTTGATCGAAGACCTTCCGGCCATCCTGGATGCCTGGGCGATCGAAGCCCCGGCGCTGCTCTCTCCCGTCCCGACCTAGGGGTTTTCCAGCTCGGCCGTGCCCATGATAGCGGCGAGGCAGCCGGACCCGGGGGGAGGCTCCTCCTGTGGAAGGCATCGAGGGCTGCCCTGCGGGCATTGAATCCTCACATGCAGGTGATCGGCGTGGTTCTCGGCGGGGCGGAGCCGGCGCAGGGTTTCCTCATGGCTTGGGTATTCGCCGAGCTCCGCGGCGCGCCGGCAGAGGGTGGCCTTGATCACGGGATCGACGAAGATGCGCCCGAGCGCGCCGTGCTCATCCAGCGACTTGATCAGGGCCCAGTTTCTCGGCACGTCGAAGTTCGCGGTCATCTTCCCGGCACGCACGAACTTCTCGTCGAAGCCGCTCGCGTCCTGGGGGCTCTGTTCGCGCCGGTCCACCCGGAGGAAGGAGATGTCCGTGTCGAGCCCGTTCTGATGGCTCACGTGGCGGGTGATCCGGCCCCCGTTCCTCACGGAGAGGTCGCCCACCTGCAAGCGCTCGCCGTCCGGGTAGGCGGCCGCGAGATCAGCGGCCACCGAGGAGAGCAAGCTCACTGATTCGTTCGAGCCCCAGGCGCGGTCGCGGATCACGAACAACTTGAGCAGGCCAGGCCCTTCCGCGGGGAGCGCGGCCGCCGCCTCCAGGTGCCCGTTGGAGTAGAACCCCACGGACTGATCGGCCCGGGCCTGAGACTGAGCGGGATGAAGGGCGATGAGCACGCATGCGGAGAAAATCAGCTTTCTTGTCATTGTTTTCCCTCACTTCTTCTTGAGTTTGGCGGCTCCATCCGCCCCAATGAGCAACATCAGCCCCCAGGCCGTCATCCAGGCGATCTGGTGCTGCACCTTTCCCTCGAGGTAGTTCACCTGGGTGAGCCCGTTGAAATGGAAGGCAACCCATGCCGCGACGAGGCCCACGGCGAAGGCGGCGCCGCGCGGATCCCCCTTCCTCCACGCATGCCAGGGCGCGGCGATGATTCCCGCCATCCATGCCATCCAGGTCAGAAACCCCAGGATGCCCAGTCCGCCCAGGACGTCGAGGAAGTTGTTGTGGGCGTGGCCCGCGAAGTAGTGTTTCCGGCCCGGATAGGTCTCCCGCAGCCAGCGCCCGGAAAGGTGATGGTTCATCTTGAATCCGGCGCCGAGCACCGGGCTGTCCTTGAAGAACTCGACATTGGCTTTCCAGAGAAGAAAACGATCGCTCTGGCCGAAGGCGCCTCGCACGCGGTCGCGCACGCCCTGGCTCGTGGAGAGCCCAAGCGCCAGGGCCAGGATCCCGGCCGCGAGCGCCGCCTTGGCCCGGAGGCTGAGCGTGAGCGCGCCCCAGACCAGGAGCGCGAAGGGAAGCGCGAGCCATACGGAGCGTGCGTATGAGAGGAAAAGAGCCACGGCGCCCACCGTCACGATGAGCGCGAGCGCGGGCCTGCCGAGGGTGGAAAACCTCTCCCTTTGCTTAGCCGGCTGCCGCAGCAGATCCAAGGCGGCGAACCAGGGAAAGATGAAGATGCTCGCGAGCGAGAGGTGATGCCCCAGGAAGGCGGTGGCGTGATAGCGGTCCGGAAGGGTGGGGATCCTCTGAGGCCTGGGCCAGCCCGTGAAATGTTGCTGAATTCCGATCGCGGAGAACACCCCGAGCGCCACGAGCCAGCAATCCACCACGCGCCGGCGCTCCGCTTCGCTCAGGGATCGCAGGGCCGTCAGCACCACGAAAGGGTGGATCCAGTACCAGCTCTTGGCGAGGTGCCCGAACCGCACCACCGTCCGCTCCCCGTTGTATTCCAGGGGCTGGATCGATGCCCAGATCAGGCTGAGCACGCAAACTGCGAGAAAGGCCAGCGACACCCAAAGAAAACGCCTGACCCAGGGGTGCTCCAGTGTCTCACGCAGATCCGCCGCGAACGCGCGGAATCCGCCGGCCCCTGCCACTGCCCCCACCACCAGCGCGGCGAAAGCGATGCTCATCGGCGCCTGGGCGAGCAGGGTGCTGACGGCGTAGGCGCAGAGAGTCAGGAAGCGAAACCGGCGGGCGATGGGCATGCGCCCAGACTAGCCCGTGGTTCCGGTCCGCACAATCCGCCACACGCGATGGATGTTGGGGTTGCCCTCGAAGTCCTTGGGAAGCGTGGCGCGGGTGATGTCTCGGAACTCCAGCCCCTCGGCTTGGAGCGCGCCCTCGTCGAGGCGGAACCTGCGGGCGTTCGTGGAGAAGACGAGCGCGCCGTCGCTGGTGAGAAGCCGGGCCGCCCCGCGGATCAGATCGGCATGGTCCCGCTGCAGATCCATATCGGTTTCCATGCGCTTCGAGTTCGAGAAGGTAGGAGGGTCGAGGAAGATCAGGCCGTACCTGCGGCCCACGGTCCGGGCCGCGTCGGTGAGCCATTCCCGGCAGTCGGCCTGCACGAGCTTGTGCGCCGAGTCCCCGTCCATCCCGGCCTGGAACCCGTTGATGCGGAGATTGTCGGCGGCCCAGTCGAGGTAGGTGCGGGAAAGGTCCACGCTCGTGGTGCTCTTCGCGCCGCCTGCCGCGGCGTACACTGTGGCGGTGCCCGTGTAGCAGAAGAGATTCAGGAAATCGCGGCCCTTGGCCTCCTCGCGGAGCCTCTTCCGCACCAGGCGGTGGTCGAGAAAGATCCCGGTGTCGATGTAGTCGTGGAGATTCACCCGGAAATCGAGGCCGTACTCGCTGATCTCGATGAACTCGCCGCGAGGCCTCTCCTGCCGCGCGTACTTCGAACCGCCGCGTGCCCGCTCGCGGCGCTTCAGCACCACGTGGTCGCGCGCCACACCGAGCACCTCGGGAGCGATGAGCAGGAGCTCCTGGATGCGCCGTTCGGCTTTCGCCTCGGGCACCTCGGGCGGAGCCTGGTATTCCTGGATCACCAGGTGCTCGCCGTAGCGGTCGATGGCGGCGTTGAAATCCGGGAGATCGGCGTCGTAGACGCGGAAGGCGTCGAGCTCTTCGCGCCGAGCCCACTTGCCGATGTGCTTCTCCATCTTCTCAAGGCGGTTTCGAAAGGCCACCGCGCTTTCCGAGATCGTGGCGGATCCGCCCCCGGTGAGCGCCTGCGTGGCCGGAGTGAAACGTCTTTTGCCGCGGTCCGCGGCGGGTTCTCCCGGGCCGGCTTCGGGCGCCGGCGCCTCGGCGCCCGCCTCGGAATCCGCAGGCACCGAGATCACCACAAGCTGAACGTCCATGGGGCCGTTGCGGAGCGCATGGACTTTGCGCGCCCGAAGCCCCAGACGATGGCCCAGGGCCTGGCTGCCCGCGAGCACCCCGGCTTCCCAGCCCGCGAAGCGCGAGCGAAGCAGATGACCAAGCTGCGCGTACAACGCGGTGGCCTCGGCCGCCTCGGAGAGGCGTTCGCCGTAGGGAGGATTGGCCACGATGATCCCCGGTCCGCCGGGCGGCAGGGCCATCCGGGGGGTCCAGTCGGCGAAAGCGCGCCTCTCGAAAGTCACGAGCCTGGAGATGCCGGCCGCGGCGGCGTTCGAGCGCGCCGCGCGCAGAATACCTTCATCCTGGTCGTAGCCGATGAGTCGCGCCTGGCCCGGCATGCGGTCCATCCCCGCCGCGCGCCGTTCGGCTGCCTCCACCCATAAACGTTTCCAGATCCCGCGGTCCAGCCCGGGCCAGCGTTCAGCCCCGAAAGTGCGGCCAGCGGTGATTCCCGGCGCGATGTCCGCGGCCATGAGCGCCGCCTCGATCACGAGCGTGCCCGAGCCGCAGCAGGGGTCGATGAGCGGCGTCTCGGGCGGCTTGCCGTTCCAGCCCGTGAGCCAGAGCACGGCCGCCGCGAGGTTCTCCTGAAGCGGGGCTTCGCCCGCCCGGGTGCGGTAGCCGCGACGATGGAGGCTGTCGCCGCTCAGATCCAGACTGAAGTCGGCTGAGGGCTTCCCTCCGCGCGGGCCCTGCCGAAGCAGAACCTGGAAGCGCACGTCGGGCTCTTTCGTGTCCACGGAAGGGCGGCGCCCCATGCGCGCGCGGAAGCGATCGGCAAGGGCGTCTTTCACCTTGAGGGCGGAAAACAGGGTGTGCGTGAGGCCCGGAGCCGTGCCGTGAGCCTCGATGCGGAAGGTCTGCTCGGGTCCGAGGTGTTCTTCCCAGGGTACGGTTTTCGCAGCCTCATAGAGCGACTCCGCGCCGTCGATCTCGGCGTGCAAGAGAGGCAGCAGGATCCGGCTCGCCATCCTGGACCACAGGCAGGCGCGGAGCGCGCTCTCCCATTCTCCCCCGAAGGCCACGCCCGCGCGCCCGGGTTTCACCTCGAGGGCGCCGAAGGTTTTCAGCTCCTCGGCGAGCGGCTGCTCGAGACCGGTGAGGCAGGTGGCGTAAAAGGAAAGCATGATGCCCTGGGTCATAGCATAGCTCAGTTGAAGGGGACAGGGCGCGGGTTCCCGAGGTAAAACACATTCATGTCGAGTCTCCTTTCCGTCGCAGACAACTGGCTTTGGCCAGCGTTCATCGGTTCCGTCGTCTTTCTGATCCTGGCCGATCTGGCCTTTTTCCACCGCAACAAGCGCGCGCTTCACGTCAAGGAGGCGCTCCTTCTCAGTGGCTTCTGGGTGGCTCTGGCGATGGGATTCAACGGCTGGTTCGCCGGCCGCTACGGCAACGAACCCGGGTTGCAGTTCCTCACGGGCTACCTGGTGGAGCTCAGCCTCAGCGTCGACAACCTCTTCGTCATTCTCCTCATCTTCAAGAGCTTCAAGATCCCCGCCACCCACCAGCATCGCGTGCTGTTCTGGGGGATATTCGGCGCCGTGATCTTGCGCGGGATCCTGATCGTGGTGGGGGCCGACCTGATCCATCGCTTTCACTGGATCATGTATATCTTCGGCGCGATCCTGATCTTCAGCGCGGGCAAGTTCCTCTTCGAATCCGACGAGCAGAAGGACGTGACCGAGACGGGATTCGTGAAGTTCCTCAAGCGGCGCATCCCCTTCACGGACAAGCTGCACGGCGAGCACTTCTTCGCGCTCGAGGGCGGGAAACGGAAGGCCACGCTCCTTTTCCTCGCCCTCTGCGTGATCGAGATGACCGACCTCGTGTTCGCCGTGGATTCCATCCCGGCCGTGTTCGCGGTCACCCGGGATCCCTTCATCGCCTTCGCCTCCAACATCCTCGCGGTGCTGGGGCTTCGGGCCATGTACTTCGTGCTCTCGGGCTGGGTGGCCAAGTTCCGCTACCTCAAGCCCGGCCTCGCGGTGATCTTGGGCTTCGTTGGCATCAAGATGCTCATCATGGAATGGTACAAGATCCCCAGCATGGTGAGCCTGATGGTGATCGTCGGCGTGCTTGTCACCGCAGGCCTCTCTTCGTGGTACGTGAACCGGATGGAGGAGAAGCAGGCCCGCATGAAGCGCAAGTAGGGCGCTTCGCGGGGGCTCAGAAGGTGTAGGTCAGGGCACCGTAGATCGACGACCCGGCGTCGCTCCAGAAGGCGAGGCTGTCGCTCGGGGTCAGGGGGCCTTCGTTGTAGTGCCCGAGCGCCAGGCTCACCTGGGGCGAGGCGGTCCATCCCAGCTCCTGGTAGTGCTCGTATCCGTCGCTCGCGTCGCCGGCCGTGTTCCATGAGAAGGTGCGCGCGAAGCCCGCGTATACGGACACCGCCTTGGAGACCGCGTAACCCGTGCCCACCTCGGGCGAGAAGTTCGTGCGCGTGTTCGCCGAGCCCGAAGCGCTCACGTCGGAGCGGTGGAAGCGGCGCGAGGCATTCAGCAGGAGGTATGAATCAAGCCCCTTCATGCCGGCCTCGGACAAATCGAAGCAGAATTTCGGAAGCAGCTTGATGCTCGTGGAGAGGCGCTCCTCGTTGCGGCTCGCCACGCTGAAGGGCAGGAGCAGCTCGGACTTGGCCTTGAAACTCACGCCGCGGGCGATCTGGCCGCCCGAGTGGCTGAAGATCAGTCTGGCGTCCTCGATCTTGGCCCGGCTGTCGTCGGTGAAGGCCACGCGGGTGCCCACGGTGGCGCTGGTCGAGAACGAGGGGCTGAGCTGGTAGGAGGGATTGAAGCGGAGGGCCGAGAAGCTCATGCCCTCGGCGCCCGCGAAAGTCTTCCAGTCCGCAGAAAGCCCGAAGGGCGAGGACACGTCGCCCGATGCCGAGGAGCTTCCGCCCTGAAGGCTGTTGGTGTCCCTCGTGGCGGCCTTCCGCCATCCTGCCTTGAAGCCCGCGATGTAGGCCTTGCGGTAGATGCTCATCTGCTGGGCGCGCGGCGCGGGCTCCGCGGACCAGGCGGCCGAGGAGGCTGCGGTCAGCGTGAGCGCGAGGATCGAAAGTACGGCGATATTGCGGGCAACGACTGCGGTTTTCATGCTTTGGGTTTCCTCTGCTGCTGGGTCGGTTGCTGGGTCACGGGGATCGAACGGCGCTCAATGACGCTTCGGCTCTTCACCACCGTGCCCTTCGAGCCCTTGCCCTTGCGGGAGGTGGTCTCGATGGTGGTGGTGGTCTTGATCGTGGGCCGCGCGAAATTCTGCGTCAGCTCCAGGGTCTTGCAGGTGTCCTCGGTGAGGTTCACCACCACCTGGGCATCGCCCGAGCCCACGTAGGTGTCGTCAGCCACGGTGAAGTAGAGGGTCTTCTTCCCGACGGGCTGGTCGCTCCGGGCGCCGCGGTAGAGCACGCCCATCGTTCCGCCCTTCTCCGAGTAGGCCGCGAGGAGCTGGTTGAACTCCAGCGTCACCTCTGAGGAGTAGAGGCGCTGGGAGCCCACGCGGTCCAACACGCGCGTCAGGTAGCGGCGGGAGAACGAGCGGTTCCGGGGCAGGTCGCCGCGGAAGAAGGCCGGGTTGATGCTGTCCACCCACTTGGGGTCCTCGTACACGTCGCCCGAGCACACTCGCTCTTCAAGCAGGCAGAGCAGCTCGGTGTTCGTGTAGGGATCGCTCGACACCTTCGTCACGTTCAGCTTGATGGCCACGTTCTCGGCCTTCACCACGGCCTGGGCCGGAGGGAGGTTCGTGAGGTCCACCGCGAACATCACCTGGGCGTCCTTCACGTAGGGGATGCCCTTTTGGGCGATGCCGGTTTTCTGGCCGATCTGGAGCGCCGGCACGGCGTGGCGGGCGCTCCGGTAGGGCAGGCGCCCGCGGAAGCGTTCGAACTCAGATGCGCTCAGGGGGCGGGCCGCGAAGGTGGCGGTGTAGGGGCGGATGCCGCAGGCCTCGGTCGCCGCCGAGTGGATCACCACCCGGTCGGTGCGGGCCTTCTCGGCGTAGGCCTTGGGTTGGGGCGACATGCTGAAGCCCACGATCCAACGGAAATGGCCGTCGCTCCCGGTGCCGAGGCTCCGGAAGGCCGCGCCGCTCGAGAGCGCCACGCCCGGGTTGAACTGGTAACGGCCGCCTAGGTAGAAGTCGCCCGGGTTGTTGAAGGGGCGGATCGGGAAGCCAATGGCCCCGCCAGCCTCGGCGTTCACGCCCCAGCGCTCACTCAGGCGGTAGTGCGCGCCGATTCCGAGCGGGATCATCTGGCGGTAGTCCACGGTCTCGTAGCGCGCGCCGGGATTCAACCGGTAGCCGAGGTTCAGGGCCACGCTCAGGCGGCCGAAGTCGCGCTCGAGGCTCATGAGCAGGCCCGTGCCCAGGGTGCCCGAGGAAAGGTAGTCGGCCTCGGAGCCCGTGGGAACCGAGAGCTCGGGCGCGACGCTGAAGTGCGTACGGCTGTCGGCGGCGGTGAGGCGGAATTTGGCCTGAAGGCGGGAATCGCCGAGCGCGAATCGCCCCGATGAGCCGTAGGGCCGCGAAAGGTTCATGGGAAGCGTGGCGCCGATGCTGAGGCCCGGCCGGAAGAACACGCCGCCCGTGAGGTTCAGGGTGTGGATGCTGTCCACCACCGTGCCCACCTTCTGGTCGCGGTTCTCGTCGAACTTCACGAGCGGGTCGTCCACGAAGTTGTACTGGCCGTTGAAGAAGAAACGGTCGCCGCTCCACTCGGACGACTCGGGCTCGAAGCGGCCGCGCGCGTCCTCGGTGAGCTGGTAGGTTCCGTTCATGACCGGAGTCAGCGTCTGCACGCTGACCGAGGCCTGGACCTCGGCGGCCGCGAACAAGGCCGTGGCCGACCCCACGGCCGCGAGCGCCGGCACCGCGTACCAGAACTTGCTCTGTTTCAGCGAGCTCATTGGCCGGCTCCCGTCTCAGGCACGCCGGGGAAGCGGATTTCCACTCCGTCCTTCACCCGGAACCCCATGAGGGCGAAGGTGAGGTTTCGCGACACATAGCTGTCGTCGGCCACCACGACGTAGACATCCCGAGACAAGAGGGGCTGGTCCGCCGGCGTATCGCCGTAGACCAGGTCCAGGATGCTGACATCGGTGGGGCGGCGCGCGCCGGGATTCCGCGCGAGCAGCTCCTCGTCCGTTTTCAGGAGCTCTGAGAAAGGCAGGATCAGCTCGCCATGGTAGTACCAGCGGCCGCTCAGGCGCACGCGTTCACGGAGGAACTGCGACTCCAGGAAAGTGTTGTACTGGCTCGGGCGGGTGCCGTTGAAGAACCCAGTGTCGTTGATGTTCCCGAGGAAGTTTCCGGCCGTGTACTCGGAGCCGGAGCAGCGCCTCGCCTGGGGGAAGCACATCATCTCCGTTTTCGCGTAGCCGTCATCGGAGAGCTTGGCCATGTACAGGTGCATGTCGAGGTAGTCGCGGGGGCTTGTCCACTCCTCGAGCGCGCTGCGCGGAGGCAGGTTGCGGAAAGGGAGTTTCAGGATGATCTGCGAATCGAGGATCGTGGGGTGGCCGGAAACGACCGGCGTATAGGTGCGCTTTCGCTCCCTCGGGCCGTCCGCGAATCTGTCGGTGCTCGCCGGGCCGTAGATCTCGCCCAGGTTCAGGATCGGCAGGCGGTGGCGGTAGTTGCCGCCGCGTGGATCGTTGAGCGTCGGAATGTAGGGCATGCTCTCGCGCGGGAGCGCGGCGATCTCTTCCTCGGTGAGGGGCAACGCGCGGACATGGCGTTGATAGGGACCCGAGCGATACACGTACACGGTCGTCGTGCCACCGGGACCGGGCTCAACCGGCGCGACGACGGGCTCCGTGGGCTCCACCACCGGATCAACCGGATCAACCTGGCCGTTCGAAGGGTGCGACGGAGCCTCGGAGGTCTGGGCGGCCTCGTCTTTCAGCACCTCCAGGGCGCTTTTCTCGGTCAGGGTCGTGTTCTGCCCGCAGGCCACCACGGCCGCCACGAGCGCCACTCCGGAAAGAGCCACGGAGGAGTTCACTAACCACGAAGGAAATTGTTTCATCGGATCCGCCTTGACCTGCATCCACTGGGTTCAACTTCTACGTCCGCCGCCGGGACCGCCGGCTGTCGATCCCCCAGGCGTCATGCGGGAGATCGCTCTACTACGGGCATACTGTATCAAGATTGACACATAGAGTCAAGTATTAGGAGATGGCATGATTCCCTGTAATTTCAGGGGGATCGATTAGGGCGAGAGGGGGAGGGAGTCGTCTTCGGCGCTGTCCTCGTACCTGAGAGGCGCTCCGCGGCCCCCGGCCCGCAGCTTTCGGTAGTCCTCGGGCGATACGTAGATCCGGCGAATCGAGCGGCGTTCGCTATACCGCTCGAAGAGGTCCGTGCACTTGTCGAGAGGGATGAATTCCGGGGCGCTGTAGTGGTTGTCGTAGCGGACGAAGATGGGCCGGGCCGTCTCCCCGTTCTTCGAGAGCTTCCGGTAGTACTTCGACAGCTCGCCCGTGGACTTCCCTGTCAGGAAGGGGGTGCCATCCGCCCGCAGCCGCTGAATGAGCTCGTCGTAGAGGCGATCCTGCGAGTCCTTGGCCCTCCGCGTAGCGGGTATCCCGGAATGGAGTTCAACGAGGATCCGGTAGGGCCGCTTCTCGACGATTCTCCGCGCCCACTCGTTCGAGCTTTTCCCCAGGTGACCGAAGAGTTGGGCGTCGGTGCTCTCGCAGTAGGCCTCCACATCGGCGGGAAGCCGGTACCCGCAGTCGGGGTTGCGCAGGTACTGCTGCAGCATCTCGTCGTAGATCACGCTCTTGTAGTGGAAATAGACCATCAGGAACATGTGGTAGCGGGAGATCAGGAAGTCCTCGAAGGAGAACAGGGCCCGATGCTGGAGGGCCAGGAAGCACTTTCCGCCCGCGATATGTGAGGTCAGGTTCCCCACGAGCCAGTTGAAGTCGAAATGCCCGTAGCTCACTCCGGCGGCGTTGCTGTCTCGGCGAAGGTAGTCCATCCGGTCGGCGTCGAGCTCGCTTGAGATGAGTTGCTGAAGCAAGGGGCGGAAATCCACGCGCTGCCCCTCCAGTTCGACGTGGAAAAAGTCGTCATCCACCGTGATCTCGGGCTCGATCAGTCCCGCGATGTGCTTCGGGCCGAAGCCGAAGCGGCGGCCCGCCTCCTGGAGTATCGGGGTGAGTCCTGAATCGAGCACGATCTTCAGGGTGTAGTGCTCGTGAGTCGCCTGCTCGTCAGCAGCCTGTGAAGGAGGAAGCCCCGGCACCTTCAAGGCCGAGGCGAGCGGCATCGCGAACTCGGTCGTGTGCGAGAGGGGGCCGTGGCCAATGTCGTGGAGCAAAGCCGCCAACCGGGTTACGGCCAGGAAGCGCGCCGTGAAATCCTTTTCCCGATAGGGGCGGAAGATCGACTGAAAAGCCTGGGAGGCCGTGTGCATGGCTCCCAGACTGTGGATGTAACGATTGTGGGTAGCGCTGGGAAAGCTGAACTCCGCGAATCCGAGCTGTTTGATGTGGCGGAGCCTCTGGAAGTACCGAGAGTCCACCACGGGGAGCTCCCAATCCTCCAAGAGGATCGCGCCATGGATCACGTCCCGGATTTCCACGCCTAGTCTCCGGGCCTCAACGGGCCAAAGGGCTCAGAGGTCGTCGTCCTCGGGCTCTTCGACGGGCTCGTCGCCCTCGTCATCCAGGTCATCGAGCTCCTCCTTTGCGGAGGCTTCTTCCTCGATGTCCTCGAACTCGGCGTCGTCGAGATCCTCGTCTTCAGCGAAGTCCTCATCGAGGGTCTCCTCCTCGTCGAGCCCTTCGCCGGCTTCGCCGTCCACCTTCGGCTCGGAGTCCATCGGGTCAGCCATCATCGCTCCCGCGGCGGCTGCCGGAGCGAGTTTCCTGATGGCCGGCGCGGCCGGCTTCTTGGCCGTCTTTTTCGGCGCGGCTTTCTTCGCGGGCTTTTTCGCGGATTTGGCCTTTTTCGGCGCGGCTTTCTTGGCCGGCTTTTTCGCGGCCTTTTTCGCGGGCTTCTTCGCCGCTTTCTTGGGGGCTTTTTTCGCTTTTGCTTTCGCTTTTTTCTTCGCCATGACGATCTCCTCTGAAGGGAATCGCAAGTTAGCGAAGGACAACGGGCTTTGCAACGGGCTTCGATCGATGGCGATCAGTGCTCGATGGCCTGGAGATCCCGGTCGGAGTCGGCGTCGAACCCCGTGGGAAGATCGTTGGTATAGGCCGTGGCGCCATCGGCGGGGTTGGTCTTGTCGCGGAGCGTTTTGAAGCTCACGAGCTTGACGCTGTACCCGATGCGTCCCCGATCGATGATATTTTGATCATCTGCGTCATTCCACGAAGTGATGAAGTCTTCGCGGTTTCGCATGACCAGATTGTCGGGCAGGCCTGCACTGGAGTTTTCGAAGTTGCCGGTCGAGAGGTCCTTCACGACGTTGGGATTGATGATTCGGGCCACGTTGAAGGTCTCGCCGTCCTCGCCGGAGGAGGTATTGATTCGGTTCGCGTAGGCCGCGATGCTATCCGAGATCACCTGAAGATCGGAGGGGGGGATGGTGGGAAAGGTTTCTTCGAGCATCTCGTTGAGCGTCCGCTGAAGTCCGCCGGCGGCGTTGCCTCCCTTGTCGGGTGAAACGATCGGTGCCCAGAAAGAGTAGGTGTGAGAGTTTGCGGAGCCATCCGTTTCCGAGAAGAACCGCAGGAAAGGGTTGCCCGACTCCTTGTTGAACTTGTCCGATGAGGTTGCCCCAAGGTCGTGGGGAATATTGTACTTCCCCTTTTCCGCCGGGCTGGGAAGCATTGCCGCCGTATAAGCTCTCTCGAAGTCTCGAGTGCCCAGAGGGGGTTGGCCCGGCCCTGGAACGGGGCGCAGGACCCTGAAGTACTCCTCCCAGGTGCTATTGGTCCACCAGCCGTTAGAGGAGGAGTCGCCGGCTTGAATCGCAAGGTTTGGCGTACCAGTGCACTCCGAAGGTCCGCAGGTGAGGATCGCAGCTAAATTGCCGGACGGAGCCGCTCCGTCCTTTCGAAAGTTTACCGTGGTCATGGGCGGGCCGATCCGACTCCCGAAGGGCTGCGCCGCCGCATAGGCTTTCAGAGTCACCCTGCCGAAGGGAGAAAACAACACGCGAGTGGAAGCCTTGAGTCTGACGGCGTAGTAGGTCAGCACGGTTGGATCCTTGGATACCGCGAGCACGAGGCTCTTGATGTTTACGCGGATGGGTGTGTTGATGCAGTCGGTACTTCCTCCGCCCGCCAGCCTTGGCTCGATGTAATAGACCTCGAATTCGCCTCCAACACGATTGAGCTTGAGGAGATTCGCATCGGCCGTTCCGCCCACCGGGAGGATTTCGGTCAAGGTCATCCCCTCTTCGCCCTCGCCTGGAGAAAAAGTCGGACCCAGGGTTTTCTGCGCCGTGAAATAGGCCAAAGCGATCCGTTCCACTCCACCGGGGTCCTTCTCGCTGATCAGGGCGTTCACCGACTCGGCAGTGGCATCCGCCTGTGGCGGGAAATTTACGTAATCAACGAGCGTATCAATCCGGTGGCTGAGAATCGACATTCTTGGAATCAGGCCGAGTCCCTTAACGATCGGAATAATGTTCTGATAGTCGCGCGTCTCAGCCGGGTTTCCAAGCGAGGTCACAGCTTGGAGGAGGTTTGTCAGATCCGGATCCGCGTTGAAAAGCCACAAGGTTGCGATGAGCCCGTTCATGCGTCCGACGTGGGCGCAGCGAGACTGTCGAATCAGCTCCAACTGCTGAATACTGTCCTTTAGGGCCAACGTGATTCCGTCGAGGATGCCGGTCGTGGCGGTGGGCAGTGCTAGGGCAGCGCTCTGTGCCACCTGGCAGAAGTTGTCGGAGGAATTGAAGATCACGCAGATCGTGGGAACCCCGTAGTTGTCCTGCAGGCATCCTGTGGGCGTCCAGATGCGCTCAGGCCCACCGAGCACCTGTTGCTGGCAGGCGGGATTCGCCTCGAGATTGGGGCTCGAGCCGGGCCGGGCCGCCATATTGCCCACGATGTGGTAGCGAAACAGGAATTTCTTGTACTGCCGCCGCATCTCGTAGTTCAGGAAGCTGATGTTGTTGAGCAGCCGGGCCTGAGTGGAGGCTCCGGCGTATGCGGCCAGATCCGCGGCGTTCTGAAGGTTGATCTTCGCGTTCACGAGCATCCCCACGTTCACCACGAACATGAAGAAAAGCAGAAAGGTGGTGATCATCGTCGCCACCAGAATGGTGATCTGTCCCCGCTCCTGGCGGTTCCGCCTTCGACTCGAATTTCCCCGTGCCACCTAAGGAAAAGTGTCGCAGAGCGGCGCCGGCCTGTCCACGTGTCCAGGGTTTGGACAGGCCGCGGAAAATCCCCCGAAGGGCGCGGTGCCGCAATTTCGCGGGATTTCAGCCAGTTGATCCGTTGCATTCTCTGGCGCGGGGCTTGGCACCCGGATTGCTCTAGGCGGGGCGCGTACTTGACCTGTGGAACGTCGCTGGAGGTCCCCGTGATTCGGATTCGATTGAACCCCAAGAGCTCATACTTAGCCCTCGCAGTACTCGCCCTTGCGACACCCTCGCTCGCGTCGCTTACAGCATCCGAAGGCGGTCCGCACCCAGTGCGCCCCAGCGCCCTGACCTGCGCCTCCTGCCAGATCCTGGGGGTGGAGCGATACGCACCCGTGCCCACCCGCGCGCTCGACGCCGCCGCCTCGAGCCGGCTGATTCAGAACGTGGACATCACTTCGTTCTTCACCGCGCCCCCGCGATTTGGAAGCGCCGCTACGCTGCCGGGTTCCTCCCCCATGGTCGCCATGTTCGCTCAGGCCCAGGGTCAGCCCCTTCTGGGTCAGATGAACTATCCGCTGTTTTCACCCTGGGGGGCGCTGGCTCAGCCGGGTGTGGCCTCGCATCCAGAAGCCCCGATGGGATCCTGGGCCGCTGATCTTCGGCCCCCGCAGTTCGTTTATCCGGAATGGAGCCAGTCCGCGGGCGAGTTCGTCATGCCCAGTTCCGCGATAGACGCCCTCTAATCGGTCTCGCGGCCTCGAAAAAGATTCCCCGACTTTTTTCCCGCGTCCCGTTCCCCTCTCTTTCTCTCACTTTCTCTCACTCTCACTCTCACTCTCAACCCCGCTCTCTCTGAAGGACTCGGAGAGAGCGGGGATTTTTCTATGCTCCGTAGTCAAATGTCGCCTTTGAAACGCACATTTGACTCCGACTTCCAGACTCCGGCTTCGAGCTTCCTCGCCTGCCGACGACTGAAGTCCTCTCTGAAGTAGCGTCCGATCGATGGACCCAAATGTGCGTTTCAAAGGCGACATTTGACTACGGTGGTGTCGGAGGTCTGCTCTCCCGCGGAGCCAACGCAGGGAGAGTGAATACGGGGTGAGCAGGTGTGCATTAAGTTCAGATGTTCACACCACGAAACCTTGAGCCTCTATCCAAAAGCGAGCAGAGATGCGGTCCAACTGGATGTGAAACCTGGCGCCGAAGCGCACCACCCATTATCCGACAAAAACAATCGGAATGGCATCACTCCTGCACTAGGGCTCCCCGCGACTGCACGATGCAGTCATTATTCTACTCCTCTCTCTCTCCTACTCTCGGGCCTCCCGGTGGAAACACCGGGGGGCCTTAGAGTTTCTGGCTTCCAGCCCACCCGTGATAAGGACAAGTCGTTGAATCCATCAGATATTGACCGCACCACCGGGGGGGAGTCCGGAGGAATGGCCGAAGGGCCGACGTCCGCTCCGAGCTCCGGACAGATTCCGAATTCCCGAGCCGCCGGAGCCCTCACGGCTATCGCGGAAGGTCTCGCGAAACCGCTGTCGCCCTCCAAAGCCGCCGCCATCGCCCCGGGCGAGAAGCCCCGCTGGCTCAAAGTGCGCGCCCCCGGCGGCGAGACCTACACTCGCATCAAGGGCATGCTTCGCGAGCGCAAGCTCCACACCGTGTGCGAAGAGGCCCGCTGCCCGAACGTGGCCGAATGCTGGAGCTCGGGCACAGCGACTTTCATGCTGGGCGGCGACACCTGCACCCGCGCGTGCCGCTTCTGCGCCATCAAGACGGCGCGCCGGCCTCCGCCCTTGGATCCGCATGAGCCTTTTCACGTTTCGCGGTCCATTGCCGATCTGGGACTTCGTTATGTCGTGCTCACGTCGGTCGACCGCGACGACCTCCCCGACGGCGGCGCCCGCCACTTCGCCATTACCATTCAGGAGATCAAACGCCTGAACCCCGAGATCCTGGTGGAGGCCCTCGTGCCCGACTTCCAGGGAATCCAGGAGCAGATCAAGATCGTCACGGGCTCAAGGCTCGACGTCTACGCCCACAACGTGGAAACCGTGCGACGCCTGCAGTACCGCGTGCGTGACCCGCGCGCCGGATACGACCAGAGCCTGAAGACCCTGAAGGACGCCAAGGTCATCTCGGCCTCGCAGGGGCACGCGCTCTTCACGAAGAGTTCCATCATGCTCGGCATGGGCGAAACAGAAGCGGAGCTCGACGAGGCGTTCCGCGATCTTCGCGCCCACGGCGTTGACGTGCTGACCTTGGGCCAGTATCTGCGCCCTTCGCTGGAGCATCTCCCGGTGGAGCGCTTCTACACTCCCGAGGAGTACGAGAAGCTCGCCGAGATGGCGCGGGCCCACGGATTTTTATATGTCGCGTCTGGCGCGCTGGTGCGTTCCAGCTACAAAGCCGCTGAATTTTTCATTGAAGGTGCCACCCGGAAACAGAGAGAGGGACGGTTATGAGCATTGGATTTGCGTTGCCCGAATTGGGTGAAGGCGTGATGGAGGGCGAGCTCGTCGCCTGGAAGGTGAAAGCCGGACAGGAAGTGGGCCACGACCAACCCCTCTGCGAGATCATGACCGACAAGGCCACGATCGAGATCCCCTCGCCCGTGAAGGCGAAGGTGGTGTCCACGCACGCGAAGGAAGGCGCCACCGTGAAGGTGGGCGAAACCCTCATCACCTTCGAAGGCGGCGACTCCGACACGCTCAAGGGCCGCGCGGCCCACGGACACGCCCCGTCGGCCCCCGCGGCTCCGGCCCCCAAGGCAGAGGCTCCGAAGCCGGCACCCGCGCCCCGCGCAAACGGCGGCGCCGTTTCCGCTGGCCCCGCGATCCCCGTGGAGAGGCGTTCCCCGGGCAGCCGCGCACTCGCGGCTCCTTCCACCCGGCGCATGGCGCGCGAGGTGGGAATCGATCTTGGGACAGTCGCGGGCAGTGGCCCGTCGGGCCGTGTGATGCGTGAGGACGTCGAGCGCTTCGTAAAGGGCGGCGGCATGTCCATGCGCTCCGGTGGTGGATTCAGCTCGGGAGGCGCGAGTGCGCGTTCGGCGGCCACCCAGCATGCGGGCGGCGAAGAGCGCGTGGCCTTCAAGGGCTTGCGTAAGAAGATCGCCGAGAAGATGGCCGAGTCCAAGGCCAAGGCCGCGCATTTCACCTACGTCGAGGAGTGCGACGCCACCCAGCTCGTGAAGCTGCGCGAGTCCGCCAAGGAGATGGGCGCCGCGAAGGGGATCAAAGTCACCTATCTGCCCATCGTGATGAAGGCCATGGTGCAGGCGCTGCGCAAGTACCCCGTCCTCAACTCCACGCTGGATGAAGCTGCGGGCGAAATTGTCTACAAGCACTACTACAACATCGGCCTCAGCGTTCAGACCGAGGACGGCCTCACCGCTCCGGTAATCAAGAATGTTGAGAGTAAGTCGATTTTGGAGATCGCCGCCGAGATCCAAGACGTGGTGGCGCGGGCGCGGGCCAAGAAGCTCACGCGCGAAGACCTCACCGGCGGCACGATCACGCTCACGAACGCGGGCTCGATCGGCGGCCTATTCGCGACTCCAGTGATCAACTTCCCGGAAGTGGCGATCTTGGGCTTCAACAAGATCTTCCGCAAGCCCGTGGTGAAGGAGATCAAAGGCGTGGAGAGGATCGTGATCCGCGACTGGACCTACTTCTCCATCTCGCTCGATCACCGCATCGTCGACGGCGCCATCGCCGCCGAGTTCATGAAGGACTTCATCCAGTACATCGAGCAGCCGGGCCTCATGATGCTCGACCGCGTCTAAAGAAAAAAGGAACGAGAGACATGGCAACCCGCAAAGAACAGGCAGACGTCGTCATTATCGGGGCCGGTCCGGCCGGTTATGTGTGCGCGATCCGCGCGGCCCAGATGGGCCGGCAGGTCACCGTGATCGAGCGTGAGAATGTCGGCGGTGTGTGCCTCAACGTGGGCTGCATCCCCTCGAAGGCGCTGATCTACGCGGGCACGCTCGTCGAGAAGATGGGGCATGCCTCGGAGATGGGCATCACCGTAAAAGGGGTCGACGTCGACCTCAAGAAGATGGTGGAGTGGAAGAGCTCGGTCGTAAAGAAGCTCACCACCGGTGTTGCGGGCCTGCTCAAGGCCAACGGCTGCAAGACGATCGCGGGCGAGGCCACCTTCCTGGACGCGCAGGCGCTTCAGATCAAGTCGGGTGGCGAAACCTACGAGATGGCCTTCAAGGACTGTGTGATCGCGACGGGTTCGCGCCCGGCTAGGATCCCTGGCTGGGACATCGATCAGAAGCAGATCCTCGACTCCACGGGTGCGCTCGCTCAAGAGCAGATGCCAAAGACCATGCTCTGCATCGGCGGAGGGTACATCGGGCTCGAGCTCGGCACCTTCTACGCGAAACTCGGCGTAAAAGTGACGGTAGTGGAGGCCGCGGCGAGCCTGCTCTCCGGCGTCGACCCCGAGCTCACGCGAGTGGTGGAGAAGGCGCTCAAGAAACGTGGAGTGGAGATCCTGCTCTCCACGAAGGTCAAGGGGTACAAGAAGGGCGCCAAGGGCGTGGAGGTGGAATTCGACGCCGGCGGAAAGACTACATCCGCCATCTTCGACAAGGTGCTGATCACCGTGGGGCGCAAGCCCAATACGGATGCCATTGGGATTGAGAAAACCAACGTGCGTGTGGACGCGCAGGGCTTCATCCTGGTGAACGAGCGCCGTCAGACGACGATGCCGAACCTCTGGGCCATCGGCGACGTGGCGGGCCAGCCTCTGCTCGCTCACAAGGGCTCGAAGGAAGGCCTGGTCTGCGCTGAAGCGCTCGGCGGCAAGAACGTCGCCTACGACGTCGTGGCCATGCCGGCCGTGATCTTCACGGACCCGGAAATCGCTACGGTGGGCATGACCGAAGCTCAGGCGAAGGCCGAGGGCATCGACGTGATGATCGGCAACTTCCCCTTCGCGGCGAATGGTCGTGCGCTCTCCGTCACTGAGACTGACGGCTTCGTGAAAATGGTGGGCGACCGCCGCACGGGCCGTCTACTGGGCGTGCACATCGTGGGCTGCGAGGCCTCGAACCTGATCGCGGAAGCCGCGCTCGCACTCGAGATGGGCGCGCGCGTGGAAGACCTGGCTCTTACGGTGCACGCGCACCCCACGCTCCCCGAGACGCTCATGGAAGCGGCCGAGGCCACGCTGGGGCACGCCGTGCACATCTTCCAGCGCAAGGCGCCTTCGGCATCGGCCGGAGCAGGCGCTTCGGCGCACGCCTAGGCGCAGGAGTCGGAAAGTGGAGTTCGGCCAGGGACTGAGCGGAACCGAAACCCGGGTTCAGCTTGCAGGTCCGGGCGGAGCTCCGGGGGCTGAGGTTCGCTACTGGTCGGTCGACGGATTCCCCGAATACGAGACTGTGCGCCGACTTCAGCATGAGCTCGTGGACTCGCGCGCGCGTGGCGAGATTCCGGACACCGTGCTTTTTTTAGAGCACGCGGCCGTGGTCACGCGAGGAAAAGGGCTGCAGCGGCCCCGCTCAGGCGAAGCGCAGGAGCTTCGCGCGATGCCGCTCGACGAGCGCGCGCTCGCGGCGCGAGGGATCTCCGTGGCCGATTCCGAACGTGGCGGAGATCTCACCTATCACGGGCCCGGTCAGCTCGTGATCTACCCCATCGTGAAGCTCGACGGCTCGTCGCTGGGCGCTGACCACGACGTGGAGGGCCACCTCCGCCGCCTCGAAGGAGCGCTCGCGCGCCTGCTCGCGCCCTTTGACCTCACGGTGGAGGCTCGCCCCGACGCCACCGGTGTCTGGGTGGGCTCGGGCTCGGCCGCCCGAAAGGTGGCAAGCCTTGGCATCGCCGTTCGGAAGTGGGTCACCTATCACGGCATGGCGGTGAACGTAGTCAACGACTTGGCACCGTTCCATCTCATTTCGCCCTGCGGGTTCTCGCCCGAGGTGATGGCGCGCCTCCAGGATCTCTCTCAGGCCCTGCCCGCCGCGTGGGAGAAGAGGGGCTGGCGCGGCTGGCTCGAGGAAGGGCTGGCTCGGGAGCTGGTTGCCGGAGCGGTGGAGAGAAAGTAGAAAGGCCGCGACGGGCGGAACCCGCGCGGCCCTTCGAAGGATTCAGGACTCAGGCTCAGGTCTTGGCTTTTGCAGGCTTCGCCGCCTTGGCGCCTGCCTTGTCGTGGCATTTGTCGCACTTCTTGCCGGCGGCGGCCTGCTTGCCGTGGCATTCGCAATTCTTGTGTTCGGCGGCATTGGCCTCGTCAGCCTCATGCTTCCCGTGGCCCTCGTGTCCCTCCTTGCAGAGGCACTTGCCGGCTTCAGCGCACTTCTTCGCGCATTCGCCTTTACACTCGCAGGTTTTCGCGGCGGGAGCGGCGGTTTCGTCGGCAGACGCCGGCATCGAGAGGGGGGCGGTGGTTACCGAGAACATAAGGGCTACGAGAGGAAGAAAGAGGCGCATGGAATAAACCTTTCTCAAAGTGTTGTTCCCCCAAAGGGGCGGGTTTCCTATACTGAACTATACGCAGGCGCCCCGCAGGGTGTGACAGGGAATTTTCGCCCACCGTCAATGCGGCGCATAATCGAGGAGTTCCATGGGTCGTGCTCAAAAAACGGCAGAGGGCTGGTTCGTCTCTCCGGCGATTCTTGCCAGAGCCGATCAGACGATCTCGGAGGTCATCCACCGGATGGTCGACGAGGCCGTGGGGTCCACCCTGATCCTGTCCGATGGGGGCGGCGATGAGATCGAGGGGATTTTCACCGAACGCGACCTCCTGAAGAACGCCCTCCTGCTCCGCAGGGGCGATTTCTGGGACAAGCCGATCCGCACGGTGATGAGCAAGCCGGTACGGACGATCGAGCTCTCGGAGCTCCATCGCGCTGCCGAGGTGATGTTGACCTACAGCATCCGCCACCTTCCGGTGGTGCGCACCAGCGCCGAGACCCAGAGTCGTGACCTCGTGGGCGTGGTTTCGATGCGCGATCTTTTCCGGGCTGAGAACGAGAGGCTGCAGGGCAAGCGTCTGCCTGCGCTCGCGCAGACCCTCGTCGAAGGCGGCGCCCAAGGGCGCCTAGCGGTGATCGAGCCAGGTAGCGGCATGCAGGAGCTCCTGCACAAGGCCTTCGAGAAGGTCCAGGACTCGATTCGCTGGGAGGTGCACACTCCGCAGGCCGCGCTCGGCAACCAAAACCTCAAGAACAACCTGCCTCAGATGGCCGCCGCCATCGTGGATGTGGACGGCACCTCTGAGCTCGTGTGGGCCAAGCTTCTGAAAGACATTCACGGCGCCTCCACCCGGCCCCCCATCTTCGTGATCTACGACGCGCTCAAACACGAGGCCTCGGCGAGGCAGACGTTGGAGAAACTCGCTACCTCTTCCCGCTTCTACGTGTTTCAGCGGCCGCTCAACCTCTCGCAGCTCATGCTCAGGCTCGCGCCCTGTCTGCTGCCGGCGGCGAATCAGCCTATTCGCTGACGTACTCGCAGAGAACGGCCATGCCCTGGCCGCCGCCGATGCAGAGAGAAGCGATGCCGAGCGCTCCGACATCGCCTTCGCGCTCAAGCCGGGAGTGGAGGGTCATCATCAGGCGAAGTCCGCTCGCCCCGAGTGGATGCCCGATGGCGATCGCGCCGCCCCAGGGATTCACCGCCGCCGTCGGGATGCCGAGCTCCTGCCCGCAGGCGAGCACTTGCACAGCGAAGGCTTCGTTGATCTCGTAGGCAGCGATGTCGGAGGCCTTCAGGTTGTTGCGCTTCAATACCGAGCGAATGGCGGGTACCGGGCCGAGCCCCATCACTTCGGGCGCCACGTGCCCCCAGGCGATGTCCACGATCCGAAGGGCGTTCTCCACTCCGGAGGCGCGGGCCGCAGCTTCGGAGAGCACCCAGCCCGAAGTCGCGCCGTCCGAGAGAGGCGAGCTTGTCGCGGCCGTGACGACTCCACCCTCCTTGAACGCGGGCTTGAGCTCGGCCATCTTGGCCCGATCGGCGGGCCAGCGAACACCTTCGTCCCGCGTGAGTCGAACGCCGTTGATGTCGGTAACGTAAAGCTGAGAGGCGTATAGCCCCAGCTCGTGTGCCTTGTGCGCGAGCTCATGGCTGCGAGCCGAAAACTCCTCTTGAGTCGCGCGGGTCTGCGCGGGGTAGCGGCGGGCCACCTCCTCGGCAGTCTCTCCCATGCTGATGTAGGCCGTGGGGCAGGCGGTCTTGATCGCCTCAGACTCGCTGAATCCCGCTCCTCGCCGTACCACGCGGCTCATCGACTCCACCCCACCCACGAGGTAGCGTTCGCCCAGGCCCCCGCGAATTCGTGCGGCCGCGATGGCCGTGGCCTCGAGCGCCGAGCCGCAAAGGCGGTTCACGGTCGCCCCAGGGGCTTCGATGCCGGCGCCCAGGGCGGCCATTCGTCCGACGTTGTAACCCTGCTCGCCTTCGGGGTAGGCGCAGCCCACGATCAGATCTTCAGGTGGGTGTTCCCACACTCCTGGAAACCGGCGCCGGTTTTCGCGCAGGAGGGCCGACAAGAGATCGTCAGGACGTACCGTCGAGTAAGCACCCTTGCCCGCGCGGCCAAAGGGCGTGCGCAGTCCCGCGGTAAACCAGGCTTCACGGCTTTTTCCGGCCATCGTCTCAGCCCTCCAAGAGCTCTTCGGGAATTCCCAGATCCTCACGCTTCACGCCTGGCGCGAGCTTCAGGACTCTGAACTTCTTCCCCGTGGGGGCGAATACACCTAGGTCGGTTACCACGGTGTTCACCACTTCCTTGCCGGTGAGGGGCAGAGAGCAGCGCTTCACGAGCTTCGTCTCGCCCTCCTTGTTCTTGTGTCTCAGCATGATGATCACCTGGCGCGCGCCGTTCACAAGATCCATGGCGCCGCCCATGCCAGTGACCTTCTTGCCCGGGATCATCCAGTTGGCGAGCCCGCGCTCCGAGTCCACCTCCATGCCTCCCAGCACGCAGAAATCGATGTGCCCGCCGCGGATCATGCCGAAGCTCATGGAGCTGTCGAAAAACGAGGCTCCCTTCGCCACTGCGATCGTCTCCTTGCCGGCGTTGATGAGCGTGGGGGAAACGGACCCCCGCGTCGGACGTCCACTCACGCCCAAAACACCGTTCTCCGAATGCATCATCACGTTGAGGTGCTTAGGCGTGCGCTCGGCTACGAGCGTGGGCATGCCGATCCCCAGGTTCACGCTGCAGCCCTGGGAAAAAAGGGCCACCACCTCGTCGGCCATCTGAGCCTCGCTCCAGCCCTTCGCGCCGGCGGGGGCGCCGGGTGTGGCACCAGTGTCATCGGCAAGCTTCAGGAACTCGATATCGTTCTTGTAGTCCTTGCCCTGGAAGATCCGGTGCACGAAGAGGCCGGGTACGTGCACGTTTTCGGGCGGGATGTCGCCAAGCTCCACGAGCTCTTCCACCTCGGCGATGGTCACCTTCGCGGCCATGGCCATGAGGGGCGAGAAGTTGCGCGCCGTCTCCTTGAACCAGAGGTTGCCGTAGCGATCGCCCTTCTGGGCCTTGATGATCGCGAAATCAGCGTGGAGCGCGGTTTCGAGGATGCAGGGCCGGTCGAAGGTCTTGGTCTCCTTGCCCTCTGCAACGAGGGTGGCGTAGCCCGTGGGGGTGTAGAAGGCGCGCACTCCCATGCCGGCCGCGCGCATGCGCTCGGCAAAGGTGCCCTGTGGCACGAGGTCGACTTCCACCTCCTTGGCAAGGATGGCCTTCTCCAGGTCGGGGTTTCCCCCGACGTAGGAGCAAACGGCCTTACGGATCTGCTTCTTCTTCAAGAGCTTCGCGAGCCCGCGGCCCGAGTTGCCCACGTTGTTCGAGATCACGGTGAGCTGCTTCAGCTCCCGGCGCTCGAGCTCGTCGATGCAGTTCTCCGCGATCCCGCAGAGGCCGAAGCCTCCGCTCATGACAGATGCTCCGTCCTTCAGGTCGGCGAGCGCGGCCGCCGCGTTCGGGTAGACTTTGCTTTTCGACGGGGCGGCGTGGGTCATGCGAGCACTTTCTCCACCGTTTCCATGCATTTCTCCAGGAGCTTGGTCTCGATGTTCAAAGGTGGCGCGAGCACAAGAAGGTTGCCCTTCACGAAGGTGAAGAGCCCCTCCTTGAGGAGCTTCGCGTAAAGGTCCGGATCGGGCACTCTCAGATCCACTCCGCCGAAGAGCCCCTTCACCCGGATCGCGGCCACGTTGGGCAGCGAAGCGAGCCGTTCCATGCGCGCCGTGAACGTGGCGCAGTTTCTGGCGTAGAGCGTTTGGAAGGCGGGGTCATCCCAGAGATCGAGCACGCCCCGGAGCGCGGCAAGCCCGAGCGGATGGCCATAGCTCGTAAGGCCAGCCACGAGAGTCTTCTCCTCGTAGTGCGCGGCGAGCCGGTCCGACACCCACACAGCGCCGAAGGGGATGTAGCCTCCAGAGATGGCCTTGGCCAAACAGACCATGTCGGGCTTCACGCCGTAGTGCTGATAAGCGAAAGCTTTGCCCGTTCGCCCGAAACCGTCGGCCACCTCGTCGTTGATGAGGAGGATTCCGTGGTCTCGGCAGATGTTCTGCAGCCCGTCCCACCAGGACTGGGGCGCGAGGATCACGCCGTTCGCCGCGGTGATCGTTTCCACGATGACGGCCGCGATCTTTCCAGGTCCGGCCTTCTCGATCACTTCGCGCGTGCGAGAGCAGTCCGGGTCCGCGCCGGGCTCTGGAATGCGAAGAGTCCAGTCGCTCACCGTCGCGTGCGCCGGGTTGCGCCAGTCGCCCGTCACGCTCAGCGCGCCGAGCGAGGCGCCGTGGTAGCTCTGCACCCGCGCGCAGACGATTTTTCGCTGTGTCACGTCCCGCGCGATCTTGAGAGCGTTCTCCACGCTCTCCGCGCCAGACACCGTGTAGAAGATCTTTCCGCCCGGGAGGCCCAGAAGTTTCAGCAGGCGCGCGGACACGCTCTTCTTGAGCTCGAACTCCGCCTTCGGCGTCACGACGCACATCTCGTCCATCTGGCGCCGGATCGAATCGAGGATGCGCTTCTCGTTATGGCCGAATCCGGTCTGATAGCTCGTGGATACGAAATCGACGAGCTCGCGCCCGTCCTCGAGCACCATGAAGGGGCCGTGGGCACGTTTCACCGGGAGCGTGGCGGCGTTTTTCTGCGCCGACCAGGTGACGAAGTAATCTCTTGGGCTCATGGCAGCTCTCCCGCCCGATTCGGGCGCCTCCCCAGGATCTCTCCGGATTTCACGAACTTCCCATCCTCGATGCG
>JADZFF010000013.1 GCA_020850015.1 Bdellovibrionales bacterium | reverse complement strand
TGCCCTTTGGGCAACCTCCAGACGTCCATGAAAACGACCAGCACCCTTCCATCGCGGCAAGTAAGCGTGAACCTCCGCTGAAAGACACGGGTCGCCTTCACAGAGGAAAGCCTAGCATTAGTTGTTTCTAAATACAAGTGTATTTAGCTACAAAGATGGCTGGTTTGATTACGAACGCCTGTTTTCCACTACTTAGACCCGGTCTTGTCCTACGAATAGGACAAGCTGCTGCGTCATAAAATCCTAGGCCAGGGGCGTAAGACTCCCCCAAACTCTACTCGATTCCCGAGTTCCGTCTACCCCCGTTCATCTCTATTCTATCTAAAGTCCCCATAACGACTCCGCTGCGAGGATCCAATGAAGCGCGCTCAGGACATGAAAGCACTCCTGCTGCTCACCCTCGGGAGCACACTGATCGCTTTGACCGGCACGTGCATCGCCTCGCGTGCTCAACAGGCCACGAACAGCTCCCAGACGCCTCTGGTGAAGGGTAAGGCCCCCAGTCTCGAGCTCGGCCGGGCCGTGCAGAACTTCAAAAACGGAAAGCCGAATGGCTATAAACTTATCGAAGTCCTGCCCGGAGGACTGGGCTACCGCCTGGGTCTTAGGACGGGCGACATCCTACTCGATACTGGGCTTTTCCCGGAGCGCTTACAGAGAACCGATGGCGATCCCGACATGCCTGATCCCAAGAACTTCGGCCCCATCACGATTATTCGGAATGGCAAAGAGATTCGGGTGAACGAGCCTCAGAAGGGTGGACGCTAAAGCCATGGCCAAGCGCGCCTGGTCAGTAGACCTAGAGGGCACGACGTTTCAGATCGTCTTCTCGCATTCCTTCTTCACACAACGAGGCACCGTGACCGTGAACGGTGAGCCCGTGGTTCTCCGCTCACTGAACGTACTTTCCCAGGGCGACTATGAGTTCGAGATTGGATCAACCCAGATCACGGTAACGGTACGCATGATCTTTTTTCGGCATTTCGATCTTTTCGTGGATGGGAAGTCCGTGGACAGTGGTTTTCCGCTGGGCGGTCTCGTCATCGCTGAGAGGGCGGGCAGCCTCTTTCGAGACGGCGTTCCTCCAGCGGCCAAAGTCACCGTCCCGGCAATGTTACTGTCCATTTTTGGTGTTCTCTTTTCTTTAAGATACCTTCGCCCGCCAAAAGGTGATCCCTCAGGGGCATCCTGGCTCCCGCTTGCGCTTGCCAGTCTTGTGTTTGTATCGCTCGCCTTGGCAAGCAGGGCCATTTTGAAGGGTGCTAAGTTCCCGCCCAGGCCCCTCCCTGTCCGATATCCTCTCTTCACAGTGCAGTCCGACTCCTCTGTTCAGGAATCTCTTGTCTCATGGACCACCAAGAACAGATACAAGAACGCCCCGGAGTTCCTGTGCGAGGGCGTGCTCTGCTGGAAGAAGTCCGGGATATCCTTCGCGAGGTACATCACGCTCTCCTTGTTTGCAGACAGAGCTGAGATTCGCGCGTGGATCAAACGCGACAAGGTCCCCGAATACTCGATCTCGGAGGGGGGATCCGGGCCTCAGGTGCGTCGCTTTCGCGCAGAGGTCGATTCGTTGTGCGAGACGCTTGGGGTCTCTCGGATTTTCGATCGCTCGCGGGTAGGATGAGAGGATGTTCGGGCTCATCGGAGACCTCTTTCGAGAGATCGAGTATCAGATCCATCGCCGGTCCAACCCGTCGGGTAGAACTACCTCCCGCCGTACTCGCTGGCTGGCCGCAGCGGCGGTCGTGGTCACCTTGGTCCTCTATCTACTCGCGCGCCACGCATTCGCCGAAGATCAGCCCCGCGACCTGATCTCCTGTAGCCGGGACGCTGATTGTGTCCTCATCGCAGGGCCCTGTGGATCTCCTGTGGCGGTAAATCGGAAGTACGCCAAGGCCGGGTCACAGACCCCGCATCCGGCGCCCGGCGTTCAGTGCGCGCAGCTTGTGCCTGGCACCTGGCCGGAAAAAGCACGCGCGGCCTGCCATCAGGGTGAATGCGAGGTTCTGTTACCAAAGCCAGGAAAGGAGGCCCCATATGAGTAGCCATCTTGTGCCCGCGATCCTGGCCGCCGCCTTAGCCTCCACAGGCTGTTCGACGCCTTCCCATCGTTCACTGCGTGACCTAACACGGGTCCCACGTTCAGCGGAAGTCGGCGCTCCAGTGTCTCAAGAAGCGTCGGCCGCGACACTTCGTTACGAAGAGGCCATGGAGCTCATCAACGAGGCAAACGAACTCAGGAATGAAGGTCGGCTTGAGGATGCTCTTCCGCTCTACGAGAGGGTCGAGAAATACTACACGGACGTCGCCGAACCCGAGACAAGCAACAACGAGGAGTCCTCCCTGAGTGCAGACGCCAAGCTTGCGGCAGATGAGTTGCGCTGCGAGATCACCTACGGCTCTGGAAGGACGTTTTGGGACGTCGAAGCCGTCCGCGGCCAGATCTTCGCGGCCATTCGTGACCTTGATGTCGCCGCAGTCAGGGCCCTTGTGACCCCGTGCCAACTTGAGCGCACCTGCAGCTATCGTCTAGATGATGCGCACGGCGGGGAAAGATCGCTTACCTTGGATGAATTCATCGAGGACGTTAAGGCCAAGAGGTCAGAAATCGACTTTTCCTCTCTGTCGGGAGACTCCGTCCCCGAGGGGCTGCCCAGCACGAGCGAGCCCGACCAGTTCTACTATCCCTGCATGCGTGGAATTGGCGGTAACTATCGCTGGACGGGGCTTTTTGCGGCCCCGCAGTTCCAGGGAAGTACGCCCGTCACGGGTGTCACCGGATACCCTATGAGGAAGCGCGAGGCCCTCGGGACACAATGACCGCGGTTACGATATTTTGGCTCCTCACCGGCTTTCAGGCCGTAGTGCTCATCGCCTACGTCGAATGGGTGCACCGCTCCGACATGATCCGTCGCGCTCGGGTGATGACGGAGGCTCGCATCCTGCAGTCGCTCGACTTTCTTCTCTGGATTGGCGCAACGCCCCTCCTCGTCGCCTGGATCGGTTTCATGTCCATTTGGGCCAGGGGCCTAAGGATTGACGTGAACTGGGCCATCTCCCCAGTCTACTTGGCGCTCGGATACTACATCATCAGGAAGCTGCTCTCATTGAGAGAGAGGCAGTAGCTGCGGTCGATTACTATCCCACTTCGACCATCTTCTTCGGCTCGAATTCGAGCACGATCTTGTCATAGAGCGGCACCGGAACCGAACGCTCGCGAGTTCCGTCTTTCACGCTCTTGAGTTTCACCAGGCCCAGGGCCTCTAGGGACTTCACGTCCCGAAGCACGTTCCCCTGGTCCTTGTCCAAAGCCTTGGCGAGCTCATAGATCGACTTCGGACGACTTTCGACTACCGCCGCAAAAGCCTCGAAGCGGCTCCTTGTCATGACCTTGAGCATGGCCTCCATGCTGTCGCAGATCAGCTCATCGCCCTTGAGGTCGGGCGACCCGGATTGGATCGCGCGCTTCATGGCCTCCAGGGCGGACTTCTTCGGATGCTTCTCGTATCGGACGGTGAATACCTTCATTTTATTGTCCCTCCTCGCCTTCGAATTCTCCGAACCGTTGCCTTACCCGCTCGAAGAACAACTCATAGGCCGCTTCGAGCGACTTCCACTTGAAGGGCTCACCCTGCGGGTCCTCATCCACATGGATGTGAGG
>JADZFF010000012.1 GCA_020850015.1 Bdellovibrionales bacterium | reverse complement strand
TGCCCTTTGGGCAACCTCCAGACGTCCATGAAAACGACCAGCACCCTTCCATCGCGGCAAGTAAGCGTGAACCTCCGCTGAAAGACACGGGTCGCCTTCACAGAGGAAAGCCTAGCATTAGTTGTTTTGGATTACAAGTGTATTTCGATACAAAGAATGGCTGGTTTGATGAGGACGGCCTAGTTTCCACTACTTAGGCCCGGTTCTGTCCTACGAATAGGACAAGCACCTGCGTTACGAAATCCTACGCCGCAAGGCTTCGGATCGGTCTGAGTGTACCCAACACGGGTGCGGCGTCCAGACCCTTTTGCGCAGACTCCCGATCATGACGCTCTCTTGCGCGGCTTCGGCTCGACGGTCAGACGAAGCCCGATAGCGTCGATCAGCCGGTAGACTGTCTCGAAACGAGGGTGGGTGTCGCGGTTCTCAGAAAGAATCTTGTAGAGGCTTTTGGAGCTCAACTGCGCCCGCGACGCCAACTCCTCAAAGCCCGTGGCCTCGGCGACCGTCCGTAAAGCAGAGAGCAGCGCCTCTGGCAGATCCGAGTTCTCCTGGATCTCGGCGCGAATATACTCGACTGCGAGTTTTGGATCCTTCTTCAGGCGATCCACCCAGATCTTCTGAAACGACTGGCTTGCTTTGCTCATGTCCTACTCCTGTAATCTTCCAAAAACTGCCGTGCCTGTTTGATGTCGCGGACCTGAGAACCCTTGTCCCCGCCCGACAACAGCACCACAAGCGTGTCGCCATCGAACGCGAAGTACACTCGGTAGCCGGGTCCAAATGCTAAGCGCAATTCGCTGAGCCCATTGCCTAGTCCCTTCACGTCACCCATGTTGCCGTGGGCAACGCGATTCAATCGAGCCACGATCCTCGCCACTACGGCCTTGTCGCGAATGCCGAAGAGCCAGTCCTCAAATGGCCTCTTGCCGGAGGGCTTCTCGTAAACGCGAAGCTCTTTTGATGCGATTCCCATGGTGCGTCTCTATAGTATCCGACTGGATACTAAAGTCAAGACAAATGTATCCAAATGGATACGTTGTGATCCGATAACTAATGGTTTTTATTGTGCTTTGTTGAATGGCTGGGGCGCTAGGATTCGAACCTAGGGATGCCAGAACCAAAATCTGGTGACTTACCACTTGTCGACGCCCCAACCTTACGAACTGAATGCGAACAGATTAGCGGATAACACAGGCTGGTGAGGCGGGCCAAGGGGGAATCCGGGAGGCTGCGTTAGCCGCGGTCTTCGTGGAAAGCGTCGTCGGGATCGGTGCCCCCGCCGCTCCCCGAGCCGCCACCTGCGTCTTTTACTTCCGCGACGTAGGCCTTCAGGATCTGCTCTTCAAAAGCCTCGCGGGTCTCGCGGTTCAGGGGATGCGCGACGTCCTTGTAGGTGCCGTCCTTGCGCTTCTTGCTGGGCATGGCCACGAAAAGGCCGCTCGTTCCATTGATCACTTTCAAATCGCGGACAACAAAACAGTCATCAAGCACGATCGTGACGTAAGCCTTCAGCTTCTCTTCGTGGACCGGGAATACCTTGATCTCTGTGATCTGCATGGGCCGCCCTCTTCCCTAACGCGGTCGTCAGTGGCCGTTTCGCGGTGCGAAATCAACTTCAACTGTTGATCTCGGGGGCAGGTCAAAAAAACCCACCCCCCCTCTCTTCCTATTCTAGAGGACGGCTATCGGGATTACAAATTCCCACAACATCCTCTCCTGATGTTCAATGGAGACAGTTGAATTTTTCTGCCTCTGGGGCCTTCTCAGCCCCTGAACCTGCCTACGCAGATCAACTCTTTGTCTTAAAAGACAATTTATCGCCCGCCGGCAGCGCCACAACCACGCTTCCAGCTGGGAAATGTCCCTCCAGCATTTGCAGAGCCAACGGGTTCTCCACCTCCCGCTGAAACAGGCGTTTCAAGGGTCGGGCGCCATAATCGGCGTCGTATCCGCGCTCCGAAAGCCAGCTCAGAGCCTCAGGAGCGAGCTCCAGCTTGAGCTTCCGCTCCTCCAGGCGCTCATTCAGGCCGCGCAGGATGAGCTCCGCGATGCGCGTGATCTGCTGCTCGCCCAGGTGCGAGAAGATCACCGTTTCGTCGATCCGGTTCAGGAATTCAGGACGGAAGTGGCGGCGCACCTCCTCCATCACCTTCGCTTCACGCAGCTTCGCGTCGCGCTCCTCCAGGATCGCCCGCGAACCCAGGTTCGAGGTCATGATCAGGATACTGTTCTTGAAATCAACGGTGCGGCCCTGCCCGTCCGTGGCTCGGCCGTCGTCCAGAATCTGAAGGAACACGTTGAACACGTCCGGGTGGGCCTTCTCCACTTCGTCGAGCAGGATTACGGAGTAGGGCCTGCGGCGCACGGCCTCCGTCAGCGTCCCACCCTCCTCGTAACCGACGTATCCCGGAGGCGCACCGATCAAGCGGGCCACGGAGTGCTTCTCCATGAACTCGCTCATGTCGATGCGGACCATCGCGTGCTCGTCATCGAAAAGGAACTCGGCCAGAGCCTTCGCGGTTTCCGTCTTCCCGACGCCCGTGGGCCCAAGGAAGAGGAAGGAACCCATCGGGCGGTTTTTTTCGCCCAGGCCCACTCGCGAGCGGCGCACGGCGTTCGACACCGCCTTGAGAGCTGGATCCTGACCCACCACACGCTCGGCCAGACGGTCTTCCATCTTGAGGAGCTTGTGCTGCTCGCCCTCGAGCATCTTCGTGACCGGAATCCCCGTCCACCGCGACACGACCCCGGCGATATCGTCTTCCGTGACCTCCTGGCGAAGCAGCCGGTCCTTCTTGCTGACTGAACCCTGAGCCTTTGCGTTCGCCTGGGTCAGGGAGTCGAGCTTAGACTGAAGTTCGGTGAGTTTCCCGTACCTGAGCTCAGCGGCCTTCTCCAGATTCCCGCGCCGCTCGGCCAGTTCCGACTCCCTCCGAGTCCGCTCGATCTCCTCTTTCAGCTCCTGGACCTTGCCCACCTCGCGCTTCTCGGTCTCCCATTGAGCGCGAAGCGCCGTGGCCCTCGATTTCAACGAAGTAAGCTCGGTTTCCAGGGTTTCCAGACGCGCTCTCGAAGACGCGTCTTTCTCCTTCTTCAAAGCCTGCTTCTCCACTTCGAGGCGCAGCACCTTGCGCTCGATCTGGTCGACTTCCTCGGGGCGCGAGTCGATCTCGGTGCGCAGCTTCGAGGCGGCCTCGTCCACCAGGTCGATCGCCTTGTCCGGGAGGAACCGGTCCGAGATGTATCGGTTCGAGAGCGCGGCCGCGGAAACGAGGGCGGCGTCGCGGATCGTTACGCCGTGGTGAAGCTCGTAGCGCTCGCGGAGCCCGCGAAGGATCGAAACCGTATCCTCCACGGAGGGTTCGTTCACATAGACGGGCTGGAAGCGGCGCTCAAGCGCGGCGTCTTTCTCGATGTACTTGCGGTACTCATCCAGAGTGGTGGCACCCACGCAGCGCAGCTCGCCCCGCGCGAGCGCGGGTTTGAGCATGTTCGAGGCATCCATGGCTCCGTCGGCCTTCCCGGCGCCGACGAGGGTGTGAAGCTCGTCGATGAAGAGGATGACTTCTCCCTCGGCTGATGCCACCTCTTTCAGAAGGGCCTTCAGGCGTTCCTCGAACTCGCCTCGGAACTTCGCTCCCGCGATCAGAGCGCCCAGATCGAGCGTCAGGAGCCGCTTCTGCTTCAGCCCTTCGGGCACGTCGCCCTCTGCGATCCGCTGTGCCAGGCCCTCGGCGATCGCCGTCTTCCCTACGCCGGGCTCGCCGATCAGGACGGGGTTGTTCTTCGTCCGGCGCGAAAGCACCTGAACAACGCGCCGGATCTCTTCATCGCGCCCAATCACTGGATCAAGCTTCTGCTCGCGCGCGGCTTCGGTGAGGTCGCGAGTATATTTCTGAAGAACGCGAAATTTCCCCTCAGGCTCAGCGTCGCTAATTTTCTGGCCGCCCCGGGATTTCTCCACGGAGAGCTTGTACTTCTCGCGGGTCAGGCCTGCGCTCTTGAGCGCTCGAGCGGCCCCCGTGTCCGAAAGCCGGGAAGTGAGAAGGGCCAGCACCAGGTGCTCGCCGGAAATAAAGTCATCTTTGAGCTGCTTGGCCTCGCCTTCGGCCAGCGCGATCAGGGTAGAAAAGGCGTTCGAGGGATGGAGCTGCGTATTGGATCCCTGCACCCGGGGCTGCCGCTTGAGCTCGCCCTCCAGCGCCGAAGTCAGCTTCTGGACATCCACCTCAGCCAGCTCCAAGGTGGCCCGAACCAAGCTCTCCTCAGCCCCGGAATCAAGTAGGGCGTAAAGGACATGCTCAGACGTAAGCTCCGGATTTTCCCTGCGAATCGCCTCGCCCTGGGCCCTCTGGAGAGCCTCCTGCGCCGAGTGTGTGAATTTTTGGGCCATTTCCGAGTCCCCCTCGCTCTCCTCAAGATGGGAGATGGCCGGGGGAAGTCAAACGGCCCGGGGGAACCATCTACTTCTTGGGTGTCAGATCCAGCACGATGACCTTGTAGAACTCGTCCTGGGGCCCAAGCCGCATCACCCGAATCAGGTAGCTTTTCTTTTCCTTCACGATGTCGAAGAAGGCTTTGGGGCTGGCCACGGCCTTGCGGTCCACTTCGAGAATGATGTCGTCGACCCGCAGTCCCGCTTCAGCGGCAGGGCTGCCGTAAGCCAGCTGCGCCACGACGACACCCTTCAGGTCCTCCTTCACGCCTAGCCTGCGCGCAAGGTCATCGTTGAGCTCCTCGAGGGTCATGCCGGTGTCGACTCCTCCCTTGGGCGGAGCTTTCTCGGGCTTCGGCCGCTGGGCCGCCTCGGTCACCGGACGCTCCATGACCTCGATTTGAACGGTCTCTTCCTTGCCTGAGCGAAGCAGCTTCAACGGCACTGTCTTTCCGACGGGCACCTCGATCACGGCGCCGATGAGCTCAGCGGGCGTGCGAATCTTTTTCCCGTCGAACTCCAGGATGACATCGTAGGGTTTCACCCCCGCCTTGTCGGCCGGCAGGCCGGGCACGACCTCGGAAACGAAGGGCGACTTCATCCCCTTGGGCGCGCCGATGTGCGCAGCGATCTCTGGGCGGAGCGGCTCAACCAGCACCCCGATGTACCCTCGCGCCACCTTGCCGCGGGTCTTGAGCTCGGGGAGCACCTTCTTCACCGCGTTGATTGGGATCGCGAAGCCGATACCTTGCGCCCTCGCGTCGATGGCGTTGTTGATGCCGATGACCTTGCCTTCCATGTTCACGAGAGGGCCGCCGGAGTTGCCCGGGTTGATGGGCGCGTCGGTTTGGAGATACTTCGCGAACAGACCAGGCGCCATGCGGTCCTTGGCGGAGATGATCCCGTGGGTGACGCTGTGGCCCTGGCCGAAGGGATTTCCGACAGCGATCACGTACTCCCCGACATCGATCGAGTTCGAGTCTCCGAGCGGAAGCGGCTCAAGCTTGCGTTTGGTCTTCACTCGCACGAGCGCAAGATCAAGCTCGGGATCCTGGCCCACGACTTCTCCGTCCACGCCTTCCTCGTCGGGATCTTCCGTGAACTTCACCTTCACCTCGTCAGCGCCCTGGATGACATGGTTGTTGGTGAGGATCAGCCCGTCGGAGTCGACGATGAATCCTGAACCTAAGGACCTCACGTTGTTTCCTGGGCGCCCGCCGAAGGGGGTCTGCTCCTCCTCTTCGCCTTCTTCTCCACCCTCCTCGCCTCCCCGTCCGCCGTGGTTGCGGAAGAATTCCTCGAAGAAGCGGAACATGTCGTTCTGCCCGCGTCCACCCGGCACGCCTTTGAGCTCTGTGAGGGTGTAAATGTTCACGACCGAGGGTACGGCTTTCTTGGCGAGCGCCACCATGATGTTCGTGCCCACGGGATTAGCCGTGGATCCGTAGGCCACTGGCGCAGCACCTGGAAAACGCTCGCCCTGAGGAAGGAGAGCGCCCGCCACGAGCGCACCGCTGGCGAAAGCGGCGGCGGTGAGCAGGAAGGGGGTGATGAGCCTTTTCAGCGTGGAGCGTGCCATGGAACCGAGTTTTATGGTTTCACCGCGGCAAATACAAGTGCGAGAGGGCCGGGTGGCGGACCCGAACCCAGGGGCGATACCCCTTGCGTACCTGCGAGTGGCCCGTACCCTGCACGGCGACGCTGCTCGCACCCCCGATCCGGAGCGTGAATCGGATGAAGGGATAGAGAACCAGGAGTCGAAGCGCCCCGTTCACCCGGAGGCTGAGGCGGTTCGCCCCGGCCGATTCCTGCGGGCCCACTTCCGGCTGGAGGAACCTCAGCCAATCCTCCGGGGCGGCGCGGGAAAGCGCAAGGGCAAGCACCGCGGTCAAAGTGGCCAGGGGAACCCACGGGCGCGCCACTCTCCGAACGCAGGCCGAGAGAAGGTCCCGGAGATCCCTCTCGCCAAGCGTGGAAACGGCTCCCTGGCTCACGAGAAGCGTGCCCTGGCTGCCCGGGTTGCGCGCCAAAACGGCGAGCGGAGAGGGATCCGGAAAAATGTGAAGTCCGGGCGCCAGGCGGGGTGGGATCCCTTCTTGGATCAGCACCTGTTCGTAGCTCCTGCCCAGGCCGGGAGGAAGCTCATCGCTCGTGGCGTGGAAGTTGAACACCACCTGTTCGGAGATCATGGCCAGGGTGAAGAGGACCGCGATCCCGGCCAGCGCGCCGATCGCGGCACCCCACCTTCCCCCAGCCACCAGCCCGAGCAGGGCAGGAGGGGTACAGACCGCTGCCCCGAGGACAAGCCAGCGCAGTATGACGGTGAGTCGGAACCACATACTCGCAAGTGTAACGCGAACCGGGCCGGCTAGTAACCCTCCTCGCGCGTCACGCCGGAGAGGCGGAGCTTGAGGTTGTCCGGGTTGTACGAAACCCTGAGCGCCTCTTCCAGCGTAACGGTGCCGGCTTTGACGAGGCGTTCCAGGTCTTGATTGAGGCTCTGCATCTTGTAGTACGACTTCGACTGCTCGATGGCCTCATCGATCCGCTCGATCTCGTTCTTGAAGATGTAGCTTTCGATGGTCGGCGAGTTGATGAGCACCTCGCAGGCCGGCACTCGGCCGCTGCCGTCGGCGCGCACGAGCAGCTGTTGCGACACTACGCCCACCAGCGTGGATGCGAGCTGGATCCGAACCTGATTCTTCGCATCGGGAGGAAACACGTCCACGATCCTCTCCACGGTGCTCTTCGCGCTATTGGTGTGCAGCGTGGACATCACTAGGTGGCCAGTCTCTGCCGCGGTCAGCGCGGTCTGGATCATCTGCATGTTCCGAAGCTCGCCGACTACGATGACATCAGGATCCTGCCGCAGACCGTCTTTCAGCGCCTCCTCGAGCGAATGCACGTCGGAGCCCAACTCGCGCTGGGTGATGGAGGCCTTCTGGTCGCGGAAAACGAACTCGATCGGATCCTCGATGCAGATGACATGGACCGAGCTGTTCTGGTTGATGAAATTGAGCATCGAAGCCAGCGTCGTGGATTTCCCGCTGCCCGTGGCGCCCGTGACGAGGATGAGCCCGCGTTTGCGCTGGATCATCTCTTTCAGGACCATGGGAACGCCTAGGTCCTCCATGCGCGGAATCTGGAACGGAATCATGCGCACTACAGCAGCGAGCGTGCCCTTCTGATGAAAGACATTGCAGCGGAATCGCCCCAGGTCGTCCATGCGGAAGCTGAAGTCGATTGCGAGCTTCTGATCCAGGTCGCGGATCTGGCGGTCCGAAAGCACGCCGTAGATCACGTGCTGGATCGCCTCGGCCCCCAGAGACTCCATTTTCGCGGGGATGAGCTTGCCGTTGATCCGGTAGAGCGGGGGGCGGTCAACCTTGAGGTGGAGATCTGAGGCGCCGTACTTCAGCAGGGCGCGCACCAGGAACTTCATGTCGTATCGCGAGCCCGAGTCGATACCGGTTTCGGGCATCATGGCCTCTGACGGGCGGGGCGGCGCCTTCACGACCGCGAGCTTCGCGCTCGCCTGGGTTCCGCCGCCTGGGCGAATGATCGCGGGCTGCGAGCCAGTGTACTCATCTGGCGCCGGGATGGAAACCGGGATGGGCGGTTTGCGAAGAGGATCCGAGCTCATGCCGCCTCCTCGTTCTTCCGTGTCCGGGAGGCCGCCCAGGACATCATCAGCCGCAGCTCGATCGCTTTCGCGGCGTACTTGCAGAATTGGTTTACCTCGTCCAGATCCTGCTGGCAGTAGTCGTCCTCTGCGATCCGGTTCAGCAACTCCACGACGCCGAACACCTTTCCGCGGATGATCAGCGGGACCGCGATCATGTTCCGCACCACGAAGCCGACGGCGTGGGAGATCGAAGCCAGGTGCCTCTTGTTTTCCTCCGCGTGGCTCATGTGGAACGGAAGGCGCGACTCCACGACGTGACCCACGATGCCCTGGCCCAGGGGAATGACGAATCTCACAACCTGTTCGGCGCCGTAACCCAGGGCGGTACGGAAGAAGACGCTTTCTTCCTTGTAGTTGATCTCGAGCACCGATCCTGCCTCGCTGCGCGAAGCGGCCACGATCACTGAAAGCAACTCGCGGACGAATTCCTCGAAGGAGACGTCCCGAGTGAGCAGATCGAGCGTCGTCTCAAGGAATCCCGCCCGAGCGGACATGACCTCGAGGCCCCCTGAATCGAGAGGGAGATCGAGGTCCTGGGATAGATGCGATCGTTGGCTCAAGCCACTCTCCCCTTCCATCCGCATCGGCCCTACGGCCCGCGTCCTTGAGCGGCAGCGCTGGGGCATTCCGCACCCCGCCGGGAAAATGACGGTGTGGACTCAGGGGAGCGTTAGGGCGTCCTTGTATTCAACAACTTCCTGGACGTTTCGCACCTGCTTGATCAGCCAGTCGCGATCGATCAGCACGAGCTCCGCGAGCTTCCGGTTCGCCACTCGGGCCTCGTACTGTCCGCTCTTGTCGAAATACGTGAGCTCGTATTCGATCGTCACCTCTTCGGCGGACACCGCGGTCTGCCGCACCACGCGAAGGCTGTGGAATTTCCGCTTGTTGTCGACGAAGGCTGCCTTGAACTCATCGTCCGACCAGGCTTGAAGCCGATCCAGAGCATCCCCCGTCAGAAAGCTGGCGAGCTTCGAGCGGTCCCCCGCATCGGAAACCGCGAAGCTGTGCGAAACATAGGTTTCGAGCCGCTTCTTCGGGGAAAGAGGCCCGCCGCCGCCAGTGCACGCGCTCAGGAATCCCACCATCCATGCAGCGATCAAGAGCCTAGACCACATGCCCCTCTCCCCTCAGTTGTTCCACGAAATCCCCCAACTCCTTGCGTGCGTCGGCCGTATTGTCGCAAAACCTCAGGCCGAGCCCGCCTCGGTCGGGCAGCTGGCCCACGGGCTCAGCCACGCAGCTGACGGTTCGTCCGCGGAAATCGAAACGAAGATCTAGCTTACTCTCGGACGTCCGGCCGCCAATGCCAGAACCGAAAAGGAACACGCCCTCGGAATCCATCCGCGCCACCCGCAACTCTCTCTCGGCTCCATCCCACGCAAGCCTGCAGATGAGATCAGGCACGGGCTTTGGCCGGCCAACGTACCAGGTCAACCCCGGATCCAGGTAGGAACGTCCCAGCTCGTGCCTCACCCAGCCCACCCAGGTGTACCAGTAAACCCCGAGCACCAGGGTGAGCAGGCCCAGCCAGAAGCTCCCTTCGCGGAAGGCCGCCCAGCCGGAGCCCAACACCCAAGTCATGCCCAGGAGAGCGCCGGCCGCCGCAACCCACCGACGGCCGAGCAGGATGCCGCCGCCAAGAAACAGACACAGGCCCACGGCGGCGAGGCTCGCGGCCACGATTCGCGGGTAAGGGAGATTCCACCATGGCGCCTGCAGGTAGAGCACGCACTCCAAGGCCGCGAAGGGAATCGTGAGCACCAGCATGGACGCCGCGAGGCGGAGTCTCGCCGGAACTGAAAGTACCCGCATCCTCATGGACCTAGCATCGCACACACTCTATCCTGAAAACAGGGATGGCCCACTGGATCGACAAGAGCTGCACGAAATGCGGCGCATGCCTCTTCGAGTGCCCGACCGGATCCATCGTCGAGGGCAGGGAGATCTACGTGATCGACGCCGACACGTGCAAGGACCACCGCTCCTGCGTGATGGTCTGCCCGGTGGACGCGATCCATCTCCGCGACAGGGCTCCGGCGCCAGGTCAAGGCGGGGCAAACCAGCAGCCGCAGAAACCGAGACCAGGACGCTAGACCGGGCCGAGTCCCACCCAGTTCCCGCCCCAGCCGATGCCCGGGCCCAAGGGATCCCGCTGAGGCTGGTGGGGGCCGTACCAAACTGTACCCGCGGCGAGCTTCTTCGGAGCTCCACCGGTTCCGCTCCAGAATGATGGGCCCTCCCACCTCGCGCCCTCTGGGGGAGATGCGGCATCCGTGCTCAGAAAAACACCGGGATGCGCGGCGGCGGGACGAAGCTCCGCGCCGAACCTCCGATGCCAGGCGAGCGGAAGATCCTCCAGCCGCCGGCTCAACATGCCGACATGCGCATCCCTCCAGAGCCGCGCGTCGCCGATATCGAACCAAATCCCGCGATGCAGATGCACGCCAAGCTCGCCTCGCACGGACGCTGGAAGAAGTACTTCGTCGTACATATCCACGGGGCGTCCCTCCGGAAGCGGCTCGAACAGCGCCTTTTCGAGCACCGCTACCCCCGCGAAAAAGCGGACCCCGGGCTTCAGCGATCCGAAACTCGAGAGCCGCTCTCCGTCCGCGCTGATCCTTGCCTCACGGTACACGCCCGCGGCCCCAGGGACGCTCTCCATGACGGCGAGCGTAGCCTTCACTCCATGGCTCCGCCGGAGCTGCTCGTGCCGGGCGCCCAGAGCGGCAAGGTCGACGTCGCAGACGATGTCGCCGTTCACGTAAAAGAACGCTCCATTGAAGAGATGAAGAGCCGCGCGGATCCCTCCCGCGCCGCCCAGGATCCGCTCGGGCTCGCGGGTCACGGTGAGCTTCGCTCCACCCCAATCCAGGCCCTTCAAGCCGGCTTCCGTGCGATCCAGCAGCCAGTGCGCGTTCGCCACCACGGATTTCACGCCCGCCGCGCCCAGGAGATCGGCGGCATACTGCGCGATCGGAACACCCAGGAGCGGCAACAGCGGTTTCGCGCAGGCCTCGGTGAACGGCCTGAGCCGTGTGCCGAATCCCGCCGTAAGGAGCATGGCTTCAGAAATAGTAGTAATGGAACAAGACCTCACGAAGCTCGGAGAACTCAGGATGCCGAAGAAGGGTGCGCCGGATGTTCTCGAAGGTGTTGCCTACGTATTTCAGGTAGGTGGCTATGCCGCGCTTGTTGAGAAAAGACGCGAAGCTGCCGATAGCCTTGAAATTGCGCTGAACGGACATCAGATCGAAGAGGCGGGCGAATTTCTGGCTCTGAAGCTTTGCGCCGCTCAGTGCCTCATAGCGCGCCAGATAGTAATCGATGAGGCGGGCAACCTGTTCCTCGCTGAGCTGGTAATACGAGTCGCGCAGGAGCGAGGCGAGATCGTACTGAGGCGGCCCCATGCGGGCATCCTGGAAATCGATCATCACCAGGCGGTCGTCCGCCTTCCCGCGCTGGGACAGCTCGCCCGCCGGAACCACCATCACGTTGCGACTGTGGAAATCGCGGTGCGTGAAGACGGTGGGCTCGGCCGCCAGCTCGGCGCAGATCGCGCTGAATGACTCGGTCATGATCCCGAGATCCCGTTCCGAGATCTGTCGCTCAAGATGAAGTCGGTAGAAATGCTCGATCGTGAAGTTCACCTCCCACATGAGCTTCTCGTGGTCGAAGCTCAGGGCGAACCCGGCGACCGGCTTCTGGGCCGAAGAAGGGCCCGCGCTCACATGCAGGCGCACCAAGGAATCAATGACCTTCTGGTAGAGGCCGCGCTCCACCTCCACGTCGGTCACGGACTGAAGACGTTTGAGGAGCGTGACGTCACCGAGATCCTCGAGCAGGGCGAATCCGCGCTCTGAATCCACGTCATGGACCTGAGGCACGTCCACGCCCGCGCCGGCGAGGTGTCTCTGAACCTCCAGAAAGGGATAGTTCTCGCCCTCGGCGACGAAGGGGTCCGTCTTCATGACGATATAGGAATCCTCCCCTGCGCGCACACGGTAGTACCTTCGTGTACTTGCGTCGCCGGGCAATCGCTCGATGGATTCGATGGACTTGCTGCCCGAAGCCCACTCCTTCACGTCCTGATCACCCGCGATGATGAGATCCACGATCGCCCTTACCTCCGTACGAACCGATTTCAGATCCCCGCGATCCGCTGCTTCAGCCGCAGGAACTCCTGCGAGCGCACCACCGGGTTTCGAAGCGGCGTGTAACGGGCGATGGCCCGGTAGGTCTCCCGAATGAGGCGGTTTGCCCCTCCTTCGGGAATCGCCGTGATTTCCTCGGTCCGCCATCTCTTCCAGTATTCCACGAGTCCCCTCGGATCGTAACCCGTGCGGTAGAGCAACTCGACGGCCCGGGGCACGGCCTCCACGAGCTCGGCCTCCACCGGGCGGAATACGCGGATATCGACGACTGCGGGGCTGTCCGGCGACGTCGCGCTGATGGCCTGAAGGCGCTTGGGAACCTGGCGCAACGAGACGCGCGCGAGCTCCACTGCGAGCGCTCCGGCGAGCTCGCTCTCGGTCTCCACCGTTTTCAGGTATTCCGTGGAGAGGTAAATGCGTACTCCAGGGATCGAGAGTATCGGAACGTCGGCGACTCCCGCGTCATGCGCGCGCTTGAAGAGTTGGACACCCAGCGGCGAACTCCTCAGTTCCTCGGACTTCTCCGTGAGCCTCACGCCGATTTCGCGCAGAAACACCGTGATCTCCGGCCGCTTCTCGAGGGGAAGCATCGCCTCGAGACCCTCCGAAAGCTCGGTGCCGAGTCGGATGTCCAGTTGGGCGAGCTCGGCGCGGGTAGGCTCGCGCGAAACGGGCTGGGATGCGCAGCTCGAATTCAACACGAGACCCGTCAGGAATAGCGCCCAGGCGGGAATTCGACTAACGCTATGCGCATCTTGGGTTTGCATCGTGAGTCCGCTTGGATACTCTATCGGCTGTTCCATCATCCACCCAAGGAGGGTTTTATGAAAAGGATCTCTTTGCGCTCGCTCGCGCTCGCTTTGGCCATCGCCGTGCTGCCGTCTCTGGGCGCTTCGGCTTCGCAGGACGTCGATCTCTCGGTTTTCGCCGAGCTTCTTCGCGGCGAGTCCCGCGACCTCATCAACTGGAAAGTCGGCGATTCAGCGGACTACACGGTGAAAATGGGCCCCCTCGGCAGCGGGACCATGAAAAAGTTCGTTAAGTCCGAGGAGGATGGCGCGATCTGGGTACGCCAGGAGATCGCCATCATGAGCCAGAACCAGGTGGTGGAGATGCTCATGCGTAGGTCAGATGGGCAGATTCTCAAGCTCGTTCAGAACGGGCAGGAGCAGCCTATCCCCGAGGAAAGCATCGAGATCATCTCGACGAACTTCGAGCAGGTCACCGTGCCGGCCGGGACTTTCGATTCGATACACATCGTGGCCAACACCTCCCAGGCCAAGAACATCGAGGTCTGGGCCAACCCGGACCTGACCGTGATGGACGGCGCGCTGAAGCAGATCGTGCCCACGAGCTTCGTGAAAATGACGATCGAGCTCGTCCGCTTCCACAAGGTCCCTTGAGCTCCTGACGCACGAAGAGGGACCGGCGCGTGCGCCGGTCCCTCTCTCGCCCGACCGTTTGCGAAGCCGTTCGGGCGCATTCCCATCCCCGTTTCCGGGGAAATCGGAAATCAAACCATTTCTGGAGGAAGCGGCGCTCAGTTGCCCGTTTCTGCGGGGGGAGCGCCCATTCCGCCGTCACCCATGCCTGGCATGGTTGGAACGGCGGAGGCGGGGGCGCGGCCCCCCGTGTTCGCTGGCGCGGCGCCGAGGGGCTGGCTCATGGACCTCTGCTGCTCGTCCTCGGGCGTGGATACGTAATAGACATAGAAGCCAGCGTAGATCTTGTTCGGATCCTTCACTAGCTGGCGGTTGTTTTCGTAGATCTTGCGCCATTTGTTTGGCGTTCCGTAAACATCCGCGGAAATCGTGCCGAGCGTATCGCCGGGGCGGATCATGAACGGAGTTCCGTTGCGCTCCACCATGACGGGCGTGGCCGGACGCTCCACTTTGAGCGTCGTGCCAGCAGGGATCATGTTCGGGTCCGAGATCTTGTCGCGGTTGGCTTCGTAGATCTCCTTCCAGCGATAGAGATCCCCGTAATACTCGAATGCGATCTTCATCAGGGTGTCGCCCTGCTTCACTCCGTAGGAGTCGAACTGCCCGCTACCCGCCACCGCACCGCTCATTTCAGTGCCGCCTGCCGGCTCGCTGAGCGTGGGGTCGGTAACAGGGGCCTCTTCAGCAACCTCGCCATCGGGATTTTCAACGGCCTCTTCCGGCACTGGGTCCGTCCCGGACTCATCCATCGCGGAGATTTCATCCTCCACGGCTTCATCGAGCCCTTCTTCTCCTTCTTTCTTGGAGCCGGAGCAACCGCTCAGAACGGCCACAAGACCCATAACCATCAATAATTCCCAGGGCTTCTTCATACATCCCCACCTCATTGGGTCCACGAATACACGCCGGGACCCTCTAGGGTTCGTTTCGGGCCCTGAATCGAGGAACTTTAATGGGAAATCGCTACCGGGCAGGCCGCCGCCTAGCGAAGGAAGAGGTCTTTCTGGTCGACGGTGTTGGCTACCTGCGTCAACAGCCCTTCGAAGTGATCGCGGTTGTGGAGGAAGTCCAGATCGTCGCTGTCGATGATGAGCTTCTTGCCCTGCGTATAGCGCTCCATCCACTCGTCATAATAGCGGTTGAGGTTCGCCAGGTAGTCGTCCGGGATGTTCCGCTCGTAGTCGCGCGCGCGCTTCCGGATATTGTCCTTCAGTCGGGGCAGGGACTTGCGCAGATAGATCACGAGGTCGGGGGGCGTCAGGAACTCGCACATGACCTCGTAGAGCTTCAGATAATTCTGGTAATCGCGTTCCTCCATCTTCCCCTGCTCATAGAGATTTCGGGCGAAGATGTTGGCGTCCTCGTAGATGCTTCGGTCCTGGATCGCGCTGTCGCTCCCCTTGGAAATGGCCTGGTGAGCGCGATACCGGTTGTTGAGAAAGAAAATCTGCAGCGGAAAGGACCAGCGGCTCATGTCCTTGTAGAAATCCGCCAGATACGGATTGTCGGCTACGGCTTCGAAATGGGGTTTCCAACCAAAGCGCTTGGACAAAAGCTCGGTCAACGTGGTCTTGCCCGTGCCGATGTTGCCCGCGATCGCGACGAAGATGTTTCCGGCAGCCACTTGGCCTCCCCCCAGAGAAGAGAAAAGTCATAGGGTGTTCCGCGCAACCTCGTCAAGTTGGAATCCCGTGTGTTTTGTTTCGCGCCGCAGCCGAGGAGCCTGACCGATCCGACGAAAAGGGTTTCATTTCGTCACGCAGATGATCTAGATGTTGTTGATATGTCGCAGATTCCGGAGTCGGCCAACAAGGGTTTGGAAAACATCGTCGCCTGTACGAGCGAGATCAGCACGATCTTTGACGTGACGCTTCTGTATCGCGGATACACGATCGAGGATCTATCGGAGCATTGCGGCTTCGAGGAGATCGTCCACCTGCTCTGGAACGGGAAGCTACCGACGCGGAGCGAGCTCGACGTCTTTTCACGCGAACTTCGCCAGAGCCTCACTCTTCCGAACGAGCTGCTCCCGGCTCTCGAGAAGATCGCGTCGACCAACGCCCATCCGATGGCTAAGCTTCGCACCGCGATCTCACACTACTCGCTTTTGGACTCCAGCGCGGAAGACCTCTCGCCGGTGGCCGTGCGGAAGCAGGCCCTCCGACTCACCGGCGCCTTCGGGCCGATCGTCGCGGCGCTTTCCCGCTTCGAGCAGGGGGCAAAACCGGTGGCCGCCCAGCCGGGCAAGAGCATCGCGTGGAACTTCCTGAACATGGTCCGCGACAAGGCGCCTTCGGCCGAGGAAGAGAAGCTCTTCGACACCGCACTCGTCCTCCACGCCGATCACGAGCTCAATGCATCTACCTTCACGGCGCGGGTCGTGTCGTCCACGACGAGCGATTACTATTCGTCGATCGTCGGGGCGATCTGCTCGCTCAAGGGCCCGCTTCACGGTGGCGCAAACGAGGCTGTGATGATCATGCTCAAGGAGATCGGCTCAATGACCAAGGTCGACGCCTATCTTGAAGACGCGATCGTGAACAAGAAGAAGGTCATGGGCATCGGCCACCGCGTCTACAAGAACGGAGATCCGCGCGCGCGCATCCTAAAGGAACTCTCCCTGGAAACCTGCAAGAAGGCGGGCCTCGAGGAGCAGCATCGTATGCTGGTGCGGATCCAGGAGACGATGGAATCGCGCAAGGGCCTCATGCCCAACGTCGATTTCTTCTCGGGGCTCGTTTACACTGCCCTCGGAATCCGCTCGCGCGATTTCACTCCTATCTTCGCGATGAGCCGGGTTTCCGGCTGGTCCGCGCAGATTTTCGAGCAATACGCGAACAACCGCATCTACCGGCCTCGCGCGCATTACACGGGTCCCACGGACCGACGCTCCACACCGATCGCCTCACGTTAACCTCCGGCGCCGAGGGTTCCGCTGAGCTTGCCTTCGATGCGGCCCAGCAGTTCGTCGATGTCCTTGCGGACCCTTTCCGCGCTCCAGGGAAGCCATTCGGGTTCGGAACCCGACGCGGTCGCCCTGGGCCTGCCGTAAGCGGGAAAACGGGAAAGCGCCACCTGTAGGTCCCGGCGCGATTCCCAAAGCGACGCGCGGCTCACCGATGATCCGCCCGCGCGAAGCTCGGCAAGCAAAGCGAGATTCGCGAGGTGATCAGGATGCTTGCGTACGTCGGCGCTCAGAACCTCCATCGCCTCGTCCCGGCGCCGGTTCGCCAGTAGGGCCTCGGCGTACCAGCGGGCGCCAAGCTCGGAGGGCGCGGAGGGTGAGGCCACCGCCTCTGAGAGAAGCGTCAAGCCGTCGTTTCCCTGCCCCTGCAGGACCATCAGCCGCCCCAGCCAAACACGAACTTCGGGCTCCAGAGGATTGAGACGATGGGCCGCCTGGAGACGCTCCAGCGCCCCGGCGAAATTCCCGCGCTCGTGAAGGGCCTGGGCATCGCGGAGAAGCGTCCGCACGTGGCCTGGCTCCTTTTTCAACACGCGCGCGAAACGCGCGCTCGCGTCGGCCGCCTTCCCGAGCAGCAGAAGATTCATGCCCTCCTGGTAGAGTTGGTAGGTTTCATTCGTGCGAAAGGCCTGCGAAAGCACCGAAAGCCTTCGTGCGAGCAACCTTCGATTCGACCCCTTGTACTGCTGCGCCAGGGGCGCGAGGGCCAGCATCGCTTCCTCCCGTTGTCCGAGCTGGATAAGCGCCCGGGAGAGATCCAGCGCCACGCGCACGGAACCCGGCCGCTCCTGGAGCAGGCCCTTGAGCGCCACGGCGGCATCCGCCCATTTCCTCTCCCGCAGCAGCGCCTTCGCTTCCTCGAGTTTTCCCACCGACGCCCTTTGCGGCAAGGGTGTGGGCCACTGCCGCTCTTCCTCCGCCTCCGGCACCTCCCCCTCTTCCTCCGCCTCCGAAAGGGTTTCCGGCTCCGTCGGCTCCTCCTCGGTGGCTTCACGTTCCCGCCAGATCCCGCTCGGCAGCTCGCCCGAGGAGTCGAGGCTGCCCGGCCCCGCCCATGCGGACAGCGCGGGAATCAACAGCGTCAGCGCAATCGCGCGAAGCCCCGCCTGCCTCGACAGTTCTAGAGTGGGTGGATACACTGTATGCGGCATATCATGATTCAATCGCAGCGGATCCGGGCAGTCAAAAGGTTCGCGGGAGGCCGGGCGCTTCTCGTACCCCTGTTCGCCCTGTTTCTCTGCGGCGCCGGCCCGGTGGACGACGAGTTGCCCACTATCGAAGCGAAACCCTTCGCCACCTTCGCTCGACGCAGAAGCCAATCTCTGCGCGTCTACGTCCTCGACGCGAAGGAGTACATGCCCCGCGTGGGAAAGATGGTCCTTCTCAAGCGCGAGGCCCAGAACATGATGGCCTTCCGCGTTCTGAAAACCTACCCAGACAAGGGGGAATTCGCCGCCCGCAAGGTGCGCGAATACGAGAGCCGCGCCTCGCTGCCTTTGGGCGAGGCTTACCTGGGCCTTGAGAAGCTGCGCGACATCGGCGGCCCTCCTCCGACCGAGGCCGAGCTCCGCCAGGACGATGCCGACCTGAAAGAGCTGGAGGCGCCCCAGGCGCTGGAAGGGCTTCCCGCGGTGCAGGGATACGACGACGACCTGGACGCCGGGACCTCGCCCCCTCCGGCCGGCGCTGTGGACGACGACGGCGAAGGGGACGAGCCCGAGCAGGACGACTCGGATCTGGAGAACATAGCCGCCGACGAGGTCCTTCCGCTCGATCCGGACAATCAGTGGCTCACCGCCCAGTTCGGTACGTTCAAGAACTCGGCTGCCATCGGCGGGACGGATGCATTCGCCGGCGGAGGCATGCGCTACGGCCTCACGCTCGGGAAGATGCTCTTCCTCGCGTCGAAATCGGCCCAGGATGCACTGGTGCTCGAGGGCGGCGTCTTCTTCTACAAGATTCTTGGAGAGAACAACGAGGCATTCACGGTGCTTCCGGTCACGATCACCGGGCGCTATCAGATCCTGATGAGCGCGGATTTCGCGGTATTCTTCTACTTCGGAATCAACAACAACATCGTCGCCTCCGTGGCGGGAGGCACCGAACAGCAGGTGGCCCTGCTGTCCTCCACGCTGCCAGCGGGCGGAGGCGGAATGATGTTCCGCATCGGACCCAAATGGCACCTTCGGGGGGACCTCGGCATCGATATGATCGGCGGGGGCCTTGTGCTACGCTTCTGAGCCATGCGTGGGCTCAGGAATGTCTGGATTCGGCTTTTCCTCCCTTCAATTCTGCTCCCCCTGATCGCGGCGTGCGGCGTGAAGGGCGACCCCCTTCCCCCCAAGGAGCACCCCCAGGAAAGCTCCCCCGCAGGCACCACCGACAGCGATGAGGAAGCGGCGAAGAAGAAGGCTGGATCGTGAGCCTTCCCTCGCTTCCCCGCCTCGAGGGCGTCTCCCTCGCCATCCTCGCCGAAGAGCTCGGAACGCCGTTTTACGCCTACTCCAAGAAGGCCCTGTTGGCTCCGTTCCTGGAGCTGACTCGGGGTCTGGCGCCCCTGGGCGATCCATTGATCTGTTTCGCGGTGAAATCCTGCTCCAACCTCTCGATCCTTCGGGTGCTCGCTGCGCAGGGAGCGGGGATGGATCTGGTTTCGGGGGGCGAGCTCGCGCGCGCCGTTGAGGCGGGCACCCCCGCGGAGAGAATCGTTTTCTCGGGGGTAGGCAAATCCCGCGGGGAGATGCGGGAGGCCCTGCTCACCGGCAAGGACGGAATACTCGCGTTCAATGTGGAATCGATCGAGGAGCTGCGTGCCCTGGGCGAGGAGGCGGGCGCGCAGGGACGGATCGCCCGCGTGTCCCTCCGCTTCAATCCCGACGTGGATCCGAAGACGCACCCGTATATCGCCACCGGACTGCACGACAACAAGTTCGGTCTGGACCGGCGTGCCCTTCTCGAGGCCGCGGCCGAGTGCGCGAAGCTTCCCCACCTACGCCTGAACGGGCTCAGCATCCACATCGGGAGCCAGCTCACATCCCTGGCGCCATTGTCCCAGGCCTTTCGTTCCTTGAGAGCCGTGATTCCCGAAGTGGAGGAGCGTTCGGGGCGGAAGCTCGATCACGTGGACCTCGGGGGCGGCCTGGGAATCCGTTATCGGAAAGAGAAACCACCTTCGATTGCAGCTTACTGCGCGCTTGTATTGAGGCACTTCGGGCCGCGAAGCGGGCTCCCGCGCCCGCTACGGGTGCTGGTCGAGCCGGGGCGGCTGATTTCAGGCGCGGCCGGCGTTCTTGTGACCCGCGTGGTCTATCGCAAAAAGCAGGGAAAGAGGCGTTTCCTCATATGCGACGCTGGGATGAACGATCTGGTCCGCCCTGCGCTCTACGATGGTTACCACGAGGTCGTTTCCGTGGAACCCCTGGGCCGAAATGGGGCCAAGGCGGTGCTTACGGACGTGGTGGGACCGGTTTGCGAGTCTTCGGATTTCCTGGCGAAGGGGCGCCGGCTCGCGGCCGAGCTTCCTGAAGGGGCCTTACTCGCGGTTCTGAACGCAGGGGCCTACGGTTTCAGCATGTCGAGTAACTACAATACGAGGCCCCGCCCCCCCGAGGTGCTCGTAGACGGCTCGAGCTCTCGAGTGATTCGTCGCCGCGAGACCGTGAATGACCTCCTTGCCGCAGAGCGGCTCTAGCCATCTTCCCGAGCCCCGTGCTACACCTCTGAGTCATGGTGGATTCCACGCGTTCAGGCTGGCTGCGCGGGGTCTGGACGGCCCTCGTCACCCCTTTCGATGATCGGCTCGCGATCGACTACGACGCTCTCGCCCGATTGCTCGACCGCCAGGTCGAGGCGGGGGTCGCGGGCGTGGTGCCTTGCGGCACTACCGGTGAAACCCCCACTCTCTCCTTGGAGGAACGCAAAGGCGTGATCGAATTCACGCTCCGGCGACTTCGTGGCTCCGACGTCCGGGTGATGGCCGGTACCGGCGGCAACGACACGGCCGGGACCGTAGGCTTTTCGCGCTGGGCTCGCGACGCGGGATCCGACGCGCTCCTCGTGGTCGTGCCCTACTACAACAAGCCCAGCCAAAACGGGCTTCGCACGCACTTCTCGAAGGTGGCCGACGCTGTCGACTGCCCGGTGGTGATGTACAACGTGCCGGGCCGCTCCGGCGTGCGTCTTGAGCCCGAAACCACCGTCGATCTCGCCCACCATCGCAATCTCCGCGCGATCAAGGAGGCGAGCGGGGACGTGACCGCGGTGAGCGACCTGATTTACCGAGCCGATCGCGACGGGATCGATCTCAAGATCCTCTCGGGCGACGACCCCCTCTTTCTCGCTTCGCTCGCCACGGGCGCCCACGGGCTGATCTCCGTCGCAAGCAACCTGATCCCGGTCGAAATGGTGAAAATCCAAAAACTGGCCGACGCAAACGACTTCAAGGGCGCGCTCGAAGTGCATCGGAAGTTTTTCCCGCTCTTCAAACGCCTCTTCGTCGAGTCGAACCCCGTCCCAGCAAAGTACGCTCTGCATCGAATGGGCCTTTGCGCTCCGATCGTGCGCGAACCACTCATCGAAATGGTGCTGAAGAACCAGGATTTCATGGCAGAAACGCTCGTATCCTGCGGGCTGATCCAGAAGGCTTGAGGGCATGAGCGCGAAGGGCACGCCAAAGTCCCCCGTTCGAGTCGGCGTGCTCGGCCCCACCGGCCGGATGGGCGAGTGGGTGGTGAGACTCCTGGAGAAGGAGTACGCGGATCGCGCGCGGATCGCGGCGGCTGTGGGTAGGGGCGGAGATTTCGAATCCCTCCTTTCCTGCGACGTCGTCATTGATTTCGCCCTTCCCGAGGCGGTGCTCAGATTTCTGGCGCTCGCCGACGGACGTGGCGACCCCCTACCCGCATTGGTATGCGGAAGCACGGGGTGGACCCCTGAACGAAAGCCTGCCCTCACGGCCTACGCGCGGCGGGCCCCGGTGCTCGCGGCCACGAATTTCTCGCTCGGCGTGCAAGCCCTCAGGCTGGTGCTGCGGAACCACGCGCAGCTCCTCAAGTCCCTGGGCTACGTGCCTTCTCTGGTGGAAACGCACCACGAGCATAAGCGCGACGCTCCAAGCGGAACCGCGATCACCCTTCGAGATGAGCTGTCTCCGGCCTTCGGTTCAGCGATCCAGATCCACAGCGTGCGCGCAGGAGAGGTCGTGGGCGAGCATGAGGTGGGGTTCTTTGGGCCCTCGGACCGAATCACGTTCTCGCATGTAGCGCAGGACCGCGGTCTATTCGCGCGGGGCGCGCTTGAGGCCGCCCTCTGGCTCGTGACGCTGCGGCCCTGGTCCGATCCGGACCGGGGAGTGCTCGATCCGCAGGCCATGCTCGAGGCTCGCTTCGGGGCGGGCGCACCGTGACCGCCGATTCCTTTCTCTTCGGCACGACCGCGGACGGCTTGGGAATCCCTGGCTGGCGCTGGAACGCTCCACGTGGGCCAAAGCTCTTTGTTCTGGGCGGCGTCCACGGTGACGAGCCCGAAGGCGTCGTGGCCGCGCACGGACTTCTCGCCTCACTGCTTGCCGGGCCCCCGAAGAACTTCTCTCTTACGCTGGTTCCCGCTCTCAATCTCGACGGGGTGCTCGCGCAGCGGCGCAAGAACTCCCGCGGGATCGATCTCAACCGCAACATGGGCACTCGCGATTGGACGAGCGAAGTCGCCAGCGAGCGCTACTTCCCGGGCGATGCGCCGGACAGCGAACCTGAAACCCTGGCCCTGATTCGCTTTCTGGAGAGCGAACGGCCGACGTTCATCCTGAGCCTCCATTCCTGGAAACCCCTGCTCAACACCAACGGTGATTGCGTTCCAGAGGCGGCCGCGGCGGCCGCGATCTGCGGCTACAGCGTGTCGCCCACGATCGGGTATCCCACGCCCGGCTGCCTGGGCACCTGGGCGGGACTCGAGCGCGACATGCCGACTCTGACCTACGAGGTTGAGCGGGGCCAGCCGCCTGATCGGATCGTTCAGATGCATGTCCCCGCGGTCCTGGCCGCCCTCCGGACCGCGGCAGACAGAAGAAGTTAGCCAAGGAGAGTTCCCGTGAGCCAAAATGACCTCGAAACCTTGATCGACCGCGCGTACGGCGACCCCAAGCTCGCGGAGTCGGCCGAGTCCCGCGATGCCGTGGATACGGTGGTGGCCAGGCTCGATTCCGGAACTCTCAGGGTTTGCACCCGAGAGGCTTCCGGCTGGGTAACACATGCGTGGATCAAGAAGGCCATCCTCCTCTATTTCCGCCAAAGCAAGATGAACGCGATGCGTGCTGGCGACTTGAGCTTTTTCGACAAGGTCCCGCTGAAGCAGTGGGACGGCTCCGAAGGCGTGCGCGTCGTGCCGAGCGCGCTGGTTCGGCGCGGAGCCTTCGTCGAACCTGGAGCGATTCTCATGCCGAGCTACGTGAATATCGGCGCCCGAGTCGGCTCAGGCACCATGGTCGACACTTGGGCCACCGTGGGCTCCTGCGCCCAGGTTGGAGCTCAGGTCCACCTCTCCGGCGGAGTGGGTATCGGCGGTGTTCTTGAGCCCATCCAGGCCAGTCCGGTAATCATCGAGGATCACGTCTTCTTGGGAAGCCGCTGCATCGTGGTCGAGGGCGTCGTAGTGGAAGAGGGCGCCGTGCTGGGCGCGGGCGTGGTGCTCACCGCGAGCACCAAGATACTCGACGTCACGGGGCCGCAGGTCGTGGAGCACCGGGGACGCGTTCCGGAGCGGTCGGTGGTGATCCCCGGCACCGTTCCAAAATCCTTTCCCGCTGGAACCTATGGAGTCCCCTGCGCGTTGATCATTGGGCGGCGCAGTGCGAAAACGGATAAAAAAACTTCACTGACAGATGCCCTTCGCGACTTCAGTGTTTCGGCTTGAAAGGCGTCTCCTTTCATCGTTATATCGAGCCCTGAACACTTCAATATCTTTGGGCTTACACGTTGCAGCGGACCACCCTCTGAGGACTCGGCAATGAATATCTACGTTTGCATCAAACAGGTTCCTGACACCGAGACCAAGATCAAGATCAATGCCGACAAGAGCGGGATTGATACGGCAGGGATCAAGTGGATCCTTTCCCCCTACGACGAATTCGCCGTCGAGGAATCTTTGCGCTTGAGGGACAAGAATCCCGGCAGTTCGGTGACTGTGATTTCGGCCGGTCCGGCCCGTGTGGTGGACACCGTTCGGACTGCGCTCGCGATGGGAGCGGACCACGGCGTGCACGTGGAGATCCCTGAGACGGCGGACAGCCATCTGGCGGCGAAAGCGTTGGCCGGCGCCCTGAAAAAGGAACCCCAGGTGGACATCGTTTTCGCGGGCAAGGAGGCCATCGACGACGGCGCTGCCCAGGTTGGCCAGCTCGTGGCCGCGCTCATGGGGATTCCGGCCGCGACTGTGGTGATGGGAATCGAGTACGCGGCCGGCTCCGTCAAGTGCAGGCGCGAAGTCGAAGGAGGAGCGATAGAGAACCTCACCCTCCCCCTCCCCGCGATGATCACCGCGCACAAGGGGCTCAACGAGCCCCGGTACGCCAGCCTCCCGAACATCATGAAGGCCAAGAAGAAAGAAGTGAAGTCGCTCTCGATGGCCGACGTAGGGGTTTCCGAGGGTGATCGGAAGCTGAAACTCAAGAACTTCGAGCTCCCCCCCCCCAAGCAGGCGGGGCGGTTGATCCCGGGCGAGCCGGCCCAGCAGGCCGCCGAGCTGGTTCGCGCCCTTCACACAGAAGCAAAGGTGGTCTGAGTCATGGCAAAAGTTCTCGTCTTCGTTGAGCAACGCGAAGGGAAACTGAAAAAGGCTTCCTTCGAGCTGCTGGGCGCGGCCTCTGCCGCCGGGCATGAGGTCCACGCCCTGCTCGCGGGTTCGGGCGTGTCCGGCCTTGCCGAGGGCCTTGGCGCCTACGGTGCCGCCACCGTGCACGTGGCCGACGACCCGGCGCTGAAGAACTACACCTCCGAGAGTCACACGCGGGTCATGCTCGCCGCCATGAAGGCCGCGTCCCCGCAGTTCGTGTTCGCGACCCATTCGCCCATGGGACGCGACCTAATGCCCCACCTGGCGGCGGCGCTCGACGCGGGCCTTGCCTCCGACTGCACGATGGTGAAATTTTCCGGTGACCAGATCGCGCTCCGCCGGCCCGTTTATGCGGGCAAGGCCACCGCGGAGGTGGAATTCACTGGATCGGGCCCGCGCCTGGTTTCCGTGCGCGCGAACGCGCTAGGCGCGCCGAAGGTGGATCCTGCCCGCAAGGCCTCCGCTTCCAAGCTGGCCGTAGACCTTGCTGGGCTCAAGACTCAAGCGGGCGACCTGCAGAAGGGGTCCTCGGAACGACCTGACGTCACCGAGGCCTCCGTGGTGATCTCGGGCGGCCGGGCTATGAAGAATGCCGAGAACTTCAAAATCATAGAAAGCTGCGCCGACACGCTCGGCGCCGCAGTGGGCGCATCCCGCGCCGCAGTGGATGCAGGATACCGGCCCCACCGCGACCAAGTCGGGCAGACGGGCAAAGTCGTTTCGCCCACGCTCTATATCGCGTGTGGAATCAGTGGAGCGATTCAGCACCTAGCGGGAATGCGCACCTCGAAGACCATCGTCGCCGTGAACACGGACCCCCAGGCGCCGATCTTTCAGGTGGCCGACTACGGCGTGGTTTGCGATTTGTTTACGTTCGTCCCCCTCCTCACTGAGGAGTTCAAGAAACTCAAGGATCACTGAGGTTCTTCATGACTTGGCAAACGTTTCTCCTTCTCGGCGTGGCCGGGGCCGCCTTTGGTCTATCCGGTTATCGGATGATCACCCTGTTCCGCCTCATGCGCGCCCATCGGGGAAGGGACTCGCGCCTCAGCGAGATCTCCGCCCGCTTGGGGACTGTCCTGGTAAACGTGATCGGCCAACGCACGCTCTTCCGAAAGCCCATGGCAGGAATCATGCACGCGATGATTTTCTGGGGCTTTCTGATCATCACCGTTGGCACGATCGAGCAACTCCTCTCCACTCTGAACGCATCGTGGAGTTTTGAGTTCATCGGGCACACCCCCTACTCGGCCCTTGTGTTTGTGCAGGATGTTTTCACACTGCTTGTGCTTTGCGGGGTGGCCTACGCGGCTTATCGCAGGTTCGTCGTCCGGCCCGAGTATCTGGGCCAGAGCCGCGACGCCAATCTGATCCTGCTCTTCACTGCCTCGCTCATGGTGTCGATCTTCCTGATGAACGGATTCTTCATCCTTTCCAGGCAGCCTTTCTTCGCGGAGTCGATGCCGCTTTCACACGCTTTATCCCGTCTGCTCGGGTTGCTCGGGTTGAGCGGGGATGCGAACGAGGCGCTGGGCACCCTGTTCAAGTGGGTGCACATGATAATCGTACTGGGATTCGCGGTTTACATCCCTGGATCCAAACACCTTCACGTCGTCGCTGCCGGGCCAAATACCTTTTTTCGAACGCTGCGACGTGAAAAGGGCATGAAGCCAATCCGATTCGAGGACGAGAGCGTCACCCAGTACGGTGCCGCGAAGATCACCGATCTCAGCTGGAAAGACACCCTCGACTACTACTCGTGCACTGAATGCGGCCGCTGTCAGGAGCTCTGTCCAGCATGGAATACCCAGAAGCCGCTTTCTCCGAAGAACCTCATTTCCGATCTGAAACACAACCTCTTCAACAACAAGAAAAGCGTCCTTGCGGGCAAGCACGATGACGTAGGACACGTGCTCGACGCCCACGTCACCGAGGACGTGATCTGGGCCTGCACCTCTTGCCGCGCCTGCGAGATCGCCTGCCCCGTGTTTATCGAGCACACCGACAAGATTTACGAGATCCGCCGAAACCTCGTTCTCATGGAATCCCGCTTCCCCACCGAGGTGCAGGCCGTATTCAAGAACATGGAGACTAACGGCACCCCCTGGGCCTTCGCCGCCGCGGACCGTGGCGCATGGGCCGAGGGCCTGAACGTACCGACCCTGGCGGACTCCCCGGACATCGACGTGCTGCTTTGGGTGGGCTGCGCGGGCTCCTACGACGACCGCAACAAGAAGGTGCTCCGCTCCTTCGTGAGCCTTTTGAAGAAGGCTGGCGTTCGCTTCTCGATTCTCGGCTCAGAGGAACAATGCACCGGCGATCCCGCTCGGCGAATCGGGAACGAGTACCTCTTCCAGAGCCTGGCTCAGCCCACCATCGAGACTCTCAAGCGCTACTCGGTTAAGCGGATCGTCACCGCCTGCCCTCACTGCTTCAATACGCTCAAGAACGAGTACAAGGACTTCGGGGGCTCGTTCGAAGTGTTCCATCATTCCCAGTTCATCGCGAAACTTCTGGTGGAAGGGCGAATCAAGCCGGCTAAATCGATCGAGGAAACGATCACCTTCCACGACAGCTGCTACCTTGGCCGCTGGAACAATGTTTACACGGAACCTCGCTCTATTCTGCAGGCGCTGCCTTCCGCGAAGCTCGTGGAGATGAAGAACAACCACGACAAGAGCTTCTGCTGTGGTGCCGGCGGCGGACGCATGTGGATGGAGGAGACGCAGGGAAAGCGCATCAATATCTCGCGTACCGAGCAAGCCCTTGAGACTCGAGCCGGGATCGTGGCTTCCTCCTGCCCCTTCTGCATGACCATGGTGAGCGATGGCGTGAAGGCCAAGGAGATGCAGGACAAGGTGAAGGTCATGGACATCGCGGAGCTTCTGGACCAAGCAACCCCCTGACCTCAATCCTGAAAAAATGACATAGGTGGTCAACCTTTGAACACCCCGCGACCACCACGCGGAATCCCGCTTCCTTAAGTCCTCGGAGCGCCTGGGGCCATTCCGACCATCTTGGTCAAATTTTTGCAGCTCGGTGTGGCATGGTGCTTGGATAACCCTGGTTGGGCCGTTCCAGAAACGGACATCCGGGAGGAATCGAACCATGGCCATGCCTTTCGAACCCAGACCATCAGCCGGACTTCGGTGGCGGAAACTTTCCGCGCTTCCGCTGGCGATTCTGGCGGCATGCAGCCCGATCGCCCCCAGCCTGGAGAAGAGTCTCTTCCCTGGGCCGGGCGCCGGCGTGCCTGGTAGCGGAACCCTGGGCACGAGCTATCAGACCTTGATGGCCGCCGATCCCGCCAGCATTCCCTCCGACGGAATCCTGAGCCTGACCTTCTCGGAGGTTCAGCTCTTCAAAGACACCCGCGCGGTGAGTCTTACGCTAGGCACACTTCCGCCCGGCTCGGTCCGGGGCATTTTCGTGTTGAGCCTGGACGAGGAAGATGTCGCCACGCTGAGCGGTTTCCGCACGGAATTCTACAGAGTATCCCCTTCCAGCAATTCCTGGATGCTTCGGGTACACGCCGGCACGGACTCCAATCTCGCTCAGCTTGTGATCAACAACCTCGAGGAAATCCACCTTCAATTCGCGGTTTCCGCTTCCAGCAGTGACCTGATCTCGGGCCAGGGGAATTCCGGGGAACCAACGGACGTTCCTCCGCCACCGAATCCACCGACGCCACCGCCCTCCGGGACCGAACCCGTTCAGCCGTAGACGGGCTACTTTCGCGGGGGGGGCGGGAGGAAATCCTTGTGCGTTGAGATGAACCGCTTCAGAGCGGTGTTGGCGATCTCAGAGACGCTGAGCTTGGTGTAGTCAGCCATCTTCTGAAGGTTTTCCGCCACCCCTTTTTCCACCATGACGTCGACCTTCGCAGTCGCGCCGCCGATCTTGTAATCTTCGCGCATGAGGGGGTTCTATCCTGCGAGCGCCGGGAGGATCAAGGGCCCTAGCGCGACCGCCCCCTTAGGATGTCCTTCACCACACCGTACAAACCCTCCGGGAGGGAGCGCAGGTTCCAGACCTCGCGAAGGGCCCCTGAGCCTCTTCTGGCCAGTTCCCTACAAAGGCTCAGGGGGGTGCGCTCCGGGCCCATTTTCACGACCAGAAGATGCCTGAAGCGGTCGCCGAGGTAGGCCGGGTCCCGGCCCGCCGTATACTTCGCGTCGCTCATGAGCACGACGGAGGGGGGCCTGCCCCTCGCGGAGCCTCCCATGCGCTCCGCGAGCTCCAGGCTCTTGATGAGGCCGGCCTCAAGGTGAGTATAGCCCTCGGCAGGCACGTCCAGGAATCGCTCGAGTATCGATCGCAGGGGCAAGCGCTCCTCGGGCTTCTTGATCACGAATGCTTCGTTCTCGAAAGCCACGATTCCCAGGGGGTCCTCCGGGAACTGGAGCAGAACCACAGCGAGCGCCACCGCCGTGAGAGCGAGCTTGCTGCCGGTCATCGAAAGACTTGTGTCCACTGCGAGAATCATAGGCAGCCTTCGAGGGCGGTCTACCTCCATCCAGATCCTGGAACTCCCCTCAGGCAGCCCCTCACCCGCCCACTCGACGGCGTCCAACGTCTCGTCGAGCGCCAGATCCAGAACCCGATCATCTGGCTCGAGCTGGTCGATCGGCACCGCCAGCCGAAGAGACGGGTGCGCGGACGCGCCCATCACCGTGCGCGCCTGGCGGAGGACCGCGTCAACCGAGATCTCCCTCAGGACATCAAGGGCGGGTCCCTTGCCCAGCGCGGCCTTGAGCTCATGGTAGCGCACCGCCACGTCCCAGTCAGAGGCCCCTTCGAGGAACTGGGCCGCGGGGTCGGGCGGCGCGGGCTCCGCTCCAGGGGCTGAAGCTCCCTCTCCGAATACGGGCGGAGGCTCATCGTCATCCAGCGTACCCTTGGGGCGCTCGAACACGCTGCGATACTTCGCGATCCGCTCAGGCGGGCTCAGCGGCTCTTTTTTTTTTCCACCGGTCCCTCGCCCTTCATGGGTTCGGAAGCGCTTGAGCCGGATTTCAACCACTCATCCAGGAGCTGCTTGAGTGGGTCTTTCCCCTGTGTTTCCGTCAGATCCGGCAGGAGATCCACCCGGTTCGCGAGCCCGATCTGAGCCGCCTGAAAAAGCGCGTCCTCGGCCGACTGCGCCACTCCACGCTCCAGAAGGGCGTGAGCGATCTCCGCCACGGCGATCGCTCCCCGAACCGAGGCCCCACGCCGCACCCGAGGATGGCCGCGCGTCTCCCTGGCCAAGCTCACCGCCCTCTCGCAGATCCCCTGATCGACCACCTTGAATCTTGCCGCGACACGTTCCGAAGTGATGCTGAGCTCTTCATCTGCCGATTGGTAACCCAGGGTCACGAGCTCGAAGCGGTCGAGAATGGCCTCGCTGAGATGCGAGGTCGCGACGTATTCCCTTGGGTTCTGGGTGGCGATGACTCTGAATGAGGGATGAGCCACCACCTCGCCCAATCTCGGGATGAGAACGCGACGCTCGTCCACCGCCGGAAGGAGGATGTTTTGCACCCCTTCTGGAAATCGATTGAGCTCATTGAGAAGGAGAATTCCCCCTTCGCGCATCGCCTGCACCAGCGGGCCGGGCAGGAACGACGCCTCGGAATAGCCCTGTTTCACCACCACCGGGGGATCAAATCCCCCCGTCAGCTTCTGTTCTGTATAGCGGCTATCTCCGTCGACCCGATGTACGGGCCTGCCGCTTTCGTGAGCGATATCCAGCGCGAGCACTGTCTTGCCCACGCCCACCGGTCCTTCAAGGAGCACATTCCTGCCGACATGGAGGCAGGCCTGGATGCGTGCCCGCTCGGTGAATCGGCCCACGATGGCAACCCGCTCGCTCATGATCCACCCAAGGTACGCGCTGTCGAAAGCCTGGACAACCCTGTGTCAGGCACGACAGGCCCAAATCACGCCCGATAGGGATGTAGCAACTAGGCTGCTGTTATTTCAGCCTTTTTTATTGGTCGCATTGTGGCCCCAGCTGGCCCATGCCTTGCTCTTCCTTCCCCCGAGAGAGAAGCCCGCGCTACGAGAGCGACGTGCTGATGCGGTATCCGCGAAAGCGGAAGTTGAAGTGGAAGCTGAGTGGAACAAGGAGTAGCGGCAATGAAAAATTCGAAACATACGGCCATTGGCTTGGTCGTTCTCATGAACCTGATTCCCACCGTGGCAAGCGGTGAGGTCACTCACCCCAGTCCTCCGACCCCGGAGCACGTGGCGATCTCCTACGACGAACTTAATCAAGTTGTTCGGGAGTTCAGCGCCTCCGGAGACGCGGCGGGACGCACCGCGAGGCTCTTCGGACGGGTTCCCGAAGCCTGCTGGAGGCATTTTACGGTTCGCACCACCCGCGCGGCCTCCGGCCAACCCGGCTGGGAAGTATTCGACCACGGCAATCGCGGCCGTGAGTGCGCCGCTACCCAGCGGACGCGTGAGTGCAACAACATCGAAGGCCATGCCGATCGGTGTCTTTCGCTTTCGGAGGTAGTGCCTACCCTGACCGTGCCGGCCGACGCCTCTGGCGAGCTCTGCCTGGTGACCCGGTCCGTTAACACCAACATGGATGCCAACGATCCCCGCAGGCGCACGGAAACCTGCCGGGGCTTCACGCCCTCGATTCGCTTTCGCAGCCTCGCCGACGTGGAGACGGAGCGCGCCCGCGCCCGGGACGAAGGCCACGATCGCCTGATTGCCCGGTATCGCCGTGACGTGCGCGAATGCCGCCGCGATTTTGAGGATCTCCCGATCGCCCGGCGCGCCCTTCGCGGCCTTCTGAGCGAGGGCGAAATCGAGGAGCCCGCATTCCGCCGGATGAACGAGGAGCTGGACCGCCAGTACCTCCGACTCCTTCAGGTCCGTGCTCAACGGGGCGAGGTCGATGAGCTCGACGAAGTCCGCGAACAGGCACTCGCCTTCGCGGAATCGCATTCCGAGAACTCTCGCTACGCTCTCGCGGCCGCTCACATCATGCGGACTGTGGCGATGCGGTATGTCCGGCAGCGCGAGGTCACCGAGGACAGCTTCGCGGATGCCCGAGCCACGCTCGAGGACGCGCTTGAGCTCTCCGGTCTTGATGAGGCGAACCGCGGCCGCGTGCAGGGTTACGTGCAGGACCTGGAGATCGCCGAGACCGCCTTCCACTGCAACGGCGGCGACGCCTTCAGCTGCGCCCCGGCCTATAACTCCATGATGCAGGGCCTCAACGAGCGCGCCTGGAACGCATGCAACGGCTGGAATCCGGATTGGAACGCCTGTTACACGGCGGGAACCGCCCTTCGGTCCGCTCCCGCCCAGATTCAGCAGGTCATAACGCAACGCCAGCAAATGCAGCAGCGCGTGTTCGGCGCCATCAGCGGCGGAGGTGGATCGGCAAGCCCCTTCGGCACGCCCGGCGGAACCCCCGGAAATCCCTTCCTGATGGGGAGCGCCCTTTCAACGGCCGCCCCAGGGATGCCCGGCCTCCCTGCGATGGGCGGCGTGCCCAACGGAATGATGGCCACCGACCCGCTGGCCACCCTGACGATGCAGGCCCACGGGCTCCCGATCATGCCTTCGGCCCCGCCGATGGCGAGCATCTGAGCCGTCAACGGCATTTCAAGAACCCTCATCGGGCCTCGAACTAGCGAAAGCGGGTTCGAGGCCCGATGCCGTTTGGCCAGCTACTTCGCCCCGGGCACCTGATTCAATGACGAGGCGATAGTGCGAGCCAACAGCCTCGGGCTCATGCCCGAAAGTTTGGCCATCACGCCGTTCATCACCCCATGAATCGCGAGAACCCGTCCGCTCATCATGGCGGCATAGGCGTCAGCGGCCACGTCAGCGGCCTCCGCAACACCAAACCTGCGTTGAAAAAGCCGGCTCTTGTCGTTTCCGGAGCGGGCGCCGAACTCGGTGCGCGTCGCTCCCGGGCAGTAGCAGGTTACCGTTACTCCGGTGCCCTTCAACTCATGGGCGATCGCCTCAGTAAACGAGATCACGAAGGCTTTCGTGGCGAAGTACGTGGCCATATAAGGCCCCGGCTGGAATCCCGCCGTCGAGGCGATGTTCATCACCCTGCCCCGTCCACGCGCCCTCATCCCGTTCGCGAAAAGGTGCGTAAGCCGCACGAGCGTCGTGCAGTTCAGATCGATCATCTCGACTTCCTTTTCGAGCGGAAGATCGAGAAATGCGCCGTTCGTACCGAACCCCGCGTTATTCACCAGAAATTCTATCCTCAGCCCCTTCTCCTTGACCTCATCGAACACGGCCTGAGCGGAGTCCGCGCGGGAAAGGTCGGCGGGCACCACCCACGCTTGAACACGATGTTCAGCCCGGAGCTCGGCGGCCAGCGCTTCAAGGCGGTCTCGGCTTCGAGCCACCAACACCAGGTCATGGCCATTTTCCGCGAACAGGCGGGCGAAGTGCTCTCCCAACCCCACCGAGGCTCCCGTGACCAGAGCGACTCCCTTTGATTCTCTGCTCATCGAACGACCTCTCGCCATCAAGCCCAGTTTAGGCCGGGATACTTCGCTGGCTCAGGGCCATCGGCCGGGGCCTCCAGGGAAGCCACCGGATACGTGCAATACAACGTGGAAGGCAGCGCGGTGGGAAAGTGATTTCCGCTTTTCTTGACTCCGCCAAACGGCAGCTTAGAAGAGGCTCCCACGGTGGCGCGATTGAGGTTCAGAACTCCCACCTCGAGATCCAGCGCACATCGCTCGTATACCTCGGGGTCCCGCGTAAATACGCTGGCCGCCAGCCCGTACTGCGTGCAGTTCGCCAGCTCTACCGCATGATCAAGATCGTCCACCGGGATAACGGCGAGATTCGGGCCGAAAAGCTCCGTCTGCTGGTAAACGCTTTTCCTCGCGGCGGCTACAGATGCATCCTTCACCAGGCAGATCGAAGGGGAAACGTAGTTACCCAGGTAACCGACGTCGAGCGCCTTTCCTCTCATCAAGATCTCACAGCCCTCGCGGGCGGCAATGCCCTGGAATTTCATGTAACGATCCATCGAGCCACTGTCGATGATGGGTCCCATGAACGGGTCCTCGAAAGGATGCCCGATCTTGAAGGACTTCGCACGGTCGTGAAGCGCCGTAACGAAAGCGTCGTGGATCTCGCGGTGAACGAGCACCCGGCTCGTCGCGCTACAGCGCTGTCCACAGGTAATGAACGCCCCCACCAGACATTCCCGGACCGCCTCCAGAAGGTTCGCGTCTTTCCAGATGATGGCTGAGTTCTTACCCCCCATCTCGAGCGCAAGCAGCTTCCAGTGCTGCTGAAGGGTGTCCTGCTTGATTCGAGTTCCCACCTCGTAGGATCCCGTGAACAAAACACCGGCGACACCCTCGTGCACCGCAAGACGCCTCCCCACCTCTTTCTCGCCCTGCACAAGATTGAAAACGCCGGAGGGAAGCCCAGCCTCCTCGAAACACTCCGCCATGATCTGGCCCACCATCGGGCTCTTCTCCGACGGTTTGAAGATCACCGTATTTCCGGTGAAGAGAGCGGGCACGATGTGGCCGTTCGCGAGGTGGCCGGGAAAGTTGAACGGGCCAACCACCGCCATGACGCCAAGGGGTTTGTAGCGGGTCACGCCAAGCACTCCTGGCAGGATCCCAGGATACTTTCCGCCTTCCACCAGCTTGGCACTGTCGTTGATCGTGACATCAACTTTGTTCACCATGGCCGCGACTTCGGTCTTCGCCTCCCAGACGGGTTTCCCAACCTCACGCGCCATCGCCTCCGCCAGTCGGTCCGCGTTGCGCTTCAGCGCCTCCTGGTACTTCTTCAGATAGGCGGCTCGATCGCCAGACGCCAGGCGCTTCCACCCCTTGAGTGCGCGCTGAGCGTGCTCAACAGATCTAGCGACGTTTGCATAACAAAACGCGTACAAACCCAGAACGTCCTTTGAGTCGGCGGGGCTTACGCTCTTGAGCTCGCCGTTGGGATCCTTCGCGAGGAGGAACTCCCCTCCGACATAATCCCCTTTGATCACGAACGGAAACTTCGGCGATACCATGGGAAACCTCAATTCAGTAATAGGGCATGAACACCGCTCGTGCCCCTTCCCGAAGCTCGAGCGCGGCAAGTTTGATGTCGGCTTCGGCGCCGAGAACCACCAAGGCCCCGGCCTTGACCAGAGCACGGACTGACACAGCTCTGAATCGTCCCAACCCTTGCTTTGCAGGACAGAGCAGGCCTTCCTGCCCTCCCTCCAATGCCGCGGTTTCTGGAGAAGCCAAAGTATACTCGGAGATCCCCTTCAGGGGTTTCAGATCGTCGATATTCACCCAAAGATGGGGCCCGCCATCGAAGGGATCCACCTGATCCTGGTACTTGAATCCAATCTTGGTGAGCATATGGAAAACGGGCGTTGTCTGGCCGCCCACTTTTCCGATCGCATGCCGAGCCTCGGCCGAAAGAAAGGTCGTGTAAACCTTGCCTGTCGGAAAGAGCGAAAGTATGAATTCCTTGTTCTGCCCGCAAAGGCGGTCGGCCTCCCAGTAATCCATGTTCGTGAACCGCCTGCCGATCGCCTCCCAGAGAGGGGACTGGCCGCGTTTGTTGAGCGGCGGAAGCAGCTCCGCGATCAGCCGGTTCTTGAAAAGCTGGCGATTGAGACCCAGAAAAAGAAATCTCACGAATGAAATCTGGCGCCCCACCCGCTCTTCCGTGTTTCTCACCCCGGCATCCACCACGAGGCCACCCACTTCCGAGGGACCGTCGGTATCCCACTTCAAATCCAGGGTGCCGTGGATAAAACCTGTGCTGATGGTCTTGGAGAACTTCTCCTCGCTACCCACCTGGAAATAGAAGTGGGGGGCCCCCTCGGTTCCATGCTGACCGGCGATCATCGCAGTGGCGATGACTTCGCCGGCGTCCGTGTCTTCAGCAACGAAGATGTACTTCGTTTCTGAACGGTCCTTCACCTTGCCGAGAAAACTCTGTTGCGATTTATGGATCCTCTGCTTCAATTGGTCCCGGTCATCCGGGAGGTTGAAGAGGCCGGGAATCTGCGCAAACCGCTCGAGTGCCGGCAGATCCTTGTCTTGAATCTCTCGGAGCAAGATCACATGCAGGTCCTCTCGATGAGCTGCTCGTAGAAGAGCGTGGCCTTCTGAATGTCCTCCAAACGCACGTGCTCGTTGGGGCCGTAAACGCCCCCCCCCAGGCCGCCGGGGCCGAAGCAGGCAACGTCGTAGGTTTTTCGCGAAAAATATCCCGCCTCTGTGCTGAGGGACGATTTTCTTGTCTTGGAAACCACGCCCGCCGCCTCAAGCGTTTCCGCGCAGGTCTTGACCCACGGATGGTCGGCGGGCAAGTCTAGCTCCGGGGAAGAGCTTTCGAGATCCACGGAGACATTCAGGCCGGGATATTTCGCGGCAAGCTTGCCTATCCCCAGGCGGACTCTTTCAAGCAGCACCTTCTCCGAAGTCCCGGGGAGCATGCGAACGTCGAAATAGAGCTCGGTAAGGTTGGGAGACTGCCGCACCGTGCTCAGCGAGGTCGTGGCGTTGGGCACCTCATATGCCTCATCCTTGCGGTCGGCCATGCCTACGGCGAGCTCTTTGACGAAGGCCGCGAGCGCGAGCAGGCTCTCGAAAAGCACTTCGGGAAGAAACCCTATCCCCATGTCGCCGAGGCCCCCGAGCTCGATCTCGAAACGAGCCGGTGCTTCTGGCTCCCCCGAGGTGATGTCGCGGAAGAACCGCTTGAAATCCTCGAACTGGTGAGAAGTGAGATAGAACTCAGCGGAAGCGCGATCCGGGATCTGATTGAGCAGCGCCCCGCCGGACAGGAGGGTGTGCCGCGTTTCGAAGCCGCTTTCGTTCGCGCGCTCAATGAACTTGAGGATCTGAGAGAGCGCGTTGGCGGAATCATCCGGGACGGCCGACGGTCCGGACCGCCCGAACGCATGCAGGTTGACCCTTCGATTGAAGCCCTTCGCGTCTCGGTCTACGACGTGGTATCGCACCGACACCTTGAACAAGTGCGCCGACTTGTGCGCATGGATCACATCAAGGTCCGTCGGCGCGCTGACGAGCACCCATCGCGGATTCACCGCCAGGGATTGGATCAGGTAACGGACCCCAAGCATCCCGATCTCGGCGCCGGAGGTTCCAACGACGTATACCGGCTCTTTCAGTTTTCTCTCCCGAAAGCGCTGGGCCGCATGGAGCCGGCACAGAAAGTCTATTTTGGCGTTCGCTGTTCCCAGACCATAAAACGCATCCTCGCGGGTCTCGAACTTGTAGGGATCTCCGCCGCACTCGGTCCACGCGGCCGCGTGGCCCGGATCTGCGGTATCCAAGTGGGAAACCAGGAGAAGGCCTTTTCGAATCTTTCTCTCCACGAGCGGGTTCCCGAGAACGCCGATCACGTTGAACTGGCGTTGAGAAATCCGCGGATGAGAGTGCATCACCTGCTTGATGTTCACCTTGAAGCCCCGTTCACGCAGGAGTCCTGCGGCCCAGTTGGCTGCTTCTTCGTTTCCATCCAGGCTCACGGATGGAATACGGATCAAGTCTCTTGCCTCGTCGGTGAATCGTCTCATGTGGGCCCGCGCCGAATTCCGAAGGAATATCACGCGCTTATTTTTCTTGCAAGGATCTGAGCCACGCTCGATCCTGGTGGGGCATGAACTTCCTTCGTGGGATTGGACTCCTCCTCCTGCTGGCCTCTGGCGAGGCACATTCGGGGGGCTGGGGCCAATGGGAAGAGGCCAGGAAGCTCTATGATTCCCAGGAGTACGACCGCGCCCTCGAACATCTGAAGGAGAAGTCCGAGAGTTCCGCCGAGTACTATTTTAACCTGGGCACTCTCTATTATCGGACAAATCAACCCGGGCTTGCTCTTGCGCACTTCCTAAAGGCCGAGCGTCTTGCACCACTTCAAGCCGATATCCAACACAACCTTGGACTGACTCAGCGGATCGCCGCGGCAAAGTATGGCGCATCCCGACTCGACCCCGCGACCACCCCCCTTCAAACCCTCACGGATCGGGTGACTTGGGGGCAACTCTTGACGCTCGTTGGAGCAATGCTGGCGTTTTGCGCATTGGGGTTCGCCCTTGTGTTTCGCAAGGCGGGCTCCCTTCGCGCAGCACTCACCTTCTCTGCAGGATGGGTCTCTTTGGCCGGTGTTTCGCTCGCCGGAATAGCTCTGGGAGCGAAGACCTGGGGGGACGCAACCCCGCCCGTGGTCCTGCTTCGCTCGGAAGTGATCCGTAGCGGCCCGGCTGAGCACTATCTGGGCATTGGGGCGCTAGAGGCGGGCTTCAAGGTTCGGGCGACGGGCAGAAACGCGCACGGGACCCAGGGACGCTGGCTTCAGGTCCGCTTCGGTGGAGACGAGGTCGGCTGGATTCCACAGGAGAGCGTGTTGCTCTTGTGATCGGCATGGTCTAAATCCAGAGTCATGCAGTCTGGAAACCCTTGGCGCCTTGGACTTCATCTGATCCTCTGCCTGTCGCTCATCCTGGCTGCCGGTTCGGTGGTTGGATGTTCCGGGAAGGCCGTCAATGAGGACGACCCCCAATCCGTGTATGAGGATGCGGAAGACGATATCGAGAACGATCGGTACCTCATCGCGCTCGAGAAACTTCGGAAAATCCGCCACAAATTTCCGTACTCGAAATTCTCCTCGAAGGCTCAGCTGCGAATTGCCGACGTGCTCTACCTTCAGGAGAGCTTCGCCGAGGCGGCGCAGGCCTATGAGAGTTTTCGCGATCTGCACCCGAAGCATGACGACACTCCCTATGCCACGTTTCGCGTGGGCGAATCCTACGCGATGGACGCCCCTGAGAACATCGCGCGCGATCTGACTTCCGATTTTCGCGCGCTCGACGCGTTTCAGGAGTTCACCCGCAAGTATCCGAACGATAAGCGCTCGGAAGAGGCCAAGGGCCGGATTCAGACGCTTCGGAACAAAGTGGCCTCAAAGGAGTTCGAGATTGCGGAGTTTTATCGCGTCCGCGATTTTCCGGGGTCCGCCGGGCCAAGATATCGAAAGATACTCGATCTCTATCCGGACACGACATGGGCCAAGGAAGCGAAAGCGCGCCTCGCCGAGTCGGGCGACACGCAGCAAAAAAAAGAGGGTAGGAAGTGAATCCAGGAACTGAACCTCTCGCCGGCAGCGCGCTCTCCTCGGACCGCCAGATTCAGGAGTTGCTGAATCGCAGGGACTTCGCGAACGCGGAGCATCTGATCAGGCAGCGAATGACGGCTCAGCCAGCGGATGCGGATGCTCACTATTTCCTCGGAGTCTCGTCCTATTTCCAGGGCCAGATCGGGCGTGCGATCGAGAGCCTTCGCAAGGCCTTGAATTTCGACCCACAACACACGGACGCGGCCGTTTGCCTTTCCGTCTTACTGAACGACATCGGAAAATACGACGATGCAAAAGGCGTTTTCGATCAGGCCAATCAGTCGATTTCGGCGAAGCGTGCGGTGGGCACCCCCGAGATCGAGAGAAAATTCGCGGTGAAGCACCTTGAATTGGCGGATCTTTACCTCCGGTACCGTCGCTATGACGAGGCGATCGAGGAGTACGGTAAAGCTGCTTCACTGGATCCTGCGGACCCTGAGATCCGCATTCGCCGGGCGAAGGCCCTCGCCAAGAAGGGGTTCGTCACTCGGGCCATTCAGGAGCTCCAGCAACTGCGCGCGGAAAGTTCGTCCTATCCTCCGGCGCGCATCCAGCTCGGTCTGCTTCATTACAGCCAGGGCAACGTCCTCGACGCTGAGCTCGAGTGGGAGGCGGTCCTAGAGGCGGAGCCCACCCACCGCGAGGCGCTCGCGTACCTCGAGATGATCAGAGCGCAACGCATCAGCGGCCGCGCCTGAAGCCCCAGTACAGAATTCGGCCGGACCGTTCAGCCCGACAGCCCACGAACCGTCAACGAGGGCGGAATCGTATGAACTCGGATCGGGCTGTACGCCGCTTCGTCCTCGCCTGAGGGGCGACGGCTGTTTGCAGCGATCGTAAGGAGGTGCGTGCGCAGCTCCTTGAACATCAGCTGTTTGATGCTGTACTCGTTTTCTTGCAGCACTACTTGGCGGCCCAGCTTCTCCCTGAGGTTGATCACCACGGGAGCCTTGAGATTGGCTGACATCTCCGTGATTTCCTCGGGGATCGTCAGGATGCTGAACACCGCGCTCTGGTTGACGTTATCGAGCTTCAGAATCCTGAGCTCTGCCGCAGAAAGCCGCACGGAGTAGTCCGGCCTAAAAATCTTGGGCTCGAGAACTGGAAGCGCGAGGTTTGGATTCTCAAGCGATTGAAGCCAAAGAATCAGGGTTTCATCCCCTGGGTCGATCAACGAAAACCAATGGTTGTCGGCGAACCCCAGAACTCCTTCCGGGAAGAAGATCTTGCTGTCGTCCTCGACCGAGAGCTCTCCAAAACGTCCTGTTCTTACGATCACGCTCTGTCCCCCCTGAAACTACCGTTCAGATCTTGCCCTAGCTCAGCCCTTGAGAACCTTAGAAACCCTTCCCATCTCAGCCGGTGCGTTAACGGCTTGCTGGTTCTGTTCCCGAATCGCGGTGTAGACTTCCTCGCGATGTATCTTGGTTTCCTTGGGCGCTTGGATCCCTAGCCGAACCTGTTTGCCTTTGATCTGAACGACGACGATCTTGATGTGATCGTCGATCGCGATGCTCTCTCCGAGCTTCCGGGTCAATACTAGCATAAGATCGCAAGCCCTTCGCTTCCTGGCAGGGGGGGTACTCCGTTACCGGTCCTCAATAATCTAACGCTGTGTCCCTTGCAACATCTGTCTTTTCAAGCCCCTGATAACTCCAGTGATTTCATTCAATTCGCTAGCGCAGAAACTCCATTAACGTCGGTTGAACGAGCCGCTGGGAGCTCTGCAGTGCAGTGCGAAATACTGTTTCTTCCTTTGCCAAATCACTCATCACCTTGGCCATATCCGCGTCCTCCAAGGCCGAGTTTAGATGAGCATTTGTAATGCTCGTGCGGTCGATGGAACTCAAAGTAGACTGTAATCCCGACACTCTTGCTCCAACCTTTGCGCGCATCGCAACGAGGCGCTCTTGAAGTGTATCGAACCGCTCTAAAGTTGAGCGAATTCCTTCCATGTTTCCCGTGAGCAGGTGTGTTCGAAGCGCCTGAATCTCACCAAAAAGGTTGATGTTTTCGGTCCGCACCGGCTCAGCTCGTCCCTCAAACTCCGCCCCAGGATCAACCTCGGTTTCTTCCTGCGAAGCCGGCGCACGTGATTGCTTCAGCCTATGGGAATCGGCCGAGTCTTCGGGAGCCGTATTGAAGATTCCAAGGCCCGGGACATTCATCGAGACGAATACATCCCTGGAAACCTCTACCAGCATCTCGCCATCATCTCCGATATAGCGCCCATCCGGATCCACGGGTGCCTGATCGGTTCGATAGCCCCCCAGGAGATAGCGATCTCCAACTCGGCGATTCGCGGCGGCGACGGACTGCAGGTAGAGCTGCCCGATCTCCTCCGCCACCCCGATCCGCGTGGATTCGTTCGAGCTCGCGCCGCTCGCCTGTCCGATGGCGATTTCCTTGGCCCGCATGACGACGTCGGCGAGCTCGGCCAGCACCGTGTCGGTATTGTTGAGGTAGGTCTCGGCCATCTTGACGTTAGCTTCAAACTGCTCGTTGTTTACCTTGTCCGTCCGAATCTCGAGAATCTTCGCGGAGGCTACGGGATCGTCCGACGGCACATTGACCTTTTTCATCGTTGAAAGCTGATTTTGGTATTGCGTCATCCGATCCTTGCTCCGTGTGATGGCGTCGTGAAGCACCTGGAAGTTCGTGTTTTGGGTCACCCTCATCGAGTGTCACGCGCCTCCATCATCACATCCTCTTGAGGCTCAACACCGTGTCGAGCATCTCGTCGGCAACGGCGATCACTTTCGCCGATGCGTCAAACGCGTGCTGATACTTCATGAGGTTGGCGGTCTCCTCGTCGAGGGACACGCCCGAGATCTGCTCGCGCATCTTGCTCAGCTGACCCATGATGCTGGACTGCTGCTTCATGGCCTGACCGTTCTTCGCGCGAACCACTCCCACCTCGCTCACCATCGAGTTATAGAAGTCATCAACCGTGGCGCGACCCTCGTTCAAAAGCCGCAGGTTCTGGAGCCCGGAAATCGCAACGGCGACCCGGTTGTCGCCCGCAGACTCTGGAGTCCCCGAAGCCGCGATGTTATTCACGTTGTCCACGATCTCATCAGAAAGCTGAAGCAGCTCGGCTGCCCGCTCCTTTCCGGTGAGCGGCTTGAAATACGCAACCCCCGTGGCGCCGGATCTCGTAAACCCCTGTGCATGAACCTGGTTCACGGCGTTTCCCATCGTGAACGCCAGATTATCGAGGCGATTAAGCGCCTCCGAGAGGGTGCTGTCCCGGATTTCAAGAAGTGATCCCATCTTCGCCCCGCGAAGAAAGTGCGTCACCGGCCCCGCCGCGGTAGCCGAGGTGCGGACATCGTATGAATTCTCAGGTTTACCCTGGTCGTCGGCAGGGGTCCGCATGACTGAGAACCGCTCGGCGACCGGCCCCGTGACGAGTGGGCCGATGTTTCGGACGTTTACGATGTAGGACCCTTCCTTGTCCGTGTGCATGGAGACATTCACGAGCTCGGAGAGATTCTTAAGAGCTTCGTCCCTTTGGTCGAGAAGGTCGTTAGGCGACCCCCCGTTCTGCTCCAGCACTTTGATCTTGATATTGAGGTCCTTGATCTGCTCGGCAAAAGCGTTGACCTGGGTCGAGTAACCCTCGATTCGATTGTCGATGTGCTCCTGGATGCCGGTGATTCCCCGACGAATCCGTTTGAAGTCGTTGGAAAGTGCGTTCGTCGCCTCTCGCAGGCTCTGGCGCACCGCCTCGCTGTCCGGGTCGTTCGATAGCTTTCGAAACTCATTGAAAAACCTCGCCACAAGGCGGTTCAGCCCGTCCCCATTCAGCTCGTTGAACACATCCTCGAGCTGGTTCAACATCACATCCTTTTCCTCGAAGCCGGCCATGTCGCGCGCGCCGTCCCGGATGTGCTTTTCGAGGTAGTTGTCGTTGATCCGCTCGACCCGGGAGACCTGCGTGCCCCTGCCGACGAATAGATTTCCCGGCCCCTTCCGGGGCTCCGCCGTGGTGGTCTCAACCCTCTGTCGGTTATACCCCTCGGTGTTCGCGTTGCTGATGTTGTGGCCGGACGTAGCGATGGCGGTTTGTGCCGCCATCATTCCCGATCGTCCGGACTGCATCGCGCCAGGAAGGCCCATGGTCGTTTCTTTACGCCTCCTGCGCGATCAGGCGCGCTCCGCCCGGACCGCTCTTGCGCTGACCCTGTCTGTCGTATGCCGGACCCCCTGGAAGCGCCTCGCCGAGCACGTTCTTTTTCATCTCCGTGACATGTTTGAGCGACTCCCGTACCAGTGCCTGATTTGAAAGATTTTGTTCCCTCAATCTTGAAACCAGCACCGTGAGCGAGTTCATCACGCTACGAAGCTGGTCGGCCGCCCTGAGATCCACGCCCTGGATTCGTTCGATGATGCGCGCGAGCGTCAGCTGATCCATCGGGGCAACCCAGATCGCGGCTAGCTCCTCGACTATCCGTTGTCTGGCGAGTTCGACTTGGCGAATTCTGGCCAGAATCGCTTCCTTCGTATTCGTGGCATCGTGGATCGCCTTGAGGTCGGCGTTCTCCAGCGCGGCACGCTCGCAGCGAACCGACTCAAGGAGCTGATTGTGCAGCCCCATCAGGTCCCGTAGATTTTTCAGTAATTCCGGAATTGGTGCGTTCATTGCGGCAATCCTCCATGATCACCGCCGGCAACTGCGCCGGCACTGTCACCGCAGGCCATCCTGGCCTGGGTTTGGCTCGCGCTGAGTTCAGCCGAGCCCGTGGGTCTGCAGGTGTTCCTGCACCATGCGATCGGCTACCGCCTCAGGCTTCACGTTGTATTCGCGGTTTGCGATCCGACGTTTCAATTCGTCGATTTTGGCCTGACGAACATCCGGCGCACTCGCCGCCACTTCCTTCGCTCGGGCGAATTCCCGGGCACGCGGAGAGATATCGGAGGAAGCGTCGGCCGCTGCTCCAGTGGCGTCCGTCGTGCCAGCGGCTCCCGTCTCCGTAACGCGCGCACCGCGCTGAGTGCGCTGCGTTTCGCGCGCGTCAGTCTTGGTGTTCGCGGACTGGATCGCCGGGTTGTTCTGATTGTCGACCCTCATTGGTACCTCCTGTACTGTTCGCCGCCGTGGGTCCCACGGGTTGGCGTCCGGGAACCGCTCCGGGTCCCCTTACCGCATTGTATCTACCTGAATCCATGTAAGCAATGATGAGGTCCGCCATTCCGTAACCCCCAGCGCCCGCCGCTTTTTTGGCGTATTCGGCGTCAAGCATGCCTTCGTAAATCTCGGTCGCGGCGTTGTGCAGGCCCATTTCGCCCTTGGGAACCGTTTTACGCATGGCCTGCATCATGTGGTCGAGAAACAGTGCCTCCATTCCTTCGGCCGCCTTAACAATCTGAGGATCCACCTTTGACCGGTCGATGACCGGTTGACGGTTGGAGGGTGTGACCGGAGCCGAGCGGGCGTCCCGCCCCCAGTCCATGTTTGAAGAGTTCGGAAGGGGGGCGCGAGGACTCCCGGAACCGGGAATCTGGCTCACGCTCCCCCCTCCTCTCGCAGATCGGCTGGCGTCCCCGGGGCGGCTTCCGTGCCGCTCGTTGAGGCGCCTGAATGACTGGATAAACCCACCATCCTAGCAGGCTGTGCATCCCGTCTTGTTTCCTGGATGGCGCCTTGACCGCCGTCCTCCTTGACTGCCGCGCGGACCGCCGCAGCCTCTCTGCGAAGCTTCTCCCGCTCCTCGCGCGTGGCGAGCACCGGGCCTAAAAAATCGTCCAAAATGAAATCCATCCAATGAATCACATGAACTCCAGCTCGGCTTGGAGCGCTCCCGCTTCCCGGAGCGCTTGAAATATCGATGTCATGTCCTTAGGGCGCACGCCCATGGTATTCAGCGCGCGAACGAGATCCGACACGTTGGTGGTCTTCTTGATCTCCATCACGCGCTCGATCTTCGCGCGAGCACCGCCCTCTTGCGCCTGCTGCTTCCCGACCTCTATCGCGAGATCCCCGTGTGCGATCGCGACGGGCGAAACGGTAATGTTTTCCCCCATGATCACGGTGCCGGTGCGTTCATTCAGGACCACGCGGGCCCCGCTGTCGACAACCACGTTCACGTTTTCAAGCCTCGCGAGGAGTTCGACGGAATTTCCTTCGTAGCTAAAAGGGACCACGACATCGATGGTTGCGCTGTCACGAGCAGTCGCAAACTGTCCCCCAAGCTCCGCGTTGATCAGCGTCACCACGCGGGCAGAGGTCGTGAAGTCGGGGTTATGAAGCGAGAGGCGGAAGCTCTTCTTGCCGGCGAAATTCAGCTCCAGATCCTTCTCGATTGTCGCCCCGCTTACCACGCGCCCCACGGTTGGAAAATTCGTCGTCGTCCCATCAGCAACTGAACCGATGGTCAGAGCACCTTGCGCAACGGCATACACGTTTTGATCACCTGCCCGAAGTGGGGTGACCAAGAGCGTTCCACCTTCCAGGCTGGTCGCATCGCCGATGGAGCTAACCGTCACGTCGATCTTGTTGCCCACTCGCGCAAATGGCGGCAGTTTCGCAGTGACGATCACGGCCGCGGCGTTTTTGGAGTTCACGCCCGCATCCTGAGCCACATCAAGACCCAGCTTGGTGAATAGTCGCGTGAGGCTCTGCCCGGTGACCGCCGAATTCGAGTCTCCGGTGCCCTTGAGGCCCACCACAATCCCGTAACCGATCAGGATGTTCTCACGGACACCCTTCACCACCGCCACGTCTTTCAGGCGGGCCGCCTGCGCGGGCGCTGGAAACGCGAGTGCCGCGCCCAGAAGGATGGCGGCAAATGCCGCGATGTCAGCGATATGCCTTGATCCGGTATTCATAAAGGTTTCCTGCATCAACGGTCTCGGCTTCGTTGATGTCGTTGCCCCGCGCGATCGCGACCACCGTCACCATCCTGTTCTCGCTTCGGTACGGGACCCTCTTGGTCGCGCGGATTTTGTAGTTTCCGTTGGGATACCGCTCCAGAATCTCCGCCATCATCTGTTCGCCGTCCTTCACCCCGACATTTTCCGTGATATCGAGCTCGGAGAACTGGGTCGGCGTGATTTCGGGTTTTTCTGGCTCGTCCGGGACGTCCCCGTCGGCCACCTGAACCTCTTCACCCGGTTTTTTGGCGGCCGGCGCCCTGCCGCTCTTCTCGAATTCCGCGAGCTTCCTCGCATCTGCTTCCGCAAGGGCGGCTTCGGCCTCCTCCTGAGTGAGCGTTTTCTTCACCTCGAAGGCGATGTCCTTGACCAGGCGCTCCTTGATTACGACCGTCACGAGATCGCCTACAGACTTGACCTTGTTCTTCGTGAAAAAGTAGTTCGTCTGCCCAGTCGAGGCCCACAGCGACCCCTCATTGGGCGAGTTGTCCTCAAAGTCCTCTTTCCTCGCGCGGGCTGGATCCTGATAAAGGCGTTTGGTCTCAGGAGGAAGGTTAGGCGTATCGGCGTAACTTGGAGGCACGGGTCCGCTCCGCGCCTGTGGCCCCGCGGAGGACCGAGCAGACGCCGGCGAACGTTCGCTGTGTCCGACAGCCCGGTACTCCAGATCCATGTCGGCTCCGGACGGGCTCTCGAACTCGTACCCTCCAAGCACGTTCCCTTCGGTAAAGACACCGCCGACCGTCGGCTCCTTGTAGGGGGCGCGGTCGTCGAGGTCGCGCCGCAGCGATCCCATCAACTGAGCGCAGCCCGACAGCCCCATCAGAGCCAGTGTTACACCCAGCGCCCAGAGCAGCGAATCGCGCCTCATAACCGCACCTCCACCGTTCGGTCGGACGACACGGTGCCGGAGAGCGACTTCTTGGTCCCCTGGGTAACCACGGTGAGCGAATCGCCCGACCGTCCGGGCTCCGAGGCGACGCCATGGGTAGAAAGCGTCACCTCACCCACCACCAGCCGCACTCGAACCACATCACCACGCCGGATGTCGGGGGCGCGCTCCACGGCCTGCGAAAGGACAGGATATCCCTCGAGGATTGTCTGCCTGGTCTCGAATTTTTCGATCTGGTCTGCGTCTATGACCAGCTGCGCTCGCACTTCCCGTCCGGGGCCCGATGCAACGTCAAGCTCCCTCAGTTCCACCGAGTCTCGAGAGAGTTTTTCTCCCGGCCGGATGCGCCGCATACTCACCCAGGCGGGCTTCCAAGCGCGGAACGCGATCGATCCATAACCCGTCTCAACGCCATTCTCGACGCGATACCTGAACGCGACGTTCCCCGTTCCATCGTCGTTTATCTGGTCTATGACCGCCACTCGATCCGCTGAGGAAATGGAAATCCCGCGGGGAAGGCCCAACATCTCGATCCTCGCGCCGGGGTAGGAGCTCGACAGCTGCTTGAATAGAATGCGTTCGAGCTGTGTTTGGGTGGACTGAGCCTGGGAGGTAATCGCCAACCCAGCGGCCAAGAATCCGCATGCGATGTAGAACGCTGATTTCAAAAAACCGCCCTCCTGGCGAAAAACCGCGCCCCCTCATCCTGAGAAGGCGTTCAAGCTAAGAACCAGCTTACCTGAGGTTAACTGTCGACTCCAACATCTTGTCCGCGACACCCATGACTTTTGTGCCCATCTCGTAAGCGCGCTGAGTGGTGATCATTTCCACCATGCTGTTGGCAACGTTGGTGTTCGAGCTTTCGAGCGCCCCCTGCTGGATGATCCCAAATCCATTTTCATTCGGAATTCCAGGTATCGCCTCGCCGCTCGCCTGGGAGACCTGGTAGATCCCCGCGCCCTCAGAGCGCAGGCCTTGCTCGTTTTGAAAGGTATGAAGCTGAACTTGGCCGATCACCGTCAAATTCCCGTCCTGCATCAGCGCCTGAATTTCCCCGTTGCCGTTGATCATCACGTTGGTCGTGTTGGGAGGGACCGTCACCTGCGGCAGAAGCATCGCTCCGTTCGAGAGCGTGAGCCTTCCCTGAGCGTCCAGGTGGAAGGCGCCATTACGGGTGTAGCCGATCTGTCCATTGGGCTGCTGCACCTGGAAAAAGCCGTTGCCCTGAATCATCAGATCGTAGGGATGGTACGTCATTCTGGCCGGGCCCTGCTCGAATATCTTGTGGACGGCCCCCACCTTCACTCCGGTACCTACCTGGACACCCACCGGGCTTTGGCTCGCGTCACCCAAAGCCGCGCCTGGCTCCTTGAGTGTGGTGTACATCAAATCCTCGAACTCCAATGACCCACGCTTGTAGCCATCGGTGTTCGCGTTGGCGAGATCGTTGGAAATGCGCTCGATGTTCGCCTGCTGCGCATTCAGCGACGTCGCGGCGGTGTTGAGGGATTTGAGCATCCGTTACAGCCTCCCTACCTGGTTGGATTCGAGATCCATCATGGAATCGAACGTCTTGACTGCCCGCAGGTCGTGTTCGAAGAGGCGCTGTGCCCGAATAAGATCGGCCATCTCCTGCGCAGGATTCACATTTGAGGCCTCAACGACTCCCTGCCGAACGACGGTCTCCCGAATCGGGGTGGCGGTCACGGATGGGCTTGCCACCTCGAACAGCCCGTTTCCGGATTTCCGCAATCCATTGCTGTCTGAGAACTCCACCACGCTCAGGCGGCCAACTCTCCGCTCTCCGGCGTAGACGTCTCCCTGGTCCGTGATGGATACCCTTCCTGCATCTCTGAGGTTGATGGTCCTCGCCGCGATTTCCGCGGCTCCGAGTTCAACCGCGACTCCTCCTTGAGTCGATGGCCCTCCCTGGCCCGGTTGAACATTCGGAGCAGGCGTCGCAGCCAGCCCTCCGGGTTGAGCGGTCAGCACGGGGTACCCCTCTGACGTCACCAACCGGCCGTCCATGGCCACCTTGAGGCTTCCTTGCCTCGTGTAGCGGACGCCATTGGGCGTGCTGACTTCTAGAAATCCTGGGCCGTCGAGCGCGATGTCGAGCGGCGCCTGGGTGACCTTCAGGTTTCCCTGTTTAAAATCGGTGTAGGTGCCGTCGTTAACGACGAATGCCTGGTCGCGTCCGTCGAGCGGATGAAGATCCTTGTCCTTGATGGGACCGCGAGGAATGTCGGCTTCGAGTTTTTCGCGCTCGAGCACGGAGAGGTATTCCTTGAACGTAGGGAGGTCTTTCTTGAAGCCGTCGGTGTTCGCGTTCGCAAGGTTGTTGGCGATCGTGTCGATCGCCTGCGCCCTTGCAACGGCACCCGAAACGGAGGGCCACATCCCGTTGGCCAAATCGTCTCCCCCTCTTCAAAAAGCCCCCGGCCCGCTCGCCTCCATCCTGGAGGATGACCGCAGTCCTTAGGCAAAGTAAAAGCAATCGGCATGCCGTAGAATTTCCTTGAGGCGAAAACCGACTGGGTCCGATGTTGCCTATCTCCCGCTGTTCATCATCCCCGTGGAGACACAAGATTTTTTGCGCGCGCGTTCTCGAATCCGAGGGATCGCCCAGAATCTTGACGCACAATCACGGACATGTACTGCCCCAGTAAGAATTTCCCATGAGGGCAGTTTTCGCCGAGTTTACCGGGGAATTTCTGCACCCCGGGCAACGGCGTGTCCGTGTTATATCGACCGCATGTTGCTGCTCTCAGCCAAACCCGTCGCAGAATCCCTGGGAAAGCGCACGCGCGCCCGACTCGAAGCATTTCGCGCCCGGATGGGCCGTGCACCGAAACTCGTCGTCCTGCTCGTGGGCGACGATCCGGCTAGCGCAATCTACACCAACAGCAAGGGCAAACGAGCCATCGAGCTCGGATTACTCCATGAAACCATGAAATTCCCGGTGAATGCCTCTCCCAGTGAAGTGAGATCGGCAATTCAGAGGCTCAATGACGCTTCGGACGTGGATGGAATTCTCATCCAGCGCCCCCTACCGCCCAACTTTCCCGAAGATGAGGTGATCCGCTGGGTACACCCTCTGAAAGACGTCGACGCCTTTCATCCCGAGAATGTCGGGCTTCTCGCGCTGAACCGCCCCTGTCTCCAGCCCTGCACTCCGACGGGAGTCATGGAGATCCTGAGACATTACGGAATCTCGCCCGCCGGAAAGGTGGCCTGCGTCGTGGGCCGAAGCTCGATCGTAGGAAAGCCCATGGCGATGCTCCTGCTCCATTCGGATGCCACCGTGCTCCAGGCACATAGCCGCACCCCAGATCTGGGCGCGATCACCCGACAGGCGGACCTACTGGTGGTTGCCGCAGGAAAGCGGGGCCTGGTCAATGCCTCTCACGTCCGCCCCGGAGCCGTGGTCGTTGATGTTGGCATTCATCGAATCGCTGACGGAAAAGTTGTAGGGGATGTGGATTTTGAGGCCGTTTCTCGTGTGGCTTCCGCGCTGACCCCCGTGCCCGGAGGTGTGGGGCCGATGACCATCGCGGTGCTCTTGGAAAACACCGTTCAGGCGGCGGAGCGCCGTGCGCAAGGTCCGTGAGCGCGGGGCAAATGCCCGTAGACATGGCCAAATCCGCTGTGTAGACCTGATTCATGCCTAAACGTACAGCGCTGCACGACGAGCATGTCCGCCTGGGCGGACGCATGGTGGACTTTGGTGGATGGGATCTCCCGGTCCAATACACTGGAATCATAGACGAGCACCTCGCCTGCCGCGGCGCAGCCGGCCTCTTCGACGTCAGCCATATGGGTGAATTCCTGGTTGAGGGCGCGGATGCCGAAGCCTTCCTGGATTACGCCGTCACGAACCAGGTTTCGAAGACCGTTCCGGGACAGGCTCAATACACCGCGATGTGCAATCGCGCTGGGGGCATCGTAGATGACCTCGTGCTCTATCGTAGGGGTAAGGACCGCTTTTTGGTGGTGGTGAATGCCGCCAATATCGACAAGGACTTCAGTCACCTCGACGGGCTGCTTCAGGCCGAACGGTCCCGCTTCCCCGGAGTGAAGCTTGAGAATCAGAGTACAGCGTACTCGCAGATCGCGATTCAGGGGCCCAAGGCCGAGCTCATTCTCCAAAAGCTGACAAGCACGAAGCTTTCGGAAATCAAAACCTACCGGTTCGCCGAAGGCTCTGTATGCGGCTCCATCCCGGCCTTGCTAGCTCGAACGGGCTACACCGGAGAAGACGGCTTCGAGGTCTATTGTCCCTGGAGTGACGGGCCCACGGTTTGGCGGGCTTTGTTGGATGCGGGCACGCCCAGCGGCCTCAAGCCCTGCGGCTTGGGCGCGCGCGACACACTTCGTCTGGAGATGAAGTATCCCCTCTATGGGCACGAGCTCACCGACGAGACGAATCCCATTGAAGCCGGGCTAGGTTGGGTCACAAAGCTCGACAAGGGCGACTTCGTCGGCAAGGAGAAGATCGAGGCCCTGAAGATGGCTGGAATCCGACGCAAACTCGTTGGGCTCGAGCTTACTGAGCGCGGCATTCCGCGTCAGGGCTACAGGGTCATGTCTCTGGATGGCCACACGGAATTGGGTGTTCTTACTAGTGGCACCCAGTCTCCCTCCCTGAAGAAGGCGATCGGAATCGCCTACGTTTCCAACGGCCATGCGGAAGCGGAAACCGAGGTCGCCGTTGAAATCCGCGGCACCCTGGTCCGCGCGAAAATCATTCCCACGCCATTTTTAAAGAAAAAGAGTTGAAGGAGCACCCCATGCGATTCCCAAAGGAATTCAAGTACACGGAAGATCACGAATGGGCGAAGATCGAAGGCAACCGGGTTACCGTGGGAGTTACCGACCACGCCCAGAGTGCCCTGGGCGATGTCGTTTTCCTAGAACTCCCCAAGGTGGGCCGACAACTAAGACGGGGCGAAACTTTTGGCGTGGTTGAGAGCGTAAAAGCCGTTTCAGATCTTTTCTCACCGGTGGACGGCAAGGTGATCGAGGTGCATTCTGCCCTGGTCGACGATCCGAGCACGATCAATCGCTCTCCCCATGGCGATGGCTGGCTTATTGCGATCGAGGTGTCGGGGCCAGAAGCCTGTGCGCATCTGATCGATGCTTCTGCCTATGAAAAACTGATCGCATCCCTCTAGGTGGGGCGGTACGCCTCAAGCGGCGGACAGGTGCAGACCAGGTTGCGATCGCCGTAGGCGTTGTCGATCCGTGCAACCGAAGGCCAAAATTTCTGCTCACGCGTCCACGGGGCCGGGAATGCCCCCACCTCCCGCGAATACGGATGCACCCACTCTGACGCGGTCACGGCAGCCGAAGTATGGGGGGCGTTCTTCAGTGGATTGTCCTTCCGGTCCCATTTTCCCGAGGCCACCCGGTCCATCTCTCCTCGAATTGCGATCAAGGCATCGCAAAGACGGTCCAACTCTGCCTTGGGCTCGCTCTCGGTCGGTTCGATCATGAGGGTGCCGGCCACCGGAAACGACATCGTCGGCGCGTGGAATCCATAATCAATCAGGCGTTTTGCAACGTCCTCAACCTCGATTCCGGAAGACGCCTTGAGCGAGCGAAGATCGATGATGCACTCGTGTGCAACTCGCCCCTGGCTGCCTTTGTAGAGAACCGGAAATGAGGGCTCCAGCCGTTTTGCGATATAGTTCGCGCTCAAGATCGCCACTTCAGTCGCCTTCTTGAGCCCCTCCGGCCCCATCATGCGGATGTACATCCATGAGATCGGAAGAATGCTCGGGCTGCCCCACGGGGCCGCGGAGACGGGGCCGATCGCCTTAGAACCCCCAGACTTGACCACTGGGTGTCCGGGCAGAAACGGCGCCAAGTGTTCCCGAACGCAGATTGGCCCCACGCCGGGGCCACCGCCCCCATGGGGGACGCAGAAGGTCTTGTGCAAATTCAGGTGAATGACATCCGGTCCAAAGTCCCCGGGCCGGCAAAGTCCAACCTGCGCGTTCATGTTCGCCCCGTCCATATACACCTGGCCCCCGGCATCATGGACCTTCTTGCAGATCTCGCGAATGGGCTTTTCGAAGACGCCGTGCGTGGAGGGATAGGTCACCATCATCGCTGCTATGCGGCCCGAGTTCGCGTCGATCTTAGCCTGGAGGTCGGAGACGTCGATATTTCCCTGATCGTCGCAACGAACGACGACAACCTCCATACCCGCCAAGGCCGCGCTAGCAGGATTTGTCCCATGGGCGGACTGCGGAATCAGACAGACGTTTCTGGCCCCTTGCCCCTTCTCCTGGAGGTACTTTCTGATCACCAACAGTCCTGCGTATTCGCCCTGGGAGCCAGCGTTCGGCTGAAGCGAAACCGCGGAAAAGCCCGTAATTCGCGCAAGCATCCCCTCTAGATCGCGAAAGAGCTCCTGATAACCTTGAGCCTGATCCAAGGGAACGAAGGGATGCATCCGCGCCGTCTCAGGCCAGCTCACCGGAAACATCTCTGCCGAGGCGTTGAGCTTCATCGTGCAGGAACCCAGGGGGATCATCGAGGTCGTCAGCGACAGATCCCGGGACTCTAGTCTCCGAATATAGCGAAGCATTTCGGTTTCGGAGTGGTGGCTATTGAATACAGCGTGTTGAAGAAACGCGCTCTTGCGCTCCCATGCGGTGCTTGCAGCCCCATCCACGCGGGTTCGCAGTTCCTGAATGCGCGGGGCCGACTTGCCCTCAGAAAATATCCCCAGAACCGACTCAACCTCGCGCTCATCGGTTCGCTCATCGAGCGAGATGCTCAATCCTTCGGAGCCAAATGCCCTCAAATTGAATCCGCGGCTGACTGCGGCCTGGGCAATTGCATCGCGACGCCCACCCGGCAATTTCACCGCTATTGTGTCGAAGTAGTGCTCGGATTCCAGCCTGAAGCCCATTTCCGAAAGGCCTGCAGCCAGAAGCCTCGTCATGCGATGCACCCTCGCCGCGATCGCTCGCATCCCCCTGGGGCCGTGATAAACGGCATACATCCCCGCCATTACCGCGAGGAGCACCTGTGCCGTGCAGATGTTGCTAGTGGCCTTGTCCCGGCGAATGTGCTGTTCCCGGGTCTGAAGCGCCAATCTCAGGCCCGGGCGCCCCTGGGCGTCCTTGGAAACCCCGACTATCCTTCCTGGCAATTTTCGCTTGAGCTCCTCACGACAGGAAATGAAGGCCGCATGTGGCCCCCCATAACCCAAAGGCACACCCAACCTTTGTGAGTTGCCGATGGCGACATCCGCCCCGAAAGCTCCTGGCTCCCTCAACAGACAAAGTGCGAGCAGATCCGTTGCGACAATAAGCTTCGCCCCAAGGGCGTGGGCGCTTGCGCTGACCGCGTCAGGATCCCGTAAGGCACCCAGCGTGTCGGGGTACTGGTAGAGAACCCCGAAGACCCGTCCCCCCTCTTTGGAGAGCTCGGCCATCGCCCCCACCTTGACGCTGATGCCAATAGCCTCGGCCCGCGTCTTCACCACGCCAATCGTCTGGGGGTGGCATGACGCGTCGACAAAAAAGACCGCGTCAGCAGGTGTCTCGGGAGTGTGAACCATCACCATCGCCTCAGCAGCTGCCGTGGCCTCGTCCAGAAGCGACGCGTTCGCCACTTCAAGCCCCGTGAGGTCGCTCACCATAGTTTGAAAATTGAGCAGCGCCTCAAGTCGTCCCTGCGAGATCTCAGCCTGATACGGCGTATACTGGGTATACCCTCCGGGATTCTCCAGGATGTTCCGTTGAATTACGCCCGGCGTGATCCCCTCCGCATATCCCATGCCGATCAGGGACCTCAGCACGCGATTGCGCGACATCATGCCCCTGAGATGCTCCAATGCCGCAAGCTCTGATTCCGGCGGGGGAAGATCCAGCTCGCTCCTGAAGCGGATGTCTCCCGGCACGGTCGCTTCAATCAATTCCGTCAATGAGGAATACCCCAAGAACTGAAGCATCGCTGCGATGTCCTTCTCCCTGGGGCCGATATGCCGAGACGCGAACGTGAATTCCGAGTTTTCCCGCATCCGACCTGTTTATCAGGACGATCCGTGGTTGACGAGTTCGTCGATCGGAGGTTTTTCCGATTGACACGAATTTCGCCCCTGCCCTCTTGTGACTGGGTTTTGATTAGCGTTATGTTCGCATCCCTAGCGAGCCCCCAATGAATCCATCCATGATCAGAACATCCGCAGAGTCCGTCCAAGGGAGTGCTTCCTTGTCGTCTTCCGACTCGTTTTCGAATGAAGAACACTTGGCTCGTGTATTCAACACGGCCCTGATTTCAACCCAAGGTGATTCCTCGGAGGAGTTTTCCGAGGAGCTCTTTCGGGTCATGAAGTCGCCCGCGTTCCATTGCATCCTGAGCTCCGTCCAGGCGCTGGCGCAGCGGGAACGCCTTTCAGAGCGCGACGCCGCGGAAAAGCTCGTCCAGACCTTCCGAAAGCTGGATTCGCTCTGGTCGAGATACGTGGTGCGAGAGGGCCTGGAGAAGATCAGAGGCCCCCAAAGCCGTCCTGTGAGCACCTTCAGGTCTTAAGCACGAACTCCCATTGGATTTCGACGGTTCCTTGGGGACTGATGAGACCGCTTGGGGGGTTAGGAAACGGCCCCGCTTGGTTGAACGCCTCGACAGCGGCGTCGTCCAGGGTCAGAACTCCTGACGCCTCGAGGAGCTGCACTCGAACGACCTTCCCCCGGGTATCCAGCACCACCCGAGTCCGGGTCGTATGATCGCGATCGCTCGCCAATCGCCTTCCCGAACGGTACATCTTGATCAGATGCTCCCGAAGGAGCGGCTGCCAGGCCAGATCTAGTCTGGCTCTGATCCGCTCAAAGTAGCCGTAGAACACGAACTCTTTTGTATTGAGGGCCGTCTGTTCACCCGCCTTCAGTCCCTCGACATAATCTCGGGACACCGAGCCATACTGGCCGGCAAAGGTGCTCCAAACCCGATCGGAGGCGGGATTGCGCGAGCCCGGATCCACGGAAGGCAAGGGTACGCCGAGAGTCCGAAGGGCAACTGGCGGCTCTCCCCTGGCTTTGCTGTCTTGTGCCGGAGAACCCGCCGCGGGAACAGCCTCTGCTTGAAGTTCCCCCACTGATTCCCGCACGACTCGCCGCGTCTCGGCCCCAAGAAAGGCGTCTGGCGCTGCCACTCGAGTCCTTTCTCCCTCTTTACTGTCAACAACCCGCCGCTCGCGCCGAGAGGCTGGGGGCTGCGGTCTTGCATCGAGCCACATCAGGCTCATGGACCTCTCGGCCTTCGCCTTCCGATCGGGCCAGAAGACTTTTGCGCCACCGAGAAGCGCAAGGTGAAGCGCCACGGAGATGACTATCGAGGATCGAATGAGATTGAGGCGATCGTCCATGCTTCCCCTGGCAGTGCCCGGGCCATCCCGGCCCGGCGCCGCCCATAAGATGGGGCGGCCTCTCTAGGGGCTATCGACGCTATTCGTACGATTCTTTAAGAAACTCGCTCTCGCTGTCCACGGAGTCGCCTTCCCCTCGGGAAACCTCCGTCGGTTCTGATCCCTCTAGGAAGGCCGCTATCCTCGAGTTCGACGCATCCGGCATGGTGAGCCGCCCGGTCAGATTGTCGGTTGCGGCAAGCACCACTCCGTTTGGTATCGCGAAATCCGTGTCCGGATAGCCCTTGATGGCCTCCTTCATGAACTCGGTCCAGATGGGAAGTGCTGCGCCAGCGCCGGTCTCAGTTCCTCCCATGCTGCGCTGGTCATCAAAACCCACCCACACGCCCGTAATCACATGCGGAGTAAACCCCATGAACCAAGCGTCTTTGTATTCATTGGTCGTTCCGGTCTTGCCGGCAACGGACTTCGCGAGCGAGCGCGCCGAGCGTCCGGTACCGAAATCAACCACATCCTTCAGAAGTCGGGTCATCACATAGGCGACACGCGGATCCATCCGCTGGAGCTCGTCCGCCGGTTGAGTGGGATCGTCGATCGCCCTCTCCTTCGCCTCCTGCGCGTCGGCCGCGCCCGGCACGGCCGGGCCGGCCTCTGGTCCCTTAACCGCCCTGGGAATATTGGCCGCCGTATAGAGCATCACCTCATCCGGGCGTGAGAAATCCGGAACCAGCTGAGGAAGATTTTCCTCCAGGACCTGCCCATCCCGATCTACGACTTTCCGGATGAAGATGGGGTCGACGCGCCGGCCCATCCTGGGAAAGAGCCCGTAGACCTTACACAACTCCAGGAGCGTCGTCGTCCCACTTCCCAGGGAAATCGAGAGATCCTCATTGAATTCGCCCTCCATTCCAAGGCGCCTCGCGTACTGAATCACGCTTGGCACCTGGAGATCCTGAACCAGCTTGATCGTCGGGATATTGCGAGACTTGATGAGGGCCATGCGAAGCGTTGTGTCGCCGTAAAAGCGCTCCGAGAAATTCGCTGGCTTCCACTTACCGGTCTCGTCGTCCTTATAAACAATAGGCGAATCTACAATGATCGACGACGGCGTATACCCCCTCTCAATCGCGGCAGAGTAAATCACCGGCTTGAACGCAGACCCGCTCTGCCTCTTGGCTTGGGTGGCGCGATTGAATTCCGACTTGGCGAATTCGTACCCCCCGACCATAGCCAGAACGTTTCCCGTCCCTGCCTCGATCGAGAGAAGCGCGCCCTGAACCTCGGGCTCCTGTTCCAGCGCAACAATCACCCTTTCAGGAACTCCGGATGAGGCGATCTCCGCAGCGGCCTTTTCCGGCGTCTTCAGGGAGGCGGGGCTCGCATCAGCGGCCTCCTTCCTCACAATTCGAACTAAGACGACATCCCCTTTCGAAAGAACCTCGCTAGGGAGGCGGGGAGCCCTTGGCTTGGTAACCGCATCGGATACCGGCCTTGCCCACTCCATCTCATTCATCGGCAGAACGACGGGCACATGCCCCACCAGGAGTTTGGCCACCCTGGCAAGATCGTCGAGTTCTGTCACGACGGCGTGAAAGGTCTGGTCTACGTCGAGCAGCTGCGACTCCGCCGTCAGCCCGGCCTCGGCGATCGCCTCGATGACCCCTAGTTTTCCGTCGGGGAGAAGGAGCTGATAGTCCAACTTTCTCTTAATGACCTGTTCTCGTTGCTCGTCTGAGAACTTTTGTATCTCCTCCGCGCCAGCTAGGTGCGAGATCGCTCCGCGAAAGCCCCGCCGCTTATCCACCGCGCGGAGGCCATCCCGAACCGATTTGCTCGCCGCCTCGTAGACGGCCTTCCGAGAGGGCACGAATACCTTGAGTCCCTCCTGATAGACTGCCGCCTCTCCGTACTCCTCTAGGAGGTAGCGTCTTACATGCTCCACGAAATACGGGGCGTACTCCAAGTTGATGTCCTGGACGGGATAAAGCCGAAGGGGCTTCGAGGCCGCCTCCATCATCTGTTCCTGCGTGATGAAACCGCTCTCGTTCATGCGCTTGAGGACGTAGAGCTGCCTCTGTTTGGCCCGGGACGGATTCGTGAACGGATTGAACGCGCTCGGAGCACGCGGCAAGCCCGCTAGCAGCGCCAACTCGCCCAGCGTCAGCTCCGGCGTGGATTTCCTGAAGTAAGCCCTTCCAGCGGCTTCCACTCCATAGGCTCCATGACCGAGGTAGATCTGATTCAAGTAGAGGAAAAGAATTTGCTCTTTCGTGAGGTTGCTCTCAATGCGGCTCGCTAGAATCGCCTCCTTGATTTTCCTGATGTAACTCCGCTCGGGGGTCAGGAAGAGAGACTTCGCCACCTGTTGCGTGATCGTGCTTCCCCCTTGAACAACGTAGCCTGCCCGGAAATTCGCGATACTGGCCCTAAGAATCGCTGAAAGGCTGATTCCCTTGTGTTCGAAGAAGCGGTCGTCCTCGGCTGCGATGAACGACTGGCTGACCAGAGGGGGGAAGTCCTCATATTTAACGACGTACCGCCGCTCTTTGTAAAACTCGCCTAAGATTTTTTCTTGGTCTTCCTCGAGAGTAACAACCTTGGTGACTCCGTAGGGGCGGTAATCGGCCAGCGAGATGATCCTGGGCAACCCCCTCGATAGCTGCCAATAGAGATAGAGGCTGAGGAACAGCCCTCCCAGGGCCGCCGTTACTCCGGCGAAGAAAAGCACCTTAACGAGGCGCGTGCCTCGGGGCTCCTCCGCAACAACTTCTTCAGCGGGATAGAGCTCGTTCATTCTTCGCCCTTTTCCGCCGCGCTGGCTCTCAGGGCCTCTTGGATTTCAGACAGGCGCGCCTCCACCGCGGCTTTTCCGGCGAAAACGCTTTTGCCTCGCTTTTCGAAGTCGAATAGGCCGACACCGTTCAAATCCGGCCGAAGTACAATATCTGCCGACCGCAGGTCAGACCTCGAAGCTGCTGCCACGCGGCTCATCGACTTGGAATAGCGTTGCTTTGCCTCCGCATCCTCGCTCGAATCAGGCCCGCTGGAAGGCAATACATCAACTGCGATCACCGGTGCGCGTCGAATCTTCCGGGCCTCCTGCACAGGATAGGGCGTGTGCGCGCCGGCCGACCAGGATGGCGCGCCGTACCAGTCGGCCTGAGGAAAAAGGGTTCGATCAGAGAGTACAACCCTAAGGGCTCCCGCAAGCCGCCCTTTGCCGATGAACTCGAAACGATTCTCAAGTTCGGAGTAGATGCCGAGTCTGATCGGCGCTTTAGTGCCGGAAAAAGTCTGCTTTCCGAACATCTGTTTCAGCCTGCCAAAGAGGCGCTCCGAGGATTTTGCTTCCCCGAAAAGCTTCGCGAGGTTGATCTTGTCGTCGAAAAAGAAATCCGCCTTGATCTTCTGAAGACTCCAGTCGAACTCATTTGTGGTTTTTGAGACTGCGTAAAGGGAGGCGATCAGACCCCCAACCTCCACCCCCACGATCATCCCCACGGGGATGCCCCGCTCGGCAAGAGCGAGGAGAACTCCAGCATGAGCAAACCCACGTGCCATGCCTGGCCCCAACACCAACGTCACGGGAACCGCTTCCTCGGGGATCGCGGATACCGCCTCTTCCGCTGGGGCCTGGCCGTCGACAGGAGCAACCTCTTCGATGCCACCCGGAAGGGTTTCAGGTTCCGCCCCGCTTTCGCTGTGCGGCACTGGTGCGTCGGCTCTCTTGGTTGAGGGTGTGCATCCGGAGAAGGGCAAGAGAGCAATAATCGCCAGAGGCGCGATGGTCGCACTCAATGATCGTGCAGGTTTCATTATGATCCGTTCCGCCAATGAGCGAGATACTCGCGGTTTCCGTGCGCTCCCAGTATCGGAGATTCTATCAAGCTCAAGCAACCATAGCCAAGGGCCCGGCCTCCCGACCGCACCGCGACCAACATGTCGTCGATGGCCTTTTGGTCTTTAACGATGCCTCCCTTGCCGACCCACTCGCGGCCCACTTCGAACTGAGGCTTGATGAGTGTCACCAGATCGCCGAATGGGGTCAGAATGCCCCGTATCGCCGGCAGAACTTTCAGCAGGGAAATGAATGATAGATCCATGACGGCAAGCTCGGGGCGCTCGCCTCCGATGTCCGCGAGTGCGGCAAGCCGGGCGTTGATCCCCTCCAAACAGGTTACACGTGTATCGCTCCGGATCTTCCAGGCCATCTGATCATGACCCACATCGAGCGCAATGACGTGACGAGCGCCCCGCTCCAGAAGGACCTCGGTGAATCCTCCCGTGGATGCGCCAACATCGATGCAGAGCTTTCCCCGTGGATCGATCAAGAACGTGTCGAGGGCCTTGTTGAGTTTGAGTGCACCGCGAGAAACGTATGGATGGTCTTCCCCGCGAAGACGGATCACGGAGTCAGGCTTCACGGTGACACCCGCCTTCGTTGCTGGAACGTCGTTGACCAGGATCTTGCCCGCGAGAATCAGCGCCTGCGCTTTTGAGCGGGTTGACGCAAATCCAGCTTGCAGTACTGCCTCGTCGAGGCGGCGCTTAACCTTTGCCACCATGGGCGAAGGGCTCAAGTTCGGCTTCTCCCTGAGCATTCACGCGAATGAGTTGTTCAACCCGCCTCTCCGCCTTCTGAAGGGTGTCCTGGCAGGCTCTCACGAGACGGATTCCCTCTTCGAAGCTCTTGAGTGAATCCTCGAGACTAAGCTCCCCGCTCTCCAAGCGACGGACCGATTGCTGGAGCTGCTCAATCGCCTGTTCAAAGCGGAGCGACACCGCGGGTTGAGGATCACTGGAGCTAACTTGGGGTGGCGAGGTGTTCATGTATCCAGCTGTCTAGCACCGCATAAGATCACTGAGCAATTGTACAAACCTTGGGCGCGTGGTGCGGAACTACCCCAGTAATACCAGGTGGTTACTGGGGTTGGGCTGGCCACACATTTGCTAGCTGGGGTTCGATGTTTCTCCGTGGACACCAGGTTGGAGTGGCCGTTGCGCTCCTCGCTCTTTTCGAGTCTGGCTTCACGCATGGTGCAATTCCGCCACTCTGGGACGCGGCTGTGCCATCCACGGCCGACCTCCGGGAGTCCCTTACTCAGGGCTCAGGCCTGAGTGACGCCGATCTCTTCTGGCCCGAGTTTGCCCCGAATCATCTCCAGCTTGCACTGGAGGATCGACAAGAACGACTCTCTCCGGATTTCCGCGTACCTCCCGGGCTTGAGGCAAAGGTTCGCTTCTGGCTGCTCATATATACTTTTTACTCCAGCCAGAATTTGATCCTATATGACGATCGGCACCCGGAGCTCGTCTATGAGGTCATGGATTTTCGGGCGCTTGCGGGGGCCGCCCGGAATGCCGCCGCCTACGAGATTCTGCGGGAGCGCGCCATAGAGCGCCGGATCAAATCGTACAAGAAGGCCTTTGCCGCGCTGGGAAGGGGCAAGCGGCCCAGGCAATACGCAGCTGAGATTAGCAATATCCTTCGGGCCTCAAGGGCGCTGGGACACGGGCACTCGTTTCAGCAGCTTGCCGGCGGGCTCCGTGGACAAACGGGACAACGGGATCAGGTGCTTCGGGGAATGGAGCGTTTCGACCAATATTCGACTGCGATTGCTCAAATATTTGAGGGCCACGGCATTCCTTCTGAGCTTTCCAGAGTTTCTCTTGTCGAAAGCTCTTTCAATCCAGAGGCCGTGTCAAAGGCTGGCGCGAAGGGAGCATGGCAGTTCATGCTAGCCACCGCCAAGGAATTCATGACCGTCGATGACGACGCGGGGATCGACGAGCGACTCTCTCCGCTTAAGGGTGCGGCCGCCGCAGCCAGGCTGCTGCGGCGAGACCATCGTATCCTCGGTGCCTGGCACCTTGCCGTAACGGCTTACAACTCGGGCGCGGGCACGGTTTTCAAGATTCCTGCGCGGGAACGACCGTTCGACCGGGTTGGGCACGCACTGATGTCCTGCAAAAATCCTTACCGCATCGGCTACGCTGGGCGGAATTACCATGCCGAATTTCTTGCGATGTTGATCGCCGACGAATACCGGGGTCTTTTCTTTCCGGGGCTAAAGAAGAAGACGCCGGACCCCGCCCACCGCATCGGATTCGTTCGTCTTGAGCGCGAAGGAACGGCGGCAGACGTGGCCCGCAGGCTCCAGGTTTCTCTGGAGCAGCTTCTTGCACTGAATCCCGACGTGCTGTCAGGCAGATCGAATATGAAGGCGGGCTTTCGCGTGGCCCTTCCCGCCGACAAGGGCGGGCAGCTTTCCGTCCTCTTTCGCGCGCGCCCCGCCGCTGTTAGCGGGCTGGCTTCGCCGCCTACCGGATAACGTTAATACGGGCCGAGAACGTGCACCACGTCACGGGAGATCGGGAGAAGCTCGGAGTATGCGGTTCCACTTTCGTCCGTGATCTGCGCCTTCACAAATCCTTCGGGCACCTGAAGCCCTACGAATCTGGGAGACTCCGCAGTCAGGCCATCCTGTGCCTCGAGCGATCCCGTTGGCCCAATTCCGTAAACCTCGGGAAGGTGTGGAACGTCCGCAAGTAGCGGGTGTAGAGCCGCCTTGACCGTGGAACCGGGCCGTCTTGCGAGACCGGGAAAGGCCCCTACGACAAGGCCGCTGCCATCGCTGATGCCGCCTGGGACCGAACCTATCCAGCGCTCTACGCTCGCCCTGGAGAAGTAATACCAATTCCGGCCCATCTCTTCGCCGGGGCTGACGATAAAGCGGTGCTTAAACCCGTCCGGCCCCTCGGCCTCGAGGAAGGCGGGCATCCCCGACACCCGCACGGCGCCCATGATCGAAAAGCCGCCGTTTCTCGACGTACTCGCCCCGCGCCCGGTTTGACCGATGACTCGAACATGAACGCCTTCCGCTCCCTGTGGCTCAATGGCCTCTGCCTGGAGCAGCCAACCGCTTACGCGAATTCGCTCAGCCTTCATTTCGGGTAGGGCTGTCGCGGCTCCTCCAAGCACTGGAATCGCCGCTGCGCCCGACTCACCCGTGGCGGGATTCTGGAGTGTCAGGAGGTGCCTACCTGGGATTACATTCAAAAAGACCACTGTTCTGGAAACGGAAAGATCTTCGTCCGATATTCTCTTCAGGCAGGCGCCCAAGGCAAGCGGCGCGTCGGCGCGAGCGGAAAGCTGCGCCCTCCAACCGGGAGCCAGGCGGACAATGACGACCCCTAAGAGCTCGGATTGATCCGCTCCGCTCATCCTTCCAAGAATCCATGCCGAGGAGCGCGAGAGCAACCAAGCGTACGAGGCCGCACCAGGTGCACGCCAATGAAGCGTCTTCCAATGGTCTTCGCCTTCAGCAACACGCCAGTGGCCCTGAGCGAAGTCTCGCCCCAGCGGAAACGTAAAGGGGAGATCTCTGTGCTCGACCTGCAATGGCGTTCTTGCGACGGCTTCAACAGCGTCACCCGCTTTCGGCTGAGATGGCGCCTCACAGGACTCATCGCTTCTCGCTGCGATCAGCCCGCTGGCGCCCTGCGGCTCGCCATTGCTCGAACCGGGATCTGCCTTCGTCTTCTGCTTCGACGTCCGCTCGCCAGACCTCCCACGTCGTTTGTTCCCTAGTGGCGAGACGGGCCGCGCCAATTGAGCGACACCGCGGGCCGAGGCAATTCCATGGCGACTAACCTCGATCTGCTCCTGAGTATCCACCGGCTGGGGGTGGGTAGTCGGGGGGGGGGGCGGAGTATTGCTGTCATGTGAGTAGTCATCCCAAAAAGCGGAGAGTGCCCCCGGGGGGGGCACTCTCGCTGCTGGCTCACTTTTCTTCTCGGTCTCAGATATTGGGGGCGCCGCTGCCGCCTCGGGAGGCTTGGGGACCACAGGGGCGGCGGGTGTGACCTCTGCGGCCACCACTCGCTCTTCAGCTTCCCGCATCCGGCTCCCACCGGGAGGTGATGTTTCCTTCGCAACAACCGAACTCTTCGCCTCAGCCAATGGCTGAATCCGGAGGGGGGCAGCCTGCGCGCTCTGAATCGCGGGCGCGGGAAAATTTGCGATCAGATCGCGGGCAGAAAAGCGCTCCAGCAGCGTGGGCTCTGCTGGACCATAGATCGCGGGAGGCGAATCAACCACCAGCTCAGGACGAGGCCCCTCGGTATCGGCAACAACTTCCCTCACCCCAGGGCTGGCCGTCCTCTTTAAGCGTTTGGGCCTGTGGACCGGCTCAGGATTCGGCAATGCCGCAAGCTCTACCCGGGATTCAGACGATATTCTCAGAGACTCCATTGCGACGTAAGCAAAGCGGCGCTGATCGCGAATGATGTAATGAACGCGAAGAAGCTCTGCGCGGTCGAAAGCTTCTGCTCGCGCCAATTTTTCCTGAGTGGACTCCGAATTCACCACGCTTTTCCGCTTCGCCGCGGCTGCGCGCTTGGTCGATGGGCGGGTGCGCGCGAGAGAAGATCCTCTCAAAGGAATACGAATTCTCGCCTCTATTGGCTTCACCGCGACTGGAGCGCTCTCCCCTGGAACGGCCTCCGGTCGCACTAACGACAGCTGTAGCCCCCGCCAACCCGACCAAATATCACGGTAACCGTAGGGGAGTCTGTATTCTCCGGCAGCCAGTGGGGAGCCCTGGAACTCATCGAGCATCGAACCCGACACCAGAAATGCGGCTATGCCTAAGAGCGCGCAACCCGAGAGGGCCCCTTGAGCGAACGCGCCCAACAGCGAATCTCCCGTGCGTGCCCTGGAAGTGCCTGCAACCACCTTCTACCAGGGTACCAGAGGAGACCCTAAGCGCAAGCCGGCGGACACCGTGACCGACTTCACGAATCAAGCGCTCAAACTCGCGTCAGTGCGCGGATTCTGACGATTTCGAGCCAACTTGTTGGCGAATCTGTGCGCGCTCGTACTTAAGCTGATACTTGCGGATGAGGTCCGGCTCAAGTTGGGCCTGGTTGAGTTTGGTTTCCGCGTTCATAGCCGCCCGACGCGCTCGTTCAAGGTCGATCTCGTCCATGACCTCGAGCGTCTCCGCCAGCACCATGACATGTCCCTTGGCGACTTCAAAAAACCCGGTCGAAACCGCCGCAAACTCGTGCGTCCCGTCCTCCAAGTGGTAACTCAAGATCCCAGTTTCAAGCGTGCCCACCATGTGCGCGTGGTCGGCCAATACCTGAATTTGGCCTTCGACCCCTGGAAGCGTCACATCCCTCACGGGGCGCGCATCCAAGAACCTTCTTCCCGGCGAACAGATGGAGAGAGTCAGGCCCACGGCGATCCTCTGTTTCCTTGCCGGCCTTACGCCAGCGTTTTGGCCTTGGCGATGGCGTCGTCAATGGTTCCCACCATGTAGAACGCCTGCTCGGGCAGATTGTCGTGCTTGCCTTCGCAAATCTCGCGGAAGGCTTTCACGGTGTCCTCGATCTTGACGAACTTGCCTTTCATGCCCGTGAACTGCTCAGCAACGTGGAAGGGCTGAGAAAGGAATCGCTGGATCTTCCGCGCACGCGCCACGACCAACTTGTCGTCCTCGGAAAGTTCGTCCATCCCGAGAATGGCGATGATGTCCTGAAGGTCCTTGTACCGCTGCAGAACCCGCTGAACTTCGCGCGCCACACGGTAATGCTCCTCCCCCACCACCTGGGGGTCCAGAAGGCGGGACGTTGAAGCAAGCGGATCCACGGCGGGATAGATGCCCAATTCTGCGATCTGGCGTGACAGGTTGGTCGTCGCATCCAGGTGCGTAAAGGTCGTCGCCGGCGCGGGGTCGGTATAATCGTCGGCAGGTACGTAAATAGCCTGAATCGATGTAATCGATCCCCGATTGGTCGACGTGATTCGCTCTTGAAGCTCACCCATCTCTGTCGCCAGGTTTGGCTGATAGCCGACGGCAGACGGAATGCGGCCTAGAAGGGCTGAGACCTCAGAACCTGCCTGCGTGAATCGGAAGATGTTGTCGACAAAGAGAAGAACGTCTTGATTCTCTTCGTCGCGGAAGTACTCCGCCGTTGCGAGCGCGGAAAGCGCGACGCGCGCGCGGGCTCCCGGCGGCTCGTTCATCTGGCCGTAGACCAGGCAGGTCTTATCGAGAACACCCGCCTCCTTCATCTCGTGCCAAAGGTCATTGCCTTCCCGAGTACGTTCGCCGACGCCGGCGAACACCGAGAAACCGCCGTGCTGCTGGGCCACGTTGTTGATTAGCTCCTGAATCAAAACGGTTTTGCCAACGCCTGCGCCACCGAAGAGACCGATCTTTCCGCCCTTTGCGTAAGGCGCGAGAAGATCCACGACTTTGATGCCAGTCCAGAAAGGGGCCGCTGTTACCGAGATGTCCTTGAACGCCGGCGCATCGCGGTGAATCGGGTAGCGCTTCTTGGCATTGACTGGACCTTGCTCATCTACCGGTTCACCGACGACGTTCAGGATGCGCCCAAGCGCCTCCCGCCCTACGGGCACGGTGATCTGGTCGCCGGTGTCTTGAACCGGTAGACCGCGCATCAAACCCTCAGTGGCGTCCATGGCGATGCACCGAACGGTGTTCTCACCAAGGTGCTGAGCGACCTCGAGCACCAGATTCCACTCTCCTCCCGCGTTGGCCGTGTTGGTCACACGGACGGCTTGGTAAATCGGCGGAAGCTTGCCGGGCTGAAACTCCACGTCGATGACGGGACCCAGGACCTGCTTGATACGACCCATGTTCTGCGGGATGGCGCTGGCAGACATTCTTGCTCTCCTTACCCTTTCAGGGCTTCCGCGCCCGAAGTGATTTCCAATAGTTCTTTCGTAATCGATGCCTGGCGGCTCTTGTTGTAAACAAGGGTGAGCCCATTGATCATTTCGCCCGCGTTTTTCGTCGCGCTGTCCATAGAAGCCATGCGGGCGCCGTGCTCTGACGCCTGGGACTCCAAGAGCATGCGATAGGCTTGAATCGCGAAGTGTTTTTCAACGAGTTTTCGCAACAGGGTTTCGGCGTCAGGCCTCGTCATGTACAAATCAACGTCTTGCGCCTTGCCCGCGTTGCCAAATGGGCTCTCGCGAACGGGGAGGAAATCCTCGATGACAAGATCTTGGGTGATTGCGTTCTTGAATTCGTTGTAGACGAACTTCACTTCGTCGAAACGACCGCTCTCGAATTTCGCGATGATCTCGTCTGTTAGCTTGCGGGCGACATCGAAGGTCGCCTTTGCACCAAATTCGGCGTAGCTCTCAACTCGGTCAAGAAAACGGGTTTTGAAGTAATCGTGCGCCTTGCGCCCGACAAAGGAGAACCTCACGTCTGCGTAGGATGCGCGATTCGTCCGGTACCAAGCCTCGGTCCTCTTGATTACAGTCGAATTGAATCCCCCACAGAGACCCCGGTCTGACGAGATCACCACCAAAAGAACGTTTCGCTGCGTTTGAGGCTTTCCGTGGCCTTCGGGGCGCACGAGCGGTGACGCGAGGGGCTGCCCCGTCATGCCGGACACCAATTGAATCAGTCGCCCCACATTCAGCGCGTACGGCCGATTGCCCAAAATGGCATCCTGGGACCGTCGCAACTTCGCCGCCGAGACCATTTTCATCGCCTTGGTGGTCTGCTGCGTATTCTTAACGGAACCAATCCGTTTTTTTAGGTCCTTTAGGCTCGGCATGGCTCAATTTCCGCTTAAGCGGTGAACTCCTTCTGGAATTCCTTGAGCGCCGTCTCAAGCCGCTTCGAAAGATCGTCGTCAAGTTTTCCCTTGGAAACAATGTCCTTGAACATCGTCGGATCTTTGCGCTCAATGAAGCTGAAGAGATCCTTCTCGTAACGACCCACGGAAGCAACTGGCACTTTGTCCAGGTACCCATGCGTGCCGGCGTAAATAGAGACGATCTGACGCTCAACGGAAAGCGGCGAGTACTGCGGCTGCTTGAGAAGTTCCACCAAGCGCTGACCGCGACTCAGCTGACGTTGGGTTGCCACGTCAAGATCGCTCCCGAACTGGGCGAAGGCCGCCTTTTCGCGATACTGAGCGAGCTCGAGGCGGAGCGTTCCGGCCACTTGTTTCATGGCCTTGGTTTGAGCCGCACCACCAACCCGAGACACCGAAATCCCTACGTTTACCGCGGGACGAACGCCCGAGTGAAAAAGGTCGGTCTCGAGGAAGATCTGGCCGTCCGTAATTGAAATCACGTTCGTTGGAATGTAGCCGGACACGTCTCCCGCCTGAGTTTCAACGATGGGGAGCGCCGTGAGAGACCCGCCCCCCATCGCCGCAGACATTTTCGCCGCACGCTCAAGAAGGCGAGAGTGAAGATAAAACACGTCTCCGGGATACGCCTCGCGACCCGGCGGGCGGCGAAGAAGAAGCGAAAGCTGACGATATGCTTGAGCCTGTTTGGTCAAGTCGTCGTAGACAATAACGGCGTGCTTGCCGCTGTCGCGGAACCACTCACCCATTGTGACGCCAGTGTATGGCGCCAAAAATTGCAGTGGCGCCTTATCGGCGGCAGTCGCAGACACGACGATCGTATGATCCATCGCGCCGTGTTGGCGAAGTTTTTCCACAACCTGAGCTACCGTCGACTGCTTCTGTCCAATCGCGACGTAGATGCAGTAAACGCCTTTGCCCTTCTGATTGATGATCGTGTCGATCGCAATCGCGGTTTTTCCTGTCTGACGGTCACCGATGATGAGCTCCCGCTGACCGCGCCCGATGGGAATCATGCCGTCGATCGCTTTAACGCCTGTCTGAATCGGCTCATGCACGCTCTGACGGGCAACGATCCCCGGAGCCTTGACTTCCGCCAGGCGAAAGTCCTTCGTGTTGATCGGACCCCTGCCGTCGATGGGAACACCCAGGGCGTTTACCACACGGCCCAAGAGCGCCTCGCCTACCGGAACCTGTACGATCTTGCCCGTTCGCTTCGCGGTTCCACCTTCACGAATTAGCGTGTCGTCGCCCAGAATCGCGATACCGACCGTTTCCTCCTCGAGGTTCAACACCATTCCCAGAACACCCGAGCCGAAGTCGATGAGCTCGCCGGCCATCGCCTTCTCAAGGCCATAGACCTTGGCAACGCCATCACCCACGGCAACGACCGTCCCGGTCTCTGATATATCGAGCTTTTTCTCGAAATCGGCGAGCTGGCTCTTGAGGATCTGAGTAATTTCTTCGGGGCGAATCAACATAAGGTCTCCTAGTAAGCTTCCTAAATCGGGTCAGCGAACAGCTTCGCCGTTCGTAAGTCTTTCGCGAAGGCGATCAAACTGCGCCTTAAGGCTTCCATCATAGGTCACGCCCGCAACGCGCACCCACAGTCCTGCCATCAAGGCGGGGTCGGTTGACACATGAAGCTTCACTCTGCGGCCGAGCTTTTTTGTAAAGGACTGCGAAAGCCGCTCTAGCTCCGCATCGTCAAGGGGGTCAGCGGATACAACCTGACCCACGAGACCGCCCTCGCCCTCGAGAGAGACCTCATCGAAGACCTGGACTATTTCCGGAAGGAGGGAGACCCGGGACTTACGAGCCAATAGACGCAAGAAGTTAACAACCGTACCGGTCAATTTAAGCTGTTTTGCCAACTCGACCAGAATCGCGCTTTTGTCGCGGCTGGAGGCCGCCGGACCGTAGAGCGCGGATTTCAACCGCGCATCCGAGCTGATTACCGTTACCAATAACTCGAGCTCCTTGCGGTGCGCGTCCATCGACCCGGCAGCGCCGTTTCCCGTCAGAAGGGTCTCGGTAAGAGATCTGCAGTACCGCTTAGCCACGCTCATCGGGCAGACTCCATTTGGCTCGAAAACTCCTGCCGAATACGCGCCTTCACGTCTCCCGTCAGTTTCTCGCGCACGGCACCCTGAGCCCGACTCACCACCTGAGCCGCGAACTGGCGCATGAGGCGGTTACGAAGATCCTCAAAAACGCCCTTTGCCCCGGTCTCCGCGTCAACAAGAATTCCGGCGGAGAGACGCTTGGCGGCCTGTATGACGCGTTCTCTAGCGGCCTCGGATTCCACCTTGAGTTGCTGACGAACGGCGCCCGCCTCGATATCGACCGCGCGCAATTTTGACGAATACTCTTCATAGGCGGCGCGCGCGTCTGCGAGTCGGCGGCGGTTAGTCTCGACGGTGTCTCGAATCGTTGCGTGCCTGTCAACGACCGCCCGCCTAACCGGCGTCCGGACGGCAAAGTAGATCAAACCAACAAAGAGGGTGAAATTGAAAAGGGTTGCCACCATTGTCAGCGCCCTCCGCCAATCACTTTGGCCGCAACCTGAGATGCAAGTGTCTCGACCTGGGCCTCGAGTTCCGCCTGAAGGCGGCTTCGCTGTTGTTCAAGCTCGCGAAGCGCATCCTGTGTGATCTGCTTCGCCCTATCGCGCGCATCGCCCAGAATCTTGTTCTCTTCGGCCTTCGCAGATTCAAGAATGGCGTCACTCTCACGCTTAGCCCGATCCTTCGCGGCGGCGATCATCCTTCGGTATTCTTCAAGTTTTTGCTCTGCCTGCGCGACCAGCTTTTCGGCGGCCTCGCGATCCTCGACCATGCGCTCATGGCGTTGGCGAATGAGCGCGTGGAATGGCCCGAAGAAAATCTTCGAGAGCGCAAACCACAGAACCAGGAAGATGCCGAACTGCCAGAAGAAGCTGGCATCCACCCCTAACTGCTGAAGAATCGTGAGCACTTAAACTCCGACCTCGACCGAGCGTCACTTTGTTATGAAATTCAGGCGTTTGTTAGCATCCCTGGCGGGATGGGTCAAGCGACCTAAACTCGCGAGGCGGCGTGTTTGAACTAATGTGAGGAGGGCGTCGCGGCGGCGCCGTGGGCCATTTTGCTCGAACCCTCAAAAATGACGCCTTCATCAACACTCAAGCTGGGCGTGAGAATGTCCCCGCGAAATACCGCGGGGCGGTGGATTTCCACCCGATACTTTGCGCGTACGTTTCCGCGAACTTCACCGCAGATCACGACGACGCCCGCGTCGATCTGCCCCTGAACGCGCGCCTCCTCGCCGATGATGAGGGTGTCGGGGGTAAAAATCTCGCCCTTGAATGAACCGTTGATTCTTACCGTTCCCTGAAAACAAAGCTTTCCTTCGAATTCACACCCCTGATCAATCACCCCTGTAACGGCGTAATTGGCGACGGGAACACTCAGGTCCTTCCGGGTTGCCATATCTCCCGATTCTGCATGGCGGCGAGGAGTCGATCAAGGTCCTCTCGCGTGCCGTAGTGAACGACTATCTTGCCCCGACGATCAGAACCCTTGAGCTCAACCCGCGCAGAAAGCGTTCGCGTTAAGTCGGCGGATAACAAACTTAGTCTGTCGGCCAATTGCTGCTTTTGGGCGCTCTTTGCTCCCGACGCTGGCGCTGCCTCCCCGCGCCGCTGCGCCTCCTCTTGGAGTTCCGTCGCTCGCTTTTCGGCCTCGCGCACGCTCAGCTTCCGCTCGGAAATCTCCCGAAACAGCCGGCTGCGGACCTCCGCATTGTCTACCGATAGGAGCACTTTTCCGTGTCCAAAGCTCAGGGTCTGCTTTCGCAGCTCCCTCTGAATTTCCTCAGACAAGCGAAGAAGGCGTAGGTGGTTTGCCACTGTCGCGCGGTCCTTCCCCACTCGCGTCGCCACCTCTTCCTGGGTGAGCGAAAAATCGGTTAGGAGCTGCGAGTACGCTACCGCCTCGTCGATGCAGTTGAGGTTTTGCCGCTGGATGTTCTCGATAAGCGCCAGCTCGAGTGACTCCCGGTCCGTGCTTCGACGAATTACAATCGGAACCGACTTGAGTCCGACCCGCTTCGCGGCCCGGAGGCGGCGCTCGCCCGCGATAAGCTCGTAGCCCTTGTCTGTTCGGCGAACAACCAGGGGCTGAATAATTCCGCTTACTCGGATCGACTGCGTCAACTCCTCGAGGGCGGACTCGTCGAAGTCCCTCCGCGGCTGGTAGGGGTTGATCATGATCTCTTCGGGGCTCGCGAGGCTGATGCCCGGATGCCGATCCCTATTGTCCATCTCGCCCGCGGGGGCGGCTGGGGCCGACGGACGCTGAACACCCGGAAGAAGAGAGGCCAGCCCTTTGCCCAATGCCGGCTTTTGCTGAGTCATCGCACTACTTCCCACTTGCACTTGCGTGCGGGCTCGTCTGATCAGCGGCTCCGCCCAACCTCAGGGCACTCACCGCCGATTTCGGCACTTGATTGTTTTGAAGAAGTTCCTTCGCCAGGTTGAGGTAGGCGACGCAGCCCTTAGAGTCGATATCGTAAAGGACGATGGGCTTTCCGTGGCTCGAGCACTCGCTCAGGCGCACATTTCTTGGGACAATCGCGGCAAAGACCTTTGATCCGAAATGTGAGCGAACTTCTTGTTCCACCGCTCCGGAAAGCCGGTTTCTTCCGTCATACATCGTCAAAAGGATCCCTTCGTTCTCAAGCCGGGGATTAACGCTTTGCTGGATCAGACCAACGGTGTTCATGAGCTGTGAAAGGCCCTCGAGCGCGAAGTACTCACACTGCAGGGGAACAAGAAAGCTGTCGGCCGCAGTGAGTGAATTCACCGTAAGAAGTCCCAGCGACGGGGGGCTGTCGATGAGGATGTAGTCGTACTGATCACGAATTTCGGCGAGCGCCGCTTTCAGCTTGGATTCGCGCGCAAATGCGCTGACAAGCTCCACCTCCGCTCCCGTCAGGTCTTCGTTCGCCGGCGCGATGAAGAGATGGTCGATCTCCGTGGCTCGAATGACCTGGCTCATCGTCGCCTCGCCAATGAGCGCGTGATAAATGGTGGGGGCCGCTTCATTGCGGATGTGTGCCAAGCCCAGCGCCGACGTGGCGTTCCCCTGGGGGTCGAAATCTATGACCAGCGTCTTGCGCTCGGCGAGTGCCAACGACGCCGCAAGATTCACGGTGGTGGTGGTCTTGCCGACTCCACCCTTCTGATTTGTGATTGCAATCACCCGAGCCACGCTGACCCCCTATTCAATCAAACCCATTGAACTCAGCCGAACCAACGGCTCCCAAGTATATAGACGAAGGAGGGGCGCTCTTTCCAGCGCCCCTTTCTTCGATCTCTGATTGCTTACGTGTGTGGTGGTGGTGTGGGTAATCAAACTGGAACCGAGTAACCTGCGGCTCACCAGGAGCCTAAGTGAAGATTAACCAAGGCTATCTGGATACGCAAGCTTATTTTGTGAGCGATTTCGGTGGAGCGCCCACGGATAGTCGAGCGGATCGCTCATGATTATTCGTTGACTAGCCAAAAAAACTCGCGGTCGAGCGCGCGCGTTAGTTCGTTCCACGTGGAACACGGCGAAGGGTCAGGATTCGGCGCAACCTAGGTTCGCTATCGAGTGTCTCGTATTGGTGGTCCTGGGTGGCTTCCAAAAATCTCCCGAACCGGCCCCCCTGAAATTCGGCCCATTCCAAACCCCAGTTTGGACCCTTAAATAGAATGAGGGTGTTCCACGTGGAACATCGATCGAGCCAAGAATAGAGCTTCTCAACCTTTCCAACGGCGCGGACCGCTATCCCGCTCACCGGCCCCAGCCTTGCGAGAATACTCTCGATTCGCCCATGGATGACCTCTGTGTCATGCATGGCCCACCCCTCAACGCGCTGACTGAGAAATTCTGCCTTTTGCCGCTCGGCCTCCACCAGGATCCAGCGACGACCATATAATAGAGAAGAGAGAAGTCCGGGAACTCCGCCTCCCGAGCCGAGGTCCACGTATCGTCCACCCGCCTGAAGTGCTCCGCTCCTCTCAAGTTCGACGACGTCCCGCAGATGCCCTTCCACGAACCCCTCCGGCCCAACAAGCCTCGTCAAATTCTGGCGTGAATTCTCCAACTCCAGCGCCTCGCGAAACGCGGCTGCCCGGGCAACCTGCTCTCCGGAAAGCTCTGGAAACCGGCTACGAATCAAGCTCTCACTGGGGTCGCTCATGCCCAGCTCCATCGGCCATCATCATTTTCATGAAAATCAGTAGATTGGCCACGGCCGCCGGGGTCACCCCTTGAAGCCGCGCCGCCTGACCCAATGTCTGGGGTCGCACTTCGGAAAGACGGTCTCTAATCTCAACCGAAAGACCCGGCACCTGTGCATACGAAAATCCAACGGGGATCTGAGTATGCTCCTGCCTCCTTAGCCCCTCGAGCAAAGCCAGGTCTCGTTTGATGTAACCCTCGTACTTAGTCTCGATCTCAAGCTGCTCGCCCACTTCAGCCAGCCCCTCGAGCCCCGGGACAGCCAACGCCTTCAGACTCTTCCAGGACACACCCGGGCGCCGAAGAAGAGCCTCGCCAGTCATGCGATCTCTCAAGACCCCCAGACCAAGCCGTTCAAACTCAGACACGGTGGACGCGTTCGGTACAAAGACGACATCATCACGCAGCGCGCGACGCGCCGCGTCCAGCTTTGCTGCCTTCTCTGCGTACCGTTCATAGGATCTCCCATCGAGCAGTCCCAACTGATACCCGCGCTCGCTTAAACGTTGATCCGCGTTGTCCTCTCGCAGAAGTAGGCGGTATTCCGCGCGAGACGTAAACATGCGGTAGGGCTCGTCTGAGCCCTTCAAAATTAGGTCATCAACTAGAACTCCGAGGTAACCATCCATTCGACTAAAGACCGCTGGCGCCACTCCCTTGGTCTGCAGTCCTGCATTAAGACCGGCAATCAGTCCCTGTGCAGCCGCTTCTTCGTATCCGGACGTTCCGTTTACTTGGCCCGCGAAAAATAGGCCCGTTACATCCTTCGACTCAAGAGTTGCCCCCAGCTGGCGGGCATCGATCGCGTCGTATTCAACGGCGTAACCAAACTTCAAAAACTCAGCCCTCTCGAGCCCAGAAATCGACCTCACAAACTGTTTCTGTACGTCGGCAGGAAGGCTCGTCGAAATACCGTTCACGTAAGTTTCGGGTACATCCAGCCCCTCGGGCTCCAAGAAAATCTGGTGCCGCTCTTTGTCGGCAAACCGGTGAACCTTATCCTCGATCGAGGGGCAATAACGCGGCCCCACACCTGTAATCGCGCCGCTAAACAACGGCGAACGGTCCAGATTCTGCGCGATCAGCTCATGAGTCCTCTCGTTCGTATGAGTGATGAAGCAGCTTACTTGAGTCAGCTGAGGGAAACCCGCCCACTCCCCATAGAACGACATCGGACGGGGGTTCGCATCCCCTGGCTGCTCCTGACAGACCGAGAAATCAATGCTGTCCGCGTGAAGACGGGGTGGAGTGCCTGTTTTCAGGCGTCGGAGCCGAAATCCCAAATCGCTCAAAGCTCCGCTCAGTCCCAACGCAGCTCGGTCGCCGGCGCGGCCCCCCTGCTCTCGAACTTCACCCGTATGCATGACCGCCCGAAGAAAAGTGCCCGAAGTGATGACCACGGCCCGAGTCTCAATCAAGCATCCATCCTGGAGCACGACAGAACGGACCCGCCCCCCCACAAGCTCGATTCCCACCGCTTCTCCCACCAAGACCGTCAACCCCGGCGTGGCGACCAAGATCGACTGCATCGCCGCAGCGTACCTTGCCTTATCGCACTGGACCCTCGAGGAGCGCACCGCGGGGCCTTTACTCTCGTTGAGCCTGCGAAACTGAATTCCGGCGAGATCCGTCACACGCCCCATGAGCCCGCCCAGAGCGTCCACCTCCTTTACGAGTTGCCCTTTGGCCAACCCGCCAATGGCGGGATTGCAGGACATGAATCCGATCCGTTCCGGATTCAAGGTAAGCAGCGCAGTTGAAACGCCCAAACGGGCACAGGCGTGCGCAGCCTCGCAACCCGCGTGGCCGCCCCCGATGACCACCACGTCGAAGGTCCGTTTGCGCATCTCTCGGCCAGTACCGCGGCGGCGGCGGCGCGTCAACGGTGAGCCGACCTCTCAGCACCTCTGGCAGACGGCCGCGGCGCTCTCGAGAACTTGGGTTTCGCGGCTCTTATCGCGATAGACTGTGATGCCTTTGCATCCCGCCGCATAGGCTCGAAGAAATGCTTCACGAACGTCTTCAACTGTGGCCGCCTCCGGAAGATTGATGGTCTTCGAGACTGCGCTGTCCGAATGTCGCTGAAAGACCGCCTGCATCCCGATGTGGTCTTCCACCGAAATCTCGGCTGCGACCTTCCAGACCGCTCCCAGTTTTTCCCTCAGGAGGGCATGAACCGCCCCTGCGCCGGAGAGGCCTGCCCCCTCTCCAAGCCATCTCCTAGCGGCAGGATGCACATCCACCAGCCTCTTGCCCGAAAGAACATTGCGAAAAAAAACACCCGAGAACACGGGCTCGATACCGCTCGAGGTACCTGCGATCATGCTGATCGACCCGGTTGGCGCCACCGTACTGACGGTCGCGTTTCTCAGGGCTGGATATCCGAGACGCTTCCACATCGAACGGGACAACGACGGAAAGGCGCCCCTCTCGATGGCCAACCGCGCGGAAGCACGCCGGGCCTCGCGAGTGACAAAGGCCATTAGTCGCTCGCCCCAGGCCCGACCCTCTTCTGAATCGTAGGGCACCCTCAGATGAATCAGGAGGTCAGCGAAACCCATCACTCCCAGTCCGATCTTCCTGTTGCTCAGTGTTATCTCTCGGCACTCTGCCAGAGGAAACTCATTGATCTCGATCACGTTATCCAGAAAGCGCACTGCGACCTGGATGTCTTCCCTCAGAAGTGCCCAATCGACCGAGGTCCCCTCATCCCAGTACCGAGCCAGATCCAGTGACCCGAGATTGCAGGACTCGTAGGGCAGGAGCGGCTGTTCTCCGCAGGGGTTCGTGCTTTCCATTGCGCCAAGAAAAGGCGTCGGGTTGAAGCGGTTCATGCGGTCGAGAAAGACGAGCCCGGGGTCGCCGCAGGCCCAGGCGCTCTCGCAGACTCGATCGAAAATCTCACGGGCCGGCGGGCGGCCGGATATCCTTCCCGACTCGGGATCGCGCAGCTCAAGGGGCTCATCCCGAGTCACGGCTCCCATGAAGGCGTCCGTCGCTCCAACGGAAAGGTTGAAGTTGAGGATGGACCGCCCATCCCGTTTTGCGTCGATGAAGGAAAGAATGTCCGGATGATCCGAGCGAAGGACCGCCATATTCGCTCCCCTTCGAGTGCCCCCCTGCTTGATGATCTCCGTCGCAGCGTCGAAAACACGAATAAAGGACACTGGACCAGAGGCGACACCCCGGAAGTGACCCACGGGGCTCCCCTGAGCCCTCAATCTACTGAAGGCAAATCCAGTTCCCCCGCCGCTTTGATGAATCAATGCCGCGTGCTTGAGGCTGTCAAAAATCGCGTCAAGCCGGTCCTCCACAGGCAAGACGAAACATGCCGAAAGCTGACCGCCCCGATGCCCAGCATTCATTAAGGTGGGGCTGTTCGGGAGAAACCTCAGACTCAGCAACAGCCGGGCAAACGCGTCTGCCCACCGCGCACGTTGCCGCTTTGGCTCAGCCTCTGCGATCGCGTCAGCCACCCGCTCAAAAAGCGCATCAAACGTCTCAATGACTTGACCCAGCGCGTTTTTCCCGAGATAGCGCTCGGCAAGCACCACCCGGGCGTTTTCGCTCAGGAAGATGGGGGGCCGCCTTTTTGCCATGGCCCAGGAAGTTTAGCATACTCACACTCGGGAGATCTCAATCGTGCAGTCGACTCCAACCCCCTCAGGCCCGGCTACTGGCATTTCCGCTTCAACGGGAAAGCTCCAGGTGCGAGATCCCGCGACGGGCGAGCTCCTCCGGGAACTCGAGATCACCCCCATCGACCTCCTCCCAGTGATGTACGTCCGCGCGCGCGAGGCGCAATCCCATTGGTCCAGATTGAGCTTGCACGCACGCGCCCGAAAGCTTCTCGATCTTCGAGAAACCGTGCTCAATCACGCCGACGAACTCATCGACCTCATCTCCCGCGAGAATGGGAAACCCAGGATGGAGGCGCTGTCCTGCGACATCAGTCCGTCCCTCGAACTTCTCACCTACTTCGCGAGAAACGCCCCGAGGATGCTTAGGAAGAAGCGGGTCAACATTGCTAATCCGATTCTTCTGCTGCGCAAGAGCGTGCTTGAATTCGCTCCGCTTGGTGTGGTCGCGGTCATCTCGCCGTGGAATTTCCCGATGCTCCTGCCCTTCGGAGAGATCGCCATGGCACTGGTCGCGGGCAATGCCATCATCTTCAAGCCGAGCGAATACACGCCGCTGATCGGCCTCAAGCTGCAAGAGCTCTGCGAGGAGGCCGGGTTTCCGCCCGGAATCCTCCAGACCGTCGTTGGAGACGGCCGCCTGGGCGCCGCTATGATCGAGCAGCGTCCGAACAAGATCTTCTTCACGGGAAGCGTGCCGACCGGGAAAAAGATCATGGAGGCCGCCTCCAAACACCTGATTCCTGTTTGCCTCGAGCTCGGGGGCAAAGACGCCATGATCGTCCTACAGGATGCCGACCTCGATTACGCCACGAGCGCGGCCCTTTGGGGCGCATTCGTCAACTCGGGGCAGGTCTGCGCATCCACGGAGCGCCTCCTCTTGCATGAGTCGATCGCTCCCGCATTCCTCGAAAAACTTACGGCAAAACTCGGGGCCCTCCGGCAGGGCCCGTCGACGGGGCTTGAGAACGATCTCGGTCCGGTAACCATGGAAAAGCAAAAGGACGTTTACCAGCGCCAGGTCGATCAGGCGAAAAAGGCCGGTGCGCAATTCCTCTCGGGCGGGGATTTTTCCCAGGACCGTCGATACCTTCGGCCCGCCATCGTAACCGGCAAGGACATTGAAAAACTCGAGATCTATCGCGAAGAGACCTTTGGCCCGGTCGTCGCAGCAACGACCTTTCGCACAATTCCAGAAGCTATCGCAAAGGCGAACGATTCCCCCTACGGCCTCCTGGCTTCCGTCATCACGAAGGACCTCTCGCTGGGGGAAGACATCGCCCGGCAACTTGACGTCGGAACAGTCACGATCAACGAAGCGGTCTATACTGCGGGAATTCCGGAGACCCCTTGGGGGGGCGTCAAGGAAAGCGGCTTCGGCCGGAAGCATTCCGAGATGGGGCTCATGGAGTTTGTAGCCGTGAAGCACATTCACCAGCCGAGAACCGCTGGGCTGACCTTCAAGAGCCTATGGTGGTTCCCCTACACACCGTTTCAGTATCAGACGTTTCGGCTCTTCATCGATCTGTACAGAAAGAGCTGGTGGAACAAGCTCCGAGCTCTTCCCTTGTTCCTTTGGAATTTCGCCCAGTTTGTCAAGCGAGAGCGGCGCCTTTAACAATTCTGCGGCCAGATGAGCGCTTGAGCGCCCACAGACACAACACAATTCCCCACGATTTCACCGACAAGTGCTCCAACTGTAACCCGAACTTGCCGGCAACCTTAGAGGTCAGAAGAGCAATCAGGACCACGCCGCTTCCCGCGAGCAGGATCGCCATCCGTTCCCGCCTTGCCCAGGCTCGATCCAGCGCCAGCGCCGCCAGCGGAAAGGCCATGACAAAGGAGTGAAACCAG
>JADZFF010000011.1 GCA_020850015.1 Bdellovibrionales bacterium | reverse complement strand
GTTCTCAGCTACCCCGGCGAACCCTACAGTGAGCACTTCGGCGGATCCATGGTCCGCCCTTTCGGCGCCACGCTCTTCATGGCGGCCCTGGGAGACTACGGCTTGCTGCTCTTCCGCACGAACGGGGCGGCGCTCGAGAAGGTGGGGGGATACTACAAACGGTACGGTACTCACTGGACCACCGAGGACGAGCTCCAGGAAGGCAACTACTAGGCCTGACTCCTGACCTGACCAGGCGCCATGGTCGAAACGTCGCGTCAGGCGGCGAGTGCTGTTGTTTAATGTAATAAATTCAACGATTTACTGGCCTTCCGGACCCTGTTTTCACGAGGGTCCTCAGGGGGGGGCCTCAGACCCCGAAATTTCAACGAAAACTCCCAAAAACCCCTATACTTGACTTAAGTGATCAGCCGCTCGCGGAGAGTGGCAGGAATAGGGGAACGTCTCGTGTCTGCTCGGTTTTTCACGCTTCGGGGAGGTCCGATCGCCGCAGCCGTGGCCGTGGCGCTTCTTGCGTTCGGAGCATCCACGCGCGCCGAGAACTTCATCCGGGTGGGCGCGGGAGGAGCCTCCGAGGGGCTACGCGCGGAGGTCGGCCGCATCTGCGGCAACTCCGGTTTCACCCACATGGACGGCCAGTTCACCTGTACGCGCGGGGCCGCGGCCGTGCCCGAGCTGCGGACTCTCGCCGAGCAGTGGCGGGCCGGATCCTCTACCGCCTGGGACGCCTTCTGGGCGCAGATCCCCGAAGATCCCCCGTTCCGCGACTACGTCTCGGGCACCTGCCTGAACGGCGAGGTGGAAGCCTGGGCCTGCATCGAAAACCTCATGAACTACGGCGACGAGCGCTTCAACAGCGCCGCCGCTGAGGCGGAAGGCGCCAACCGCTACTACATGGACTCGGCCCGGGACGCCTGGGAGCAGTTCATCGGCTCGCGCCGGCTGCTCGCAGTGGCCGTCATGGCCTGCGATCGTGCGCAGGGCTTCGTGAGCTTCAGCGGGGCAGGCGGAGCCACCCTGACCCGCACGGGCCGCGATGCGGAGTGCAACCGCCTCCCGGAGCTGCGCTTCGACGCGGTCCCGAACCCCACGCGACCCCCGAGCGCGGAAGCTCTCTCGGAGACGGGAGCCAACCGCGTCACGCTCTCGGCCCGCATGGGCGCCCGGCCCATGTCGGACCCGAGCCAGAACGCCAGGTCCTCCATGAACTCGCTTTTCGACGCCTACGACGGCTTTTTCGACGGCGCGGCCATGAACTGCCCGGACTACCTGCCGCGAGAGTTCTGTGGCGGCGGCGGACGCTACGACGCCACCCGCTACCGGCCCGTGCAGGAGATGGAAACGCGCACCGTCACCCGCCGCTCCCACGGCGACTACGTGGACGTGGAGCAGCGAGTGCCCGTGACCCGATTCCGCTACCAGGAGAGCCCGGACCTGGATCTGGGCTCCATGTCGGCGGGCGAGTTCATGGAAGGCGTGTACGGGGCGGTTGAGCCCACTCTGCGCCGGGACCTGCTCGACTTCGCGGCCGAGGTGTACCTCGAGAACTACCTCCAGCAGGCCCGGCTCGCGGGCCCCGAAAGCGCCTTCCAGCGCCGGGTCACCGAGCTGCGCGCGGCGGCCGCAGGCGCGAGCTGCCTCACCGACGGAGGCGCGAAGGTGGACGCCCTCGTCGCCGTTCTCCCACCGATCCCCGCCGACTCCGCCGTACGCGACCGCTACCGCGATCAGGCGGCGCTCGCCGCCCATTGCGTGGGCGCGATCCGCGACCGCTGGGAAAGCCTGCGCGCCGAATTGGGTCTGGACCTGGAGCTCTCGCGCCCCGTGCTGAAGCAGGAGGAGATCGAGCGTCTGCCCGGCGGCGTGCGCCACCTCGTGAACGGGCTCACGGGCCTGCCCATGCTGCGCCACTTCCTCAGGGAGGCGCAGTGGGCGACGAACTGGGGGGAGTACGGCGGACGCGACTGCAGCTTCCTGCAGGAGCGCATGAACCCTTCGATCGAGGTGGAGCGTCCGGGCGCGAACGCGGCGGCGGACGGCGAGGTGGAGCGTTGGACGGCGTCTCGCGCGAACTACTGCATGAACGTCTACTCGGAGTTCACGATCCTGAGCCACGAGATGGAGCGGCTCTTCTCGGCTTATCCTGGCCTGGGCGAGCGCCTTCCCGTGCGGGGCGGTTCCAGCGGCGCCACTGGGCTGGGCTATGCCCAGGTCACGCAGGCCGCCGGCGGCATCGATCCGCGTGTGCGCAACTACAGCCTGGACTTCAACCGCGCCCGCCCGGGCGAGCTGCTCGATCCCGCAACCGACGGGCTGCGCGACTGCATGTCGCGCTTTCGCGTGGACCCGGTGGATCCCTCCGCCGGGCTGGTGGGTCCGAACGCCGCCTCGCGCGAGACGGTGGACCACGTAGTGGCCAGCACCACCGCCGTCGACGAGCGCCTCGCCTCCTTCCGGGCCGAGCTTGCGCGCATGTGCGAGAACTCCGAGGAGTACGCCGCCCACATAGTGAAGAGCCCCCAGTTCATGGGCCAGTACTTCAACTGCGCGCGCACGCGCTTCAATACGCTCGCCTCGGCTCTCCAGATCGCGGAGGACGCCCGCCCGCGCGCCGTCACCCTCGAGCAGTGCCGCGACCGGGGCAACTCCTCCTGGGCGGCTTGCCGTCTGTTCCGCGAGGTGCGCAACGTGGAGATACGCGACGAGATGTTGGGTCAGATGCTCCAGATGGGCATGGACCTGGCGTTCATCGTAGCCCCGGGGATCGGCGGCTGGAGCGGCTCCCTGGGCCGGATCGGCGCGGGCATCGTGATCGGCGGAGGGCTGGGCTACGCGCTTGCCCCAAACCCCGGCGATCTGGCCGCTGACGCCTCCACCGGAGTAGCCGAGTTCCGGGCCGGCTACGCCACGAGCGCCACCTACGAGCAGAGCTTCCGCAGCCTGCGTGCGCTCGCGGAGCGCGATCCACGGGTGGAGTCCGCGCTCACCGGGATGGTGATGGGCGGGGTTTTCGCCGCGGTCTCGGGGCCCAGCGGCGGCAGGGGCCTGGGCGCGCGCGCCACCCGGAGCGCCCGCGACGCCGCCGAGGCCGAACGGCTCCTGATCCGCGTCTGGCGGGAGTTCGACGCCGAGGGTCTGCTCTCCACGGGCTCGGCGGAATCTACTGCGCTCCGCGCCCGGCTGCTCGCCACCTTCGAGGAGACTCTGCGGCGCCGCTACCCGGACATGCCGGAAAGCTTCTGGGGCCTGCTCACGGCGGAGGAACGTATCGCCGTGCTCGAAGGGCGCCTGGGCGTGCTCGACGACGTGTTGGCCCGCCTTCCCGCGAACCATCCGAATCGCCTGACCATCGCCGAGTCGATCAACAACCTCCGCGCGCGCCTGGGCGGCGGCACGGGTCCGCTCGCGGGCGAGGTTTCGGTGGCGGACCGCGGCCCGCCGCCGCCCACGCTCTTGCGGCGCGTGCTGGGCCGCCCCGCCGTGCGGCGCCTCATCCGCGAGAACGGCGTATTCCGCGCCATCGCGCGCGAGGACAACCGCGCCTTCATCGCCCTCATGGACGACGGTCCCCGGGCGGGCCGCGTCTTCTTCGACGCCGAGAACGCCATCATCAAGCAGCTCAACGACACCATCGTCACCGACAAGAGGCTGGTGGACGCGCTCTCCAACCGCTACCGGCAGATGGTCTACGACGCGATCCAGGCCGATCCGCAGCTCTCGGCGCGCATGGTGGGCCG
>JADZFF010000010.1 GCA_020850015.1 Bdellovibrionales bacterium | reverse complement strand
CTCGATGATCTCCGCCTTCGTGAGTCCCCGCTCGGCGTCTTCCCCGTCGCGGCCATGCGCTCTAGAAAGCGCCTGCAGGATGTCGAGCAGCACATACTGCTTTCCCAGCGCGATGCTCCCGCGCTCCCGCGTCTTCACCACGGCGTTCCGTCCGTCGATCACCAGATCCACGGCGTCGTTCTCGAGCCGCTCGCGCTCGCGCCTGATCTCACGCCTGAGGATCCCGAACTCGGGGCCCGTGGCCGCCTTGTCCATCAGGTCCAGGTACCAATAGCTCTGGGAATAGTTCTGCTGAAGCCGCGCCAGGCGGGCATAGCCGTAGAGCACGTAAAGGTGGTGGTACCAGTTGTGCTCCTGCAGATAGCTCGCGTGAGCCTTGCGGTACCACTGGAGAGCCGGGCCCAGGTTCCGGGCCCGCTCCTCGAGAAGTCCAAGCTGCACGTACACCGACCCGTTCACGCCGCGGAGCGCCTTCGACTCGAAGCGCTTCAACACCACCCCGAGAAAGGCGCGAGCCCGAGCCATCCGCCCGCGTTGAAGACAGACATTCGCGAGCATGGTGAAAGCCCGCGCCAGATCGCGCTCGGCGCCCTCGCTGCCCGCCAGGAGCCCCTTTCGCGCGCGCCGCACGCACTCAAGGTAGTACCGGCCGGCCGTGCGCCACTGCTCCCGACTCGCCGCGATCGCGCCCTTCGCGTACCAGGCCATGGGGGGCACGCGCTCGGGCCAGGCGCTCATCACGCGATCCAGTTCCGTCTCCCACCGCTTCACCCGAGCTTCGTCCAGAGCCTCGCCCGCGAAGCGCAGGAGCCCCGCGAGGGATTCCACCATCGCCGCGGGCTCGCCCGCGGTCCGAGCCAGCTCGAAGGCCTTCAGGAAGGCCTCCTCCGCCTCGCGGAGCTCGCACTTCTCCATGCGGAGATGTCCGATCCGAAGCTGGTCCGCGATGGCCTCCGAGCGTTTTCCGGCGCCCGCCTGTGCTGTGCTCGTAATTTCCCCCATAGACTCCGCGAAAAGACGAGTCATGGTAAATCACGAACCGAGGGTGTCAACATGGAACTCGCCTCGAGATACTGGCCGGCCAGAAACAACGAAATCGGTAAAATCGCCCTGCTCCACGGCATGGGCGGCACGGGCGCGCTTTGGCGACCGATCGCGGCCGGCCTCGAGGAGCGGATCAGCGTTCTCGCTCTCGACCAACGTGGGCACGGCGAGAGCCGCGTTTCGCTTCCCGCCGGGTTCTCGCCCTTGGATTACGGACGTGACGTCGCCGAGACGCTCGAAGCCCGCTCCTTTTCGCCCGCGGTGATCGTGGGGCACTCCATGGGCGCGCGAAGCGCGTGCGCGCTAGTCCAGCTCAGGCCGGATCTCGTGCGCGGGCTGGTCCTCGTGGACCTGGGCTTCGAAGGGCCGGCCGGCGGCGGTCTGGGCCAAACCCTCGCCTCCTTCCTCCGGATCCTTCCCATGACCTTTCCCGATCGCGCCCAGGCCCGAACCTTCATGAACGAGAAATGCCCCGACCCCGCGATCGCGCAGTATCTGATGGCCGTGCTGGCACTAGGCCCCTCGGGCTCCACCGGAGTCACTTTCCCCTTTCAGAAGGACGCGCTGATCGCCACCATCGAGGCCGCCGAAAACGCCGACCTCAGGCTCTGGATACGCGCCGCGGCCGGCAAGAACATTCCCGTGCTCGCGCTTCGGGGCGCCGCCAGCACGGTTTGGAGCAAAGAGGATTTTGAGCGGGAACGGCGCGACTTCTCCGACCTCACCCATGTCGTTTTCGAGGAATGGGAGGGCACGGGCCACGGCTTACCTTTCGAACAGAGGGCTCGATTCACCGCGCGCCTGCAGGAATTCCTGATTGCCGCGCCGCTACGCTAATTGACGCCGTGCGTATTTCCGCCTCCCTGCCTCGCGTGATAGCCGAGTTGCGGTTCTCACATGGTGGGGTGGTTTCGGGGGTTTCCGTATGCGTTCTGAGATCACGGCAACGATGGGATCGTATGCGGAGGCGCTCCCATTGCGTGGAGGCCTGGCGCGCCGCCGTTGGAAAGCGGCCCTTTCGCTCCTGGCGGAGCCTGACCTCGGAATGTTCCTGGTGGTCTGCCTCACGCTTCTTGGACTTGCCCTCCATCGCGAGGCCTTCGAGGCCCGCCAGGTGTTCCTCGCGGCCTTGTCGTCCGTGAGCGCGGCAGCCTTCGGCGGGTTGATGGCCTGGCGCTGGCGCCAGCGGGTGGAGCGCTCCATGGCGGTAGAGCGTGGGCGCGGCGCCGTCAGCAACCTGAAGCTGCTCCTGACCCTGGTGACCCGCACCGAAGCTCGCCTCCGCGGCTACCTTTCACGCCAGAGCGGACTCGAGTCCGATGCCTCGTTCTACATCGAGGAATCGCTCGTGAAGCTGGGATTCCTTGCCGAAAACACGATCCGGGCACTCGAGGCCTGGGCCGACCTCGTACCCGAAGCTGATGTCCGAAGCCTCATGCGCCGCGCGAACGAGCTTCGCCGCCGCATCTCCGAGGTCGAAGGCCTACGGGCCAAGGTCGAGGCCGAAATGCGGTCGACTCAGAGCAGCGGTCCGGGTGAGCCGCTGATCCATGAGCTCGCCAGCACGCAGGAGGAGCTGGAGAAGCTGCGAAGCGAGATCGCCGCCTGCGACGCGAAGCTTTCGGAGTTCTTCGACGGGGGCCGGCTCCTTAGTTGAAGACCTGCGGGTTGCGGGCCACCTTGGCCCCTTCGCGGAGGTTCTTCATCCATTCCTCCTGGAGATCGTTTTCCTTCCGGTAGGCCAGCTGCTCGCTGATGCGGCTCCGCTCCTCGCCCGTGAGCCCAGCCGGGTCGGGGCGCTCCGCCCCGGTCAACACGGCCACGAGGATCCCGCCAGGAAGGTCGAAGCGCTTCGCCTTTCCACCGGATTTTGGGTCGATCGGCGAGCTCGGCATGAAAGCGTCTTTGAAAAGGGTCTCCGCTTCGCCCACCCCAGGAAGGTAGCGGGTTCGGCGCATGATCCAGCCAGAATCCTTCACTGAGGTGTCGAAGGGCTTCAGGAACTCGTTGATTCGCTTGTCGGCGCCCTCGGAGCCGTCGAGGGACGCGATCACGCGGGCCGCGAGCTCCTCGGTCGCCTTCCGCGCGGCATCGGGGCTCTCGGCGCTGAGGATATCCCGGGCGATCTCGTCCCGAACGGCCTCGAACTTCTTCCCCTTGTAGCGCGTCTCCTTCGCGAGATCGAAACGGGTCTGCGCCTGCTTGGCCTTCGCCGGATCCTTGAGGAAATCCGAGATCTGCGCCGGAGTCACCCGAACGCCTTTCTGGCCGGCCGCGGGAGTCAGGTAGACGAACTTGAGCTTGCGCCGATCCTTGGTCTCATTGAATTCGCGAGCCACCTCCTCGCCCGATACCTTCACGAAGGTCTTGAGGTAACGCCGCCAGAAGGAGGCCTGGGCGTCCGTGCGCACCATGTTCTCGAAGGAGGCGGGGGTGTAGCGGTTCGCCGAAAGGAGCTGCTCGTACTTCACGTGATCGAACTTGCCCTCCGTGTGGAAGGCGGGAATCTGCATGATCGTCTCGCGGACCTCGACGTCGCTCGGCGCGATGCCCAGGCTCTCGGCCTTCTGCACCACCAGCCTCCGGTCCACGAGATCCTCGAACACCGTCTCGCGGATCCGGAACTGCTTGATCTGATCCTCATTGAGATTCATGCCGCGGTACATCTCCATCCGGCGGCCCAGCTCCCGGTTGAACTCGGAGATCGTCACCGGCTCCCCGTTCACCGCCCCGGCATGGCCGCCCTGGGTGGTCGGGTCGCTCCAAACGCCCCAGAACAGGAACACGAAGCTGATGAATCCGACCAGGATCCCGATGAACACCGGCCCCAATTTGTCCCGCATCAACGCCAACATCGGCTACTCCTTAATTGCAATCGTCCCGCGACCCCACTACGATCAGGTCCAAGGGCCGGGCGATGTTCAAGTACCTAAAAGAATACAGATTCTATATCTTCCTGCTCGCCTTCATCCTGGTGCCGATCCTTTCGATCGACACGGCCACGCGGAACCCCCGCGAGCACCGCGCCCATGACCGGGTGATCGTGGCGCTGACCTCTCCTGTGCAGGCGTCGATCAGCTGGTTCCTCGACACCCTGGTTTCAGGCTTTCAGAACTATATCCTCCTTTTGGACACCCGCCAGCAAAACCTCATACTTCTCGAGGAAAACCGTTCACTTCAGAACACGATCGTGAACCTGCGCGAGACCGAGCAGGAGAACATCCGGCTGAGAAACATACTGGAGTTCAAGGAGGCCTTCAGCCTCGAGGCCGTCGCGGCGCGCGTGATCGCGAAGGACATTTCCACGGAGTTCCGCGCCATCCGCATCAACCGAGGGAGCGACTCCGGAATCCGAAAGGACATGGCCGTGGTCAATAGCGAGGGCATCGTCGGCAGGGTGCTCCGGACCACGTCGCAGACGGCCGATGTCGTCACGATCCTCGACCTGCTGTCCGCGGTGGACGTCATCGACAAGCGCTCTCGGGTGAGAGGCATCGTGGAAGGCATGACGGACGAGGTCTGCCAGCTGAAGTTCGCGCTCCGCACCGACGACATCCAGGTCAACGACGTCCTGATCTCCAGCGGTTTGGGCGGAGTGTTCCCGAAGGGGATTCCCGTGGGAACGGTGGCCACGGTGGACCGCAAGCCCTACGGGATCAGCCAAAACGTGGAGGTGCGTCCCGCCGTGAATTTCTCGCGCCTCGAGGAGGTCCTGGTCCTGACGCGGACGGAAACCTCGCCCATGCACCTCATGGAGCGCCTGGGACACCCGAGGAGCCCGGCTCCGCCGCCGGCGCAGGGCGGAAAGCCATGAACCGGATCATCCTCCGGCACCTCAACTTCCCCTTTCTGGTTCTCCTCGCCGTTCTCACGGCGGCGATCCAGACCTCTCTCTTCAGTTTCTATCCCCTGATGTACCTCCAACCTGACCTCCTCCTCCTCTTCACGGTGTGGTTCGCCCTTCGGCGCCGTTTCGTGGAGGGTGGGGTCTTGGTGCTGATCGTCGGGGAGATCGCGGAGATCCACAGCTCCGCTCCTTCCGGGATGTTCCTTGTTTCCTATATGACCTGCTACCTCTCGCTGCGCGCGATGGCCCGATACCTGGTGGTGACGCGGCTCTCCTCCCTGGTCAGCCTGACGCTGTTCGCCTCGGTGCTCTGGAAGCTCGTCGGACTGCTGGTGCTCGCCCTCATGGACTCCGCGGCGCACCAGTGGCGCCATACTTTCGCCCTCATGCCTTTCGGGGCGGCGATGACCGGCTTGGCCGGCGTCTGGGTCTTCGGCTGGCTGGAGAAGCTGGATTGGGCCACCTACAAAGACCCCCGCGCCGCGCAGGCGCTCGAGGATGAGCTCCGGCTAAGCGAGGAGGGGCTCTAAAGCCCGCGCGCCATGGCATTCCTCGGACAAGAAGCCCAGCTTCGGGAACTCCAGGATCGGTTCAAGTTCCTCTACGCGGCGATGTTCGTTCTCCTGGGGATCGTCGGCGCGCGCATGCTCTACCTGCAGATCCTGAGTGGCGATGAGATGCGCAAGTTCTCGGAAGAGAACCGCATCAAACGCGTGAGGATCGCGGCACCCCGGGGCATGATCTTCGACCGCTCACGCACCCTTCTCATCGACAATCGCCCCGCCTTCGATCTCGAGATCACGCCCCAGTATCTCAACGAATCGGGCGACAGAGCGGCGGTCCTCCGGCAGCTCTCGCGCCTGATCGACACCCCTCCTGAAAAGATCCAGGAGCGGCTCGACAAGGGCGCGAACCAGCCGCGCTTCCTCCCCGTGAAGATCAAGACCGACCTCTCCCGAGACGAGGTGGCGAAGATCGAGACCTGGAAGATCGACATGCCGGGCGTGGCCGTGGAGACCGAGATCCTCCGCACGAACGTTTACGCCGATACCGCCACCCACCTTCTGGGCTACATCGGCTCCGTGACTCAATTGGAGCTGCCCACCCTCAACAGCAGGGGCCGCAGCTATTCCCTCGGCGACTACGTGGGGAAAGCCGGCATCGAGCGCGAGCTGGAAGCCATCCTCCGTGGCCGCGACGGCATGGAGATCGTCGAGGTCGACGCCCTGGGACGCCGAATCCGTGAGCAAGCCCGTGGCCGCGTGCTCGCCGACGCCTCCGCCGGCCGCTCCGCTGTGCCAGGAAAGAACCTGGTACTCACCATCGACCAAGATCTCCAGCTGACGGCGAAGGAGGCCTTCGGCGACAAATCCGGATCTCTCGTCGCCATCGACCCCAAGACGGGCGAGATCCTGGCGATGATCTCGCGGCCCGCCTTCGATTCAACCGCCTTTTCGCGCGGCGTTTCCCCGGGCCTCTGGGCGGAGCTGCTGAACAACCCTAACCGGCCCTTGCGCGACAAGACCATCCAGGATCACTACATGCCCGGATCGGTATTCAAGGTGATCACGGCGATTACCGGCCTCGAGGAAGGCGTGATCGACGAAAAATCCACGTTCAACTGTCCGGGTGTGATCCGGGTGGGCCGTCGCCCCTATCACTGCCACCGCCGCGGAGGGCACGGCACGGTGAACGTGGTCGAGGCGCTCATGTACTCCTGCGACGTGTTCTTCTACCGCCTCGCCCAGAAGATCCAAAGCGTCGACAACATCGCGGATTGGGCAAGACGCATGGGCCTCGGCGCCCGCACGAATATTCGCCTCTCGCGCGAGGTCCCTGGCCTCATCCCCACCGAACAGTGGAAAATGGATCGCCTGAAAAAGGTTTGGACCGCCGGCGAGACTCTCTCCGTGGCCATCGGCCAGAGTTACGTGCTCGCCACCACCCTCCAGCTCGCGCAGCTTTACGCCACACTGGCCAACGGCGGCACCTTGTACCGCCCCCACTTCGTGCGGGCCATCGAGTCGCCGGACGGTCAGGTGCTCGAGGAATTCGGCGCCGACGTCGTGAAGAAGATCACGCTGAACCCAAAGACGATCCAGCTCGTGGACGAGGGGCTCTACCGTGTTGTGAACGACCCGCGGGGTACGGCCTTCCATCAGCGGATCCCAGGGGTGGACTTCGTGGGCAAGACAGGCACCTCCCAGGTGATCCGCCTTTCCGCCGACCGCATCTACCAGAAGTGCGACGAGATGCAGTACAAGTACCGGCACCACGGGGTCTTCGCCGGTTTCGCGCCAAAGAAGGATCCGAGCATCGTCGTAGCCGTGGTAGCCGAGCACGCCTGCTCGGGCTCGGGGGGGGCGGCGCCCATCGCCAGGGCCGTGATCGCCAAGTACCTCGAAAAGTACCATCCTGAGATGATGCGGGCCGGGGCCCTTGCCTTGCCCAAACTGCGGCCCGCGCCGCCCGCCGTTGAGGAAGAGGCTCCACCCATGCCCGAAGGCACGGAAATCGAAGCCCTGCCCCTGATCGAAGACGAGCCGGTGCAGATTCCGGCGGAGGACTGAGGCCATGACTTACACCTCCATGGAAAGCGAGCTGCCTCTCGACGACCCTGGTTTCCGCGCCGGAAACCAGGAGGAGGAGTTCCGAAAATTCAATTTCAACCTGCTCCTGATCCAGGTGGCGATTTTCTCCATCGGCATGGGAAACCTGATCAGCGCCACCGCGGTCCAGGACAAGTCCCAGGGCCTCTACCTGACCCAGCTCGTCTGGTTCGGAGTGGGAGCGTTGCTCTCCGCCTTCATCGTGCTGTTCATGCACTACTCCTTCTTTTCGAGAACAGCGTGGCTCATCTATTTCGGCGCGGTGATTCTGCTCGTGCTTACGCTGGTAATGGGGCGCTCATCCCTGGGCGCGCGGCGATGGCTTCAGATCGGGGGGTTTGGCATGCAGCCCTCCGAATTCATGAAACTCGCGCTGGTCGTGGCGCTCGCGAAGTTCTTCGAGGACGACAAGAAGCTGGGTGGGTACACCTTCCGCGACCTGATCCCCCCCTCCATCATCGTGGGCATCCCGGTGGGCCTCATCATGCTCCAGCCCGATCTGGGCACCGCGATGATCCTGCTCTTCGTGGCCACGAGCCTCATGCTTTTCATCAAGATCAACCCGCGCACCCTGGGCATCCTGGCCTTGTGCGCCCTGGTGGCCGCCCCGGTAGCCTACAAATACGCCCTGAAGCCCTACCAGCGGCAGCGTATCGTCACCTTTCTCGACCCCATGGCCGACCCCAAAGGCGCGGGCTACAACTCCATTCAGTCCATGATCGCCGTGGGTAGCGGTAAGTTCGGCGGAAAGGGCTGGAAAAAGGGCACTCAGAGCCAGCTCAATTTCCTTCCCGAGCACCACACGGACTTCATCTACTCGGTGTACGCGGAGGAGTGGGGCTTCATCGGTTCGATCTTCCTTCTTGCCCTGTACGTGATGCTCCTGATGAACGGGATCAGCATCGCCTACCAGTCCAACGACAAGTTCGCGATGGTGCTCGCGCTCGGGATCACGAGCATCTTCTTCTGGCACATCGTCGTGAACCTCGGGATGGTGATGGGGCTCCTGCCCATCGTTGGCGTTCCCCTTCCCTTCATGAGCTACGGCGGCTCCAGCCTGCTCACCGCCATGATCGGTACGGCGATCCTGATGAACATCGCGAACAAGAAGTTCATGTTCTGAGTGCTGGGTCTTTCGGGGGGTAGGGGGGCTTCAGCCCCCCGCAGCGGCTCGGGCATCCTGCCCTACTCGCTTGCGCCATCCTGGCGCTCGCATGCCGTGTCGGGGGCTGAATCCCCCCTACCCCCCGAAGACCGCGATGCTCAGTGCGCTTGGGCGCTTACCATAGGCTAGAGATCGATGCCCACGCCCGCGCGAAGCTGGTGCACGGTCAGCGCCCCGCGAAAACGAGGCCGGCAAATGCGAAGAATCCCATCCTAACCATAGTTCGGGCCAGGATAGCCGCGAACCCCTGTCGGGACTACCGCTTCTTCTTCCTCCGCCCCTGCGGCACCTTGCCCACCCGAGGGTCGGAGCGGAGCACCATGCGGCAAACGCGCTCCACGCTCTCCTCGAAGTCGGGGGAGTCGGAGGGTAGGTTCTGCCAAGCGGTAGGGCCGGGGCCGAAGATCTCGATGGAGCGCATCGAGGGAAAGTCCTTCTGCAGGCTCGCGTGATGCTCGGGCACGGTGGCGATCCATACCCCGCTGTCGCGCGGGTGGTCCTGTTTGTCGCGGAGGATCAGCACGATTTTCTCGCCCTGGTAGAGGGCCAGACAGCCGAACATGGGCTTGGTGCGGAGTTCGATGGACTCGAGCAGATCCAGCACGAAAGGAAAGGGCGGCGGGGCCTTCGCTTTGAGGCGAAGCGGGGGGGCCTTCGCGGAGGCGCGCTTCTTCGAGGCGGCCTTCTTCATGCCTGAGCCGGGGCCGGATCGGAGGCGGAGCCGGCCGGGTAATCCCGATGTTTGTCCGTGCCACGCGCCGTACCAAAGAGCGAACGCAGCTGACCGCAGGCCGCGAGCACGTCGCGTCCACGCGAGATCCGCACCGTCACCGTGTAGTGGCGGTCGGCCAGGTAGCGGTGGAAGGCCCGCACCGTCTCATCGTCCGAACGCTTGAAGTCGGAACCGGGATGCTCGTTGAAGGGAATCAGGTTGATCTTAGCCGGAATGCCGCGCACGAGCTCGGTGATCCGGCGTGCGTCTTCGAGCGTGTCGTTGATGCCCTTCAGCAT
>JADZFF010000009.1 GCA_020850015.1 Bdellovibrionales bacterium | reverse complement strand
CGCACGTTCGCGAGCACGTTCTCGCCCTGGGCTCCGTCGCCGCGCGTGGCTGCGGCCGTGAGCTCGCCGTTCTCGTAGAGCAGGTTCATCGAGAGCCCGTCGAACTTCGGCTCGGCGTGGTACTCGAGCTTCCGCGCCGGATCCGTATCGAGAAACCGGTGCACGCGCTCGTCGAAGTCCAGGAACTCCTGCTCGGTCAAGGCGTTCGCAAGCGAGAGCATCGGCACGCGGTGGGTGAACTTCTCGAAGGCGTCGAGCACGGCGCCGCCCACTCGCTGGGTGGGGGAGTCGTCCCGCCTAACCTGCGGGAACTCGGCCTCGAGCTTCTGCAGCTCGCGGAACAGCCGGTCGTATTCGGCGTCGGAAACCGAGGGGTCGTCGAGCACGTAGTAGCGGTGATCGTGGCGCTGGATCTGCTCAATGAGCTCATCCGCGCGCGCGCGCGCCTGGGAGAGCCCGGAAGCCTGCGGAGTCATGCTCAGGGTTGTAGTGGCGCCCCTAGAAGAAGTAAACCAGCGCGGGGCTGAAGCCGATGACCCGTTGCGACACATCTCCATCCTCGCCGAACTCGGCGCCGATGGAGATCACCTGGACGGTGCCCTTGAGGGCCATTCGAGGCCCGATCAGGTAGTAGGCCCCGAGCGAGAACCGCACCGACGTGGCGCCTTCGGCCGGGAGCGCCGTGTAACCCGCGAGCGTGGCGCCGTTCAGGACCCCGATCTCGAAGTTCACCGTGGCGCCCCAGCCGGCCCGGACCGGCAGATCCCCGCCGACGCCGAAGTAGAGCCCGCCCACGGAGAGCGAACCCGTGAAATCGGCGAGCGAGGAGGGCATTTCGAACGACGTCGAGCGATAGCCGATCTTCGCCCAGCCCTTGGGCCCGTAGAAGTCGCCCGAGAGCAGGTAGGTGTAGCCGAGGCCGAACTTCCAGCCAAGCATCGTGCCGTCGCTCTCCACGGCATTCGCTCCGGACGTGGGCGCGAGGTCTTCCTGGCTGTAGCCGTGGCCGCCGAAGGCGATGGCGAGCTCCCCGAAGAACTGCCGGTTCAGCCAGACCTGCGAGTCCATCTGCCCGCCAAGCAGGAAGGCCGTGCCCTCCGCCGACCGCGCGTCGGTGGACACCGAGCGCACCACGCTGCCGAAGAGCGGGCCGGCCTCGATCCAGCCCAGGCGGGGCGGTCCGACGGGCGGCTCGCCGTCGCTGGGGTCGGCCTCGGAGGGCGCGCCCCGGTCAGCGGGAGGATGCGACACCTTCGTCACTTTCTGGAACCGCGAGATCTGGCGTCCGGTCTCCTCCTCGACCACCTTGCAGAAAGCCATGCCGCCGTCCACGCTCTCCACTTCCAGCAGGCCTACGCGCTCCAGGCGCCAGTCAGCCACGGAGTGGAGGATCGGGTGAACCTTCACCTCTTCCAGCGTGTCGACCGTGAGGCGGTCGCCCTTCCCGATCCCGGCCACGCGCCCGGCATTCACGGTCACAACGTCGCCGTCGCGGCCCGTGACGTGGGCCAAGAAGGGGAGCTTGCCGACCAGGAGGTCCAGTCCGTGCTTGAGCTCGGATTTCAGGTCGTCAGGCGAAAGCGTCTGGCCCACGGCGGGATCCTTGATCTCCACCGTGGCCGAGGCCAGGATCTCCATCCGAGGCGCATGAAGCCAGTCCATCGTCACCCGGTATTTCGGGCCTTCCTTCAGCACTCGCGTGCGCACGAGGCTCTCCGCCCGCACGGCACGAGCCGCGTGTCCGAGCACCGCCGGGTCATCGAGCAGGGCTCGATAGTCGAGTTTCGAATCGAGGAGGATATCGCGCGCCTTCGATGCGTCCATCAACGCGAAGCGCGGATGGCCCTTGAAATACTCGGCCGTGGCCTCCTCGACGTAGGGACGGAACAGGCCATCGACGTTGTCCCAGGAAGGCAGGAATGAGATCCGCTCCAACGCGTACTTCCGATCCAGCGTGGCATCAGCGCGAGCATGTCCCACTCCGGCGATCGCCGCGAGCAGGAGCAGGGCTGTGATCGGGTGTCGCATCACCTTCAGTTTTCCAGCTTCTCGGGCATGCGATCCTCATAAAGCGCCACCAGCATCTTGAGCTCCGCGATCTCCTCCTGCGCGTTCTTGAGCTGCCGCTCCATCCGGTCCATGCGTCGCTGAAGAGAGACCATGTCGTTCTGCGGGGCCTGCGCGGTCTTCGGCGGATCGAGCACCACGGCCGCGCGCGGTCCATCGTCCCAGATCAGGTACTTCCCGCCCACGCGCTGGTAGCGGATCTTGTCCGCCTTGATGTGGCGACGCAGCGTCGAAAGGCTGACGCCGTTCTTCACCGCGTAATCGACCAAAGGTATCCAACCGCTCACGTGCCCCCCGCCTGGTCCTTCAATTGTATTTTCAGGGCCAATGAATTCAAGGTAATCTCGGTGCTTATGGTGGATCGCATCGGGCCCCAGCCCAGGTCCGGCAAGGTCAGGATCGGTCCCAAGAAGAAAATCGCCTTCGTTTGCAGTGGCGGCGCCACCAAAGCGGGGGCGTTCCACCTGGGAGTGGCCCTGGCGCTCCAGGAGCAGGGGTTCCAATTTTTTGGCGGTCCGGCCATGAGGGATGGCAAGCCCCGCGAGCCCGGCCCCATGGACATCTCGGTTTACGTGGGCTCGAGCGCCGGCTCCATCATCTGCACCTACCTGGCGGCCGGGTACTCCATCGACAACATCTTCCACTCCTTCATGGGTCACAAGCCCGACCCGGAGGCACATTACACCCCGAAATTCCTCCCGCGCCTGACTTACCCCCAGATGTTCAAGATGAACGGAAGCTGGGCCAAGGACCAGCTGCGCGCGATGTTTCGCATCCGCTCCGTTCTCGGCGACGCGCTCGAGGGCAACTGGGACTCCTTCCTGAAGTTCAAGTGGCTCAAGATGACGGGCCTCTTCTCGACCTCCGGGATCGAGCAGTACCTGCGGGAGGACGTCCTGCCCTTCAACCGCTTCCAGGACTACGCGGCCGACCTGTACATCGTGGGCACGCAGCTCAATCATTCCCGGAAGATCGTCTTCGGGAAAAACCACTTCAAGCCGCCGCCGCACGACCCGAGCTGCCAGTATCTGAGCTGGGTGAGCGTGTCGCAGGCCTGCGCCGCGAGCACGGCGCTGACCTTCATCTACGAGCCCTACCCGATCGCCGACTCGGCGGGTAACACGCACCACTACATCGACGGCGAGATCCGCGAGACGCTCTCGACCCACGTGGGCGTGGATGCGGGAGCGGACCTGGTGATCGCGAGCCACACCCACCAGCCCTACCACTTCTCGCCGGAGCTGGGCTCGCTGACCAAACACGGGCTGCCGGCCATCGTGATCCAGTCGATCTACCTGCTCATCGAGCAGAAGATCAACCGGCACATGCACAGCAAGAAAACGCAGAAAATCGCGCTCGACGCCGTGTCACGCTACTGCAAGGAGGCGGCGGTGGGCGAGGAGCACCGGCGCCGGATCTTGGAGATCCTGGAAACGGAGCTCAACGTGCGCCCCGAGGTGGATACGATCCTGATCCACCCGAACCCGAGAGACCACCGTATGTTCTTCAACGACCACTTCACGCTTTCACCCGAGAAGATGAAAGAGATGGCGATGAGCGGCTTCCGTGCCGCCATCGACGCACTCAGGAAATACGACTTCTCTGACCGCAAGGAGCGCCACGCGATCGGCTCAGCCGGCGTGGCGCGCACGGGCGGACGTTAGAGGGCGCCTTCGACCTGCGAGGGCTGGGTCACGGGGCCAGGCTGCTCGGCGGAGTCTTCTTCGCTTGGGACCTCGGAGTTGTCGCCTTCGGCCGCCTCTTCGGTGTCGCCCTCTTCAACTTCGCCTTCGTCTTCACCCTCGTTCGGCGCCGAAGGGCGCGGCGCCGCCGGCTCCTCCTGCGGGCGGCAGAACGAGGGAACGTTAGCCAATATGTATTCCGGGAGCGGGCGGTACTCGGCGTCGGCCGGGCCCATCACTTCCACGGTGCCAGCTCTCGGCGCGCCTTCTCCGGTGAGGTCGGGCATCACCACCCGGATGGAACCCGAAGGGATCAGGAGCGCGTTGTCGCCCACAAGATTCACGGTCGTGCTCGCGCTGCGATGAGCGACGAGCAGGAGCGAGCCGTCGCTCGCCGCCTCGAATGCCACGCTCGTGCGGAACTGGCGCTCGCCGCCTTCCGGCCCGCTCTGGCTCGCGGTGGTGACTTGATCGAGCAACGCATGTTGGCGCGTGAGGCGCTCCAACCCCCGGAGCCCGACGGCGCGCATGCTTTCGTTGGGAGAAACCGTGAGGCGGGCATAGGACGCGGCCTGGGACCGGACTGCGTCGGTCAGCCCGGAGCCCACGGCCCGGGCCTGCGTGATCAACTGCTGGAGATCAAAATCGGAAACGACCCCGGTAGCGAGGGTTCGGGCCTCCATCTCGCAGATTTGGAGCACCAGGGCCGGGTCAACGGCCGGGGCGTTCGGCTGCGGCGCCTCCTCGGCGCGCGCGGCAAAGGACCAAGCCCCCCCCACGAGCAGCGTTGCGAGGGCGGTGAGTTTCCAAGCGGACTGGGCCAGGGGGTCACGACGCGACATAAAGTTCTCCTCTCGCTCTGTGGGCGATGAGGGTGACACTTCAAGGGCAGTGCCAGTTCAGCCCCGGAAAAGGCACGGGGTTACAAGCCCCACTGACACAGGGGCTGTCCAAGCATTTTACAGCTGTTGGCGGGGCTCCGCGGGACGAACGTAGGACTCCAGCCCCCGCATGAGCGAACCCACGACGTCGTTCAGACGAGGGGAGTAGGGGTGGCTCTCTCCGCCGATCTCCAGGGGCAGGGTGCGGCGCTTGAGCCGGTCGAACTCCCTGCGCTCGTTGTAGAAGAGAACTTCGAGGTAGGTCATCGGCACATCCGGCAGGATGCGCGAAAGCACCAGGTTCCGGGCGAACACCCCTTCTTCCACCTTGATGGCGTTGTCAGAGTGCGTAGGCTGTTTGGGGATACCCAGGCCTCGGCTCAGAGCGCCTACGAGCTCGCGCCCCAGGCGCACGGACTCCCACCAGACCTTGGGCTGGAGCAGGTGTCGGGCGATCCAGCGGCGGTCGTCGCGGGTGGCCCACTCCACGCCTTCGGTTCCGCCGGCGACGTAGGTCTTGGTCATGTTGCGAAGCGTGGGGTGCACGCCGTGGCCGTCGTTGCCAGCCGACGAAATGTCATAGTGCACGACGAGCACGAGGTCGGGTTTGAAAGCGCGGATGAGCTCGGCGCGAGCCCAGAGATCCTCGCGCTTGATGAAATACTCCCAGCGGCTCACCTCGGCGAAAGAACGGCGCACGTTCGGATCGCGCTCGAATCGCTCAAAGAGCGCAGGCCCCGCGGGCGCGGCCGCGAGAAGACCACCGAACCAATCCTGAAGCGAGTTGAAGCGAAGATCGTAGCGGCCGAAGGCCTGGAGGTCGAGTTGATCGTAGGGAGTGGTGCTCACGGATTCAAGGCGCCGGCGGGTGATCATCACCTCGGCCCCGCGCGCTGCGAGCTCGCGCTCGAGCAGCATGCAGGTCTGGAGGGCAGTCACGCCCTCGCTGAGGTGAGTGCCGTCGGTGTCGTGGATAAACTTGCCGGTGATACGATCCCAGTACTCGCCGCCCATGTGGCCGGGGTCGAGCGCGATCCGTAGACCCGCGAGCGTGCCTTGCGTGGCTGCCACGGGTAGAGCGCCCTCCTCCTCGCCCGCGGGCGCGAGCGGAGATTCGAAGTCGGGCTGCGCGAAGCCGTCGCGGTCGCGGAACATGCGAAGCACGTTGCCCTCGGCGCGAGCGAAGCGGGCGAAAGCCCCGTCGCGATCGAGGAGCCGAAGCATCGGGCGAATGCCCTCTGCGCTTTGAAGGTGCGCCAGATCCTCTACGAAGGGCTGCGACT
>JADZFF010000008.1 GCA_020850015.1 Bdellovibrionales bacterium | reverse complement strand
CGGCAGGGGCACGAATGAACAGCTAGGATCCACTGGCCCCAGGTTTGATTCACGATACGGACGGACAGAGGTGCGCGGAAGTCTGCAGTTCGTGAACGTACTGAAGTATGTTTACCGAAATCCTGTCAGAGCGGGGCTCTCGCCAAATTGTGAAAGCTATCCGTATAGCACTCTCAACGGAGTCTGCGGGCTGGCTCCGTTGAGAGTCCCCCTTACGCCGCCAGGTCCGAACTACGATCTCCTCACCGGCCCCGAAGGCGCCCTATCGCTGCTGGAGTGGTTCAACACCCCTTTTCAAAATGAAGTCGAAACTGCGATTCGCCTCGCACTCAGAAGACGGAAATTCGTGATCCCACGCCGGCCAAAAAACGGGTTCAAACTCACTCTGGCCGCACCGACAGCATCCGTACGCCCCAAATGAATCAATTCCCTATCCCGAACAGAGAATCTAACGCGCCGTTACGCAGAAAAGGCTCCGACCCCTTCCTGCAGGCGCTCGATGCGCTTCTCGAGCGGCGGGTGCGTGGAGAAGAATCGCGCGAGTCCCGTGGGGTGGCCCGAGATCTTCATCGTCTGGAGCGCGGGAGGGTTGGCGTGGGGGTCCACCACCTGCTGCATGCGACGCAATCCCTCGAGCGCCGCGATCATGCGGTCGCGGCCGCCGAGCTTGGCGGCGCCGGCGTCCGCGCGGTACTCGCGTTGCCGCGAGAACCAGGCCACCACGATCATGCCGACGAACATGAACAGGATGTCGAATACGAACACCAGGCCGTGAAAGGCGAAACCCGACATCCCGGAGTCGCGCTCGTCGCGCCCACGCAGCGCCTGCGCCACGGCGTACGCCGCGATCCGCGCCAGGAACATCACGAAGGCGTTCACGACACCCTGAACGAGCGTCATCGTCACCATGTCGCCGTTGGCGATGTGAGCCACCTCGTGCGCCAACACGCCGGCCACCTGATCGCGGTTCATGTTCCGAAGCAGTCCCGTCGACACCGCCACGAGCGAGCGCGATTTGGATGGGCCGGTCGCGAACGCATTCGGCTCAGGAGACTCGTAGATGCCAACCTCGGGCATCTTCGGGAGGCCCGCGGACCGCGATAGATCTTGGACCGTCTGCACCAGCTCCTGGAGCTGCGGGTCGCGCACGTTCGCATCAATCACCTGCACGCCCATCGCGCGTTTTGCCATCCAGCGCGAAAGCTGAAGCGAGATGAACGAGCCCGCCATGCCCCAGATCAGGCAGAAGGCGGCGAGCTGACCCAGATCCAAACCGTTCGCGTTCAGGTAGGGGCGCAGGCCCAGAAGATTCGTCAGGGTGACGATCGTCAACATGACGAGGAAGTTGAGCAGCATGAAGAGGAACAAACGCTTGGCGATCGCCATGAAAGGAACTCCTTAGTAGTGGGAAGGGCAAAAATCTCCCCGAGACTTTACGTCCGTACCCCTACTCTGGTGACAAAGGGAACCCTGTCAAGCGCCGCCCCGCGTCCCAAAATGCCCCATAGGCCGCCGCATGAGCGTTGCGCCCAGGTCCAAAGCCGGGCAAAGACTCAGAAATGCGACGCCTTCCCTTTGCTCTCGCCTTCCTGGCCACCCCTCTGCTCTTGGGCTCGATCCTTCTGGCATCCACCTTTCAAGAGCTCCTACTTCGCACGCCCCCGCCGCCGCTCGCCGCCGTGCCTTCGGCGTCCGCAGCGTTGGGCCCCCCGAACGCCCCCGTTGCGCTGGTATGGCTGCCCGCCTCCGGCGTGCAGCTCACGGAGCTGGCACTCGCCTGGGAAACGCTTCGCGGCGCCAATCGCCACCGAGCCCTTACCGTGGGCGAGTCGCTTCAGGTTCAACGCACCTCGGGCAGCATCGGGATTGTCCCGCATTCGAACTTCGCCGAGGCTCCACGCGCTTCGCTTCTGATTCTCCCCTCGCTGCTCGGAATCACCAGCGCCACCGAACGCGAATGGCTGCGCCGCAAGGCCGCGGAAGCGGATGTCGTCGTCGCGCTCGGCACCTCCGTGGGGCTCTTCCTCGATGCCGGCGACGGCACCGGTCTCGCCGAGGCGGGCACACGTATCACCAGCCACTTCCTGGCCCGGCGCTCGCTCGAGCCCGCCTTCGCCGAAGCGGCCTGGGAATGGGACCGCTCCTGGATCCGGCATGGGAAATGGGTGTCGGGCTGGGGGCTCATGCGGACGCCGTCCGCGGTGGTCGCGGGCATGGCCGCGAGCTTCGCGCCCCCGGGCGCCCCCCGCGAGGCGTCGGCGCCCCAAGACCCGGAAGCGCCCTCGGGGGGATTCACGCTTCGGGAGTGGGGGATGCTGTGGCTTCATGGAGGATTCGGGTGGGGCCGGGAGTCCGTCGGCGTGGCGCTCGAGCCTGGCCTCTCCGATACGGGTCTCGCTGCGATTCTGGATCTGTGGCCGCGGAGCCTGGGCATTCGCGCGGTTTCAGCCGCGGCCAGCCGGGTCCCCGTGGAGGGACGCTTGGGCCTTCGCTGGGTGGCCGCGGTCACTCCGAGCGAGACCCCCACGTTGGACCGGCTGCTGAGCCCGGGAGCCCCTTCGACTCTCGAAGCGGGCGGGCAGAAAGCAGAGGAATGGGAACCCGGTTCCACGCCGATGCGTACGGCGCTCACAGAGCTTCGCGCGCACCGCGGCACAATCTCGCATTGGGTGGAGCGTGTAGTGCTGAGCCCCTACACCGACCTTCCTCTCGCCGAGTTTCCGCACCGTGCGGACCTACACTATTTTCTGCGTGTTCTGGGTTTGGGCCTGCTCGGCATCGGGGTGGCGCGATTGCTCCGCCGAAAGGAATGGAGTAAATCTAAAGTACCGTAAAAACCCTCAAGGAAAGGTCTCCCCGTGAGCACCCCCTCCCTCGATAGCTTCAAGACCAGGAAGACTCTCCGCTTCAAAGGGAAAGAGCTGCACTACCACTCGCTTCCGGCCTTCGCAGGTGCCTCGGGCGCGAAGCTGGAGCGGCTGCCCTTCTCGCTGAAGATCCTGCTCGAGAACCTGCTCCGCTACGAGGACGGACGCGAGGTGACGAAGGCGCACATCGAGTCGCTGGCCTCCTGGGACCCGAAGGCCGCGCCGTCGAAAGAGATCGCCTTCATGCCTTCGCGCATCCTCATGCAGGACTTCACGGGCGTGCCCGCCGTTGCTGATCTCGCGGCCATGCGGGGCGCGGTGAAACGCCTCGGCGGCGACCCTTCGCGCATCAACCCCTTCCAGCCCACCGACCTCGTGATCGATCACAGCATCCAGGTGGACTTTTCGGGCTCGGACGACGCGCTCAAGAAAAACACCGACCTCGAGTTCGAACGCAATCGCGAGCGCTACGAGTTCCTGAAGTGGGCCCAAGGTGCGTTTCGTGGCTTCCGCGTGGTGCCGCCCCAAACCGGCATCGTGCACCAGGTGAACCTGGAGTACCTCGCGCAGGTGGCCTGGCAGGGCGACCGCGATGGAAAGACTTACGTGTATCCGGACTCGCTCGTGGGCACGGACTCGCACACCACCATGATCAACGGCCTCGGCGTCTTGGGCTGGGGTGTGAGCGGCATCGAGGCTGAAGCCGCCATGCTCGGCCAACCGCTCTCCATGCTGATCCCGCAGGTCGTGGGTTTCAAGATGACGGGCAAGCTCAAGCCCGGCACCACCGCCACCGACCTCGTGCTCACCGCGACTCAGATGCTCCGCAAGAAGGGCGTGGTGGACAAGTTCGTGGAGTTCTTCGGACCCGGTCTTCCCTCCCTCACCCTTGCCGACCGTGCCACGCTTGCCAACATGGCGCCCGAGTACGGCGCCACCTG
>JADZFF010000007.1 GCA_020850015.1 Bdellovibrionales bacterium | reverse complement strand
CGTCCAGCCGCTTCAGGGACATGTACTCGTTCGTGCCCGAGTACTCCTTGGCGAAGATACGGAAGATCGGGTTGCCCACGACCCGCTCGTAAGCAGCCTCGGAGTCAGCGAGCGAGCGCACGAAGCGCTCGAAGGTGCGTCGGGTATCGGGAATCACCGCCCAAAGGCTGCCTTTGCAGCTGGGTGCCGCTTTGAGGAGCAGGGGCGTGAGGTCCGTCGGTTCGTCGCTCAGCCGGTCCATCCCGAGCGATTGAGCCAGGCGCTTCGCGGGGTCGACCGTGATCACGACCGCCTTGCGGCCCTGCAGGGCCGCCCGCACGGCCAGCGCCGCGCTGAGCGTGGTCTTCCCCACCCCTCCCGTGCCCGCGGCGAGCACGACTCCGCGGGTGTTCAGCACCTCGTCCAGGGTAAGCATCAGGAGGCCCTCCAGGCGCGCATCCGCGCGGCGAGGCTCTCAGTGAGGCGCTCGGGATCTCCGGCGGGCAGCTGGGGCAGCTCGAGCGCCCCGGGGATCAGGTCCGCCTCGCTCCAAAGCCGCAGATTCCGCTCCTCCAGGTGCCGCCGCTGCACGCAGTACGCGGTCGCCCCGCCGGGCGGCGCGCCCCTCCCCGCTTCCTCGCCTACGGACGGGAAACGGCGATTGACCAGGTATTGGGCCCGATTCCGCGGGAAGTACTCCGCAAGCTGGGAAGAGAGCTCGAGCCCCTCGCGGAGCGGCATCTCCTCGGGAATCGCGGTCACAAGGTGGCCGCTCTGAGCGGGATCGCCAAAAGTCTCCCGCATGCGGAGCGAATCGCGGTGCACGGGCCCCCCGCGGAAGAGCTCGGCGAAGTTGAAGACGCTGTTGAACATGGCGAGCGCGTGCCCGGTGGCGGGCAGGTCCACGATCACCCGCTGGAAGTTTGAGCGCTCGTACCAGAGCTTGCCGAGGAGGGTGATCTCGCGGATGCCGGGGGCTGCCTTCGAAAGGTAGTCGATCACCTTGTTGCGCAGGAAGACCCGCGCCAGCGTGGCGTTCCCGATCAGGATGCCGGCATACTCCTCGAACGCGCGGCCGGGCACGCAGTTGAGCTCCCAGAGGCCTGGGCCCGATTTGAGGATCTCGCCCTCAGGGGCGTCGGGTGCCTCGAAGGTCACCCAGAGCACGCGACGGCCCTTGCCCGCGAAGGAGCGCGCCAGGGCGCGGGAGACGGTGGTGCGGCCCACGCCTCCCTTGCCATGCACGAAGACCAGGGGCCTGCGCCAGACGGGATCCATGAGCTTGGGTTTAGTTCAGTCGCGCGCGAAGAGCCAGCGGGCCGTGCGGCGGCCCAGCGGTTCGCCCGCCGTGGATGGAAAGCCGGGACGCCGATCCACCGGGCGGCGCAGGGTCGGGGCCAGTGGCGCCCTGCGGATCCACCGCACGGGGAGAGGCTGGCGCTCCAGGCGCGCGATTTCCTCGGGCATGAGGTCCCAGTCCTGATCCACGGTCAGGCGCCTGAGCCCGAGCTGAGAGGGGCCGCCCGCAGCGAAGGCATCCAGGGCCGCCTCGCTCGGCACCCACTCGCGGGTGATCCAGTGCACGGGCTTCTGCCGAAATTTAGTCCACTCGTCGGCCGAGGGCGCGTCGAAGGAGGTCTCCACCTGCACGCGCTCCAGCCGCCGGATATGGTGGAGGTAATCGAGTGATGCGGGGTCGGGGAAGATGTTGGAAACCCGAAGACGGATCGTTTGGGGAATGAGATTGAAAACGTCCATGTGCGCATACCAGGGCCAATAGTCGGTGACGAAGAGCAGCGGCACCGTGGCCGGAAGGCGGTCGAAAGCAGGCCGGTCGTCGTAACGGGGGTAATAGGCCGTGACCAGCGTGAGGCTCACGTTGCCCCGGAGGTCCTTCAGGCGCGCGGCTTCGTCCTCGCCCGGGAAGCCCTGCAGGACGATCGAGATCCTGGGGAAAGCGATCCCGTTCAATCGGGCGATCTCATCCGCGCTGGGCATTCCCGCGTTCAGCGCCACGAAGCCCGCCCCTCTCGAGGCGAGGAGCTTCCAGGAGGCCTCGGTGTCCTCCCCTGGGTATCTCGCGGACTCGAGCTCCGCCCGTTCCAAACCCGCGAGCCCGAGCAGAACTCTCAGGTCGAGACTTGTGGGATTGCCTAGGTCGAGCACATAGGAGCGCTGTCCCGGGAGCGAGCTCCAGTGCGCCACCGATTCGGCGGAGGCAGGGCCCTGATGGAAAAAGACCTGCTCCAGGGGGAGCGCTTCTGCGGGAAGTGACAGAAAAAGAAGCACCGCGGCCAACATACGCGCGATGTCACCATATCCGGTTCTGACTTGCAAATCCTTGTCTTCAAAATAAAAATGGGAACTCGGCAGCAATCAGCCGGGAGGTTCTTCGTGATCACCATGCGCTCTTTCGTTTCGGTGTCGGCATTGGTTTTGTTCCTGTTCGCAACGCCGGGCTGCGGCCCCAAGGCTTACACGCAGGGAGACTATGACGATCCGACGAAGGTCCGCCTGCTTGACGACAAATTCAACGAGGCCGACATGCAGCAGATGGCCGATGAGATCGTGCGCGCCATGGTGGCCTGCCCCGAGGTGGCGAACGCCAAGCAGAGCCCGGTCGTGATCGTGGAGCGAGTGCAGAACCGTACGGAAGAGCACATCGACATGCAGTCGCTCACCGACAAGATCCGCACCGCGCTCATCAAGAGCCGCAAGGTGCGCTTCGTGAACAAGGAGCAGCGAGAGACGCTCGAGGACGAGTACAAGTACAACGAGGGCGGCTCGGTGTCCGGACCCACGGCCAAGCAGCGCGGCAAGCAGATCGGCGCCGACTACATCATGGAAGGCTCGATCGCCACGAACATCCAGCAGGTCGGCAACGACAAGTTGATCTACTACAAGCTCACCATGAACCTCACCAACCTCGAGACCTCGGTCATCGACTGCGTGGAGGAGAAGGAGCTCCGGAAGAAGTACCGCAAGCAGAGCGTCGGGCTCTGAGGCGGTCTTGAGGGCGGATTGTCGGGCCAGAGCCAGACGCAACAATCTGTTGCGTTTCGGGGGTCAGTGCCGGCAGTGCGCGCCTGAATGCAACAGATTGTTGCGTTGGCGCGGGAGCGCCCGCGCCCTGGCGACGCTGGGGCACCTTGTCGCCGCGGTCCTGCTTGCCCTGCCGCTGGGGGGCTGCATGTCCTCGCGCATGGCGGACTCCAAGTCCGACCGCCTCTTTCGCGACGGCCGCTACGCCGAGGCGGCCGAACGCCTTCGGGCGGGCCTGAAGGAAGAGGGCGACGGCGACGATCGCCTGCTTTACCTCATGGATCTGGGCCTCGCCCTCCACGCGGCGGGCGATTACGCCGAGAGCACGAAGGTCCTGCTCGAGGCCGACAAACTTTCCGAGGTGAAGGAGTACACGAGTCTCAGCGAGGAGGTAGGCACGCTCCTGACCTCCGAGACCACGAAGGCCTACCGGGGCGAGGACTTCGAGCACGTGCTCATCAGCACCTATCTGGCCATGAACTTCGCGCTCCTGGGGGATTTCGAGGGCGCGCTCGTGGAGTGCAAGCGCGTGCATCGGAAGCTCGAGCGCATGAACTCGGAGGGCGGCCGCAAGTACAAGCAGAACGCCTTCGCGCGCTACCTTGCGGGCGTGCTCTACGAGGCGAGCGGCGAGATCGAGGACGCGCAGGTGGATTACCGCAAGACCCGCGAGCTCGTCGGTGGGTTCGATGGCGGATTCCGCCCGCTCGGCCTTGATCTCTGGCGGGCCGCCTGGCTCATGCGGGATCCGGACGCACAGGCGCGCGCGCAGCGGGAGTATTCGCTCAGGGAGGCGGATCTCACGGCGGCGCGGCTCTTTCTTCCGAAGTCGGGATTGGGCCAGGTGGTGGTGCTTTACGAGAACGGCATTTCACCCATCAAGCGGCCCAATCCCGATTTCGTGCGGCTTCCGCGCTTCTACCCGCGCCCGAACCCCGTGCGCGCGGCCGGCGTGACGGTGGACGGGCGCGAGGTGGGCGAGACCTATGCGCTCCATGACATCGAAGCCACGGCAATTCAGAACCTCGAGGACAAATACGCCGCGATGGTGGCGAAACGCATCGCCGGTGTGGTGGCGAAGGAAGTCGTGGCTCACCAGATCGAGAAGCAGACCAACTCGCCGCTCGCGGGCTTCCTGGCGCGCGTGTTCTTCCACGCCTCCGATCAGGCCGACACCCGCTCCTGGAACCTCCTGCCCCGCGATCTGCAGATCCTGCGCTTCACCGCGGAGCCGGGCGAGCGCGAGGTGCGGCTCAAGCCGCGCGGTGGCTGGCGGAGCGTGGACGAGTCGCAGTGGGTGAAGCGCGTGAGCGTGAAGGCCGGGAAAACCGTGTTCGTGAATTTCCGGTATACGCCTTGAGGTTTAGGGCGCGGTCGGTGGTGCGAGCTAGGCCCGGTCTCCGGCCAGAGTCCGGGCCAGGTCGGCCCAGGTGCTGATCCCATCCGTGGAGACTTGAGTTCGGTCCAGCGTCAGCGCCGCGTTCAGAGCTCGGGTCATGCCCGCTCTGTCGCCGGGCCGGTAGTAGGAGACCTGCGGCCGATCGGTCCGCAGGAACTCGGGCGCGACGATCGGAAGGCGGCATAGGGTGTACTGCTGCATCTTGAGGCTGTCCGTGAACGCCTCCGCGCCCGACGAGTAGCGGAGGGTCATGAGCCCGACGTCGGCGTGTTTCAGATAAGGCACGGTCTCGGCGAAAGGCAGCTCCCCGGTGCCATGGACGTTGGGATGCCGTGGGAGGTCCTTGAAGGGCCCGACGACGTGGAAGTCCCAGCGTGGGCAGTCTTGCGAGGCGGCCGCAAGGAACTCCAGGTCGAGGTGATTGTTTCCTACGAATACGGCCTGAGGGCGGCCCAGCTTTTTGAGTGCCGCGTAGGGGTCGGCTGTCTCCACCTCGAAGGGCTCGCGCGCGACTCCGTGCGAGTCGAGGTGGGCCTGAGGAAGACTCTGGAAGCGCTCCAGGAGCGACCGGCTCGGAACGCTTACCCGGTCGAATCGGGGCGCCACGCGCTCCTCGGTCGCGAGGACCGTGCGATGGTTCCTGAGAAGACGGATGTCATCAGAGACGCGATACACCAGGCGGGCTCGCGGATTGAGCCGCTTCACGCGGTCGAAGAGCAGCAGCGCGGGGTTGCTCTCGAAGATCACGAGGTCGGCTTGCGCAAAGCGCTCCTCGGCGGGCCCGAGCGGGAGCTCGCCGTACCGGGCGAAAAGCGGAGAGGCGAGTAGGTTCAGGGGCGCGAGGCGCAGGTTGGCGGGGTGCCAGGGCGTGTACCAGACGAAGCTCGTGAGGCGATCGCGCACGGGCTTGAGCTGGTTCGCCTCCGCGAGAACGGGATACTGCATCCGGTAGTCGAGGCGAAGACGCGACAGAGGGCTCAAGGCGGAGGTGAAAAAAGTCACGTCCCAGCCGGCCTTCCAGAAGGCCTCGGCAAGCCAGTGGAACCCGGCCTTCCGCTTCGACTCGAAGTAGTGGCCGGTGATGAGGACGACGCGTTTCATCTGGAGTCCGGCACCCCAAGCAGCATCTATAGCAACACCTGGTTCAGGAGTCCCAGGCGCCCCAGAATTTCCCGCATGACGGCCCGGTTGGAGCGGCCCTCGATGGCGGCGCAGGCCCGGTCGCGCATGCTGCCGAGGAATCCCGGGGTGTCGATCAGGAACGCCAGGTGTTTGCAGAGACTGGCCTCGTCCACCGCCGAGCCGAGCCCGATGTTCAGCACACCGTGAGCCTGCGAGGCGTGGGTATGTGTGAGCTCCTTCTCGTTCTGGCACATGCAAAGCGTGGGAATCCCAAGTGACAGGAGCTCCGTGATCGTACGGCCCGCGCTCGAGAGAGCCAGGTCGGCGTCGCGCATCACTCCCGGCATGTACTCGACGTTCGAGAGCATCCGGCCCTTGAGACCGAAGGAGGAGAGATCCGGAAGGGGACGGGCGCGTCCCATGCCCTGCACCACCGTCACCTCGCCGCTGAACTTCATCGCCCCTAGCGCTTGCAGCGAGCGCTCGGCCAGGTTGGACGGGTCGGTGCCTCCGAACAGCACCAGGATGTTCCGGACCTCCGGGGAGGCGGGCGGGCGCGGGCGCGCGTACTCGAAGCTGGGAGAGAGGATGGCGTGGCCAAGCCCCGTGAGCTGGCGCTCGGCGGGAATCCGGGGGTTGGCGTAGACGTCGGAAACCACGAGGTCCGCCTCCGAGGCGCCCGGGCCCAGATCCTCGAAAGTGACCACCTTCTTCGCGTGCTGCTTCAGAGAGCGCACGTATCCGGTTTCGGTGTCGAGCTGGTCTAAGAGGAGGAGGTCCGGGCCGAAGGAGCGGTTGAGCTCGAGGAAGCCGGCCTCTCCGTTCACCTCTTCCAGGCGGAACGGATACTGCCGGAAGAACTTGGCCCCCAGCGGTCTCGACGCGTCGGTGGCGATCAGCAGCTCGTGATGAGCCAGCTCCTGAGCCATGGCGAGCGATCG
>JADZFF010000006.1 GCA_020850015.1 Bdellovibrionales bacterium | reverse complement strand
GCCTCAGCGATCGTTTGCTCACGGCGCCCCGCGACCGTGACCTTCACGCCCATGAGCTCCTCGAGCGAAAGGTTTTTCAGCTCGGGGTTCTGCTCCTGCTCCTCCGCCAGGACGGGAGACGCAAGAAAGCACGCCGACGCGATGGCTGCGAGGAGTCACCCGAGGAATGCTTTGTTCATTTCATTGATTATGCGGACGCTTGGACCCAAGGACAAACGTCAAGCCGATGGCGCGGGCCGGGGGCCTGGGCTAGCGGGCGCGGGTCTCTGGCAGGAGCTTCGGCATCCCGGAAACCAGACGCCTGAGCTCTACGAGCTGACGGACAAAGGCACCCGCGTGCTCCAGATGGAAAGCGTTGGGCCCGTCGCTCTTCGCCTGCGAAGGCTCAGGGTGCACTTCCATGAAAAGGCCGTCGGCGCCGGCGGCCATCGCCGCGCGGGCCCGCGTTTCCAGGATCTCGCGGCGCCCGCCCGTGCTTTTCCCGCCCGGACCCGCGCCCGGCTGCTGCACGGAGTGGGTGGCGTCGTAGATCACTGGCACGCCGAAGCCCTGCATGGTCTGGAAAGAACTCATATCCACCACGAGCGTATTGTAGCCGAAGCTCACTCCGCGCTCGGTGAGCCAGAGACCGCCCTCGCGCTTCGCGCCGGCGCGCGCCCGCGCGTCTCGCACCTTTTCCACGATGTTGCCGGCGTCCCAGGGAGCCAGGAACTGCCCTTTCTTCACGTTCAGGCGGCGACCATGCCTGGCGGCCGCCTCGGCGCAGGCCACCACGAGATCCGTCTGGCGGCACAGGAAAGCCGGCACCTGAAGAAAGTCCACGGAGCGGGCCACGAGCTCGGCCTGCTCGGGCGTGTGAACGTCAGTGAGCACGGGAAGCCCCGTCTCGGCGCGCACCTTCTCCAGCACCTTCAGCCCCTTCTCGAGGCCGGGGCCCCGGAATCCCTCGATCGACGAGCGATTGGCCTTGTCGAAGCTGGCCTTGAACACGAGCTCCGCAGCCGCGCCCGCCATCTGGCGCTTAAGTTCGCGCGCGATCTCCAGCGTGAGCGCCTCGTCCTCGATCACGCAGGGGCCCGAGATGAGCAGCAGTTCCGAGCGCGGATTCGTCATGGCGGGCTTACCGGATTCCCTTCAGGCCTGGCTGCCCGTCCTTGGCCTGTTCCTTGGCCGCCTTGATGAACGCGGCGAAGAGCGGGTGCGGCTTCATCGGCTGGCTCAGGAACTCCGGGTGGAACTGACAACCCAGGAACCAGGGATGATCCTCGAGCTCCACCATCTCCACGAGATCGATGCCGCTCTGGGGATTCACGTGTTTCCCGGACACGACAAGCCCCTTCTCCACAAGGCGGGAGCGGAAGGAGTTCGACACCTCGAAACGATGGCGGTGGCGTTCGGAGATCTGCTCCTTGCCGTAGGCGGCGTAAGCCCGCGTGGGCTTCCCACCCTGCTTGGGGGTGATCTGGCAGGCATAGGCCCCGAGGCGCATGGTGCCTCCGAGATCCGTCACGCCTTTCTGGCTCTCCATCAGGTCGACTACGTTTTCCGCTCCACCGGAGTTGAACTCGGCGCTGTGCGCCTGTTTCATGCCGCAGACGTTTCGCGCGAACTCGATGACGGCCAGCTGCATGCCCAGGCAGATCCCGAAATACGGGATCTTCTCGGTACGCGCATACTCCACCGCGCGGATCTTGCCCTCGATCCCGCGCTCCCCGAAGCCGCCCGGCACGAGGATCGCGTCGACCTCCGCCAGCTTGTCGCGCTGACCGCGCTCCACCTCCTCGGCGTCGATGTACTCGGTCTTCACGCGGACGTTGTTGGCCACGCCCCCGTGGATCAGCGATTCGTTCAGCGACTTGTAGGTGTCTTTCCAGTCCGTGTACTTTCCAACGATCCCGATCGTCACCTCTCCCTGCGGCTCGAGGATGGTCCGCACCATCTTGCGCCAGGCGCTGAGGTCCGGGCGCGCGGCCCAGATGCCCAGGCGCTCGCTGATCTTCTCGTCGAGCCCCTCGTCGTGGAAGAAGAGCGGCACCTCGTAGATGCTGTGGCAGTCGATGGCGGTGAATACCTGCTCCGCGGGCACGTTGCAGAAAAGCGCTATCTTCCGCTTCACGTCCTCGGGCAGCTTCCGGTCGGAACGGCACAGAAGCACGTCGGGCTGGATGCCGATCTCGCGCAGCTCCTTCACGGAGTGCTGCGTGGGCTTGGTCTTCAGTTCGTTCGCGGTGGCGATGTAGGGCACGAGGGTCAGGTGAACGAAGAGGCAGTTCGCGCGGCCCTCGTCATGCTGCATCTGCCGGATGGCCTCCAGGAACGGCAGGCTCTCGATGTCGCCCACGGTCCCCCCCACCTCCACGATGGCCAGGTCGGCGTCCTCGGCGGCCGCGCGGAGCTGCGATTTGATCTCGTCCGTGATATGCGGGATCACCTGCACGGTCTTCCCGAGGTAGCCTCCCGCGCGCTCGCGGCGGATCACGGTGTCGTAGATCCGGCCGGTCGTGAAGCTGTTCTTCCGGGTGAACTGGGCGTTCTGCACGAAACGTGAATAATGCCCGAGATCCAGGTCGGTTTCGGTTCCGTCGTCGAGCACGAACACCTCTCCGTGCTGGTAGGGGCTCATGGTGCCTGGATCGACGTTGAGGTAGGGGTCCATCTTGAGCATCGTGACTTTGATGCCCCGCTGCTCCATCAACATCCCGATCGAGGCGGCGCTGATGCCCTTGCCGATGCTGGAGAGCACCCCTCCGGTCACGAAAATGTACTTCTTCGGCTTAGCCATGCGTCACTTCCCCCCGCCCCGGTCCTGATTGCGTAACAGAAGCTTCCTGACCTGATCAAGGTCCTCGGGCGTATCCACGCCCCGGCTCCGCGACTCCACCCTCGCCACACCGATGCGCAGGCCGTGCTCGAGCGCACGCAGCTGCTCCAGGCTCTCCGCGCGTTCGAGCTGCGTGGGAGGCAGCGAGGCGAAGCGGAGCAAAGTCTCCCTTCGATACACATAGATGCCCAAGTGCCGCAGCGGGACAATCTCCCCGGCGCCGCCCTCCTCAGGCGTCTGCCGGCTGTAGGGAATGGGAAAGCGCGAAAAATACATCGCGGCGCCTTCGCGGTTGAGAAGCACCTTGACCACCGACGAAGCGCGAAGCTCCTCGAGGTTCAGGAGTCCGGTGGCGGCCGTACCGATGTCAAAGCCGCCCTCGGTGACGCAGGCTACGGCTCGATCGATCACCTCGGGCTCCAGGCAGGGCTCATCGCCCTGCACGTTCACGAACACCTCGCCCGGGATCTCCCGCGCCACGGCCGCCACGCGGTCGGTGCCGCTCGGGAGCGCGGGGTCGGTCATCAGGCACTCGCCCCCGAAACGCAGCACGGCCTGGCGGATCCGCTCGTCGTCCGTGGCCACGATCACGCGACCCACGCGCACCGACGCTTTCGCGCGATCGTAGACGTGCTGAACCATGGGTTTCCCGAGAAGGTCCGAGAGAGGCTTGGCGGGGAGCCGTTCCGACGCGTAGCGGGCGGGAATGACGGCGACGATGGAGGACCGGTCCACGGCCCGGCGCGGGGGGCTCATGGAAGGACAGAGTAACGGGTTGGGGCCAGCCTGGTCAAGCCGTTTTGCCGCCGTCCCTGCCCGCGTCGCCGTCGGTGGAGCCCCCGTCGCCCGGGGGCAGGGCGCGCTTCAAGGGGGCCACTACCACGGAGTTGCGGCTCTTTTTCTTCGCTCCGTACATCGCCTGATCCGCCATCTCCATCACCGACTTCTTCGAGTCGGCGTGCTCCGGGAAGAGCGCGATGCCGATGGAAACGGTGAAACGCACGTCCAACCCGTCGTCCTGGAGGAAGGCGCTCTGCTCCACCGAGGTGCGGATCCGCTCGGCCACCCGCTTCGCGGTCTCGAGATCGCAGTCCGAAAGGATGGCCACGAACTCGTCCCCGCCGTAACGGAAAACGGTGTCCGAGGCCCGAACGTACTGCTTCAGGTGATTGCCGAGCGCGTTCAGGAGGCGTGTGCCCACGAGGTGCCCGTGCACGTCGTTGACGGACTTGAACCTGTCGGCGTCGATGAAGAGCACGGCGAAGGGGCGGCCAGACGCCTTGCTTTGCGCCACCTCCTTGTCGAGGATCTGATGGAGGAACCGCGTGTTGTAGAGACCCGTGGCGTCGTCCATGTAGGCCAGCCGTTTCACGCCCATGTACTGCTGGATGTTCCGCCCGGTCATCTCGAGCTGGGCCCGCAGGATGCGCATGCGTCCCTCGAACCCCTCCACGGAGTCTGGCATCTTGGGCGACAAACAGACGCAGAAGTAGTTCTCGTCGCCCATGAACCTGAAGTGAAACACGAAAAGCCCCGGGGTGAGCTGCGCCCGCTCATGGAAACGGAAGGGGAGCTCGTCCTCCAGCAACGCGGAGAAAGGGTTGTTGGCCAGCACCGCGATATCGAGGATCTCCTCGGCGGCATGCGATTCCGCGTCGGTCTTCACCCGCTCGGGCTTTCCGTCCGCCATGCGGTAGAAAGCGGCGTGAAGGTACCCCAGCTCTCGCGCAAGGTAACCCTGCACGAGCCTCAGCACTTTCATGGGCTCGAGCGACGCCGAGATCATCTGGCAGCTGTTCAGAAGGTGAAGCGTATCGCCAGCGCCGCCGCCTTCGGAGAGCAAGGCCTCGCGGTCGAGCGCGCGGCGGATGGCCAGCCGGAACGCGTCGGGGTTCAGGGGTTTCTTGAGATAGTCGTCCGCGCCCAGCCGCATGGCGGCCACGGCCTCTTCCACGCTCGCGTCCTCCGCGATGATGATCACTCCCGCGTTCGGGCTGACCTGCTTGAGCTTCTCGAGCAGCCAAAGGCCTTCGTTCCGGTCCTGTCCGCCGGCGGTTCGAAGGGCCGAGAGATCCGCCACCACGAGGTGGTAGCTCATCTGGTCCACCCACTCCAGGCCGCGGCTCACCTTGCTCATCACGTCGACGTTGCAGGAGATCACCTCGCGGATGAGGTCCGTGTAGAGCTCGATCTCCTCCCTGCGATTCTCGATCAGGAGGACGCTGTAGCGGTTTCCGTTGGCGCCCGGCGAGTCGCTCATGGCTTCTGAATGGCTCAGGAGGCCTCTCGCCCCTGGCCATCCTCTTCGTTGTCCAGCAACCCGCCGGCCACGCGCATGGCCTGGGCCGCGCGCCCGAGCTTCTCGCGGAGCTGGGCGGAGAGCTCCTTCTCCTTGTTGTACTGGTCCTGCAGGAGATCCATGTTGAACTCGAGGAGATCGAGCTTGCGCTTGAGCTCGATCACCTTGTTCTCGCGCGCGGTGAGCAGCACCTCGGAATCACGCCGGATGATCTCGAGCTTGTTTTCGAGCTCCTTCTCGCGCACCCGGATCTTGCGAATATCCGCGCGCACCCGCTCCTTCAGCCGCTCCATCTCCTCGGTCGCGGCGCGCACCTTGGCCTCTAGGATCTTGGCCTTGTCGGTCTTGACCTTCAGCTTGAAATTCAGGTCGTCGAGCTCTGCGCGGAGGCCCACGAGCGCGTCTTCCTTCTCCTTCTCGAAGTTCTCGATCCTCCGGCCCTGGTCGGAAACCTGGTGCCCGAGCTCCACGCCGCGTGCGCGCTCCTTTCGAAGCTCGTCCTCGATGGACGCGTTCTGCTCGCGCGCCGTGCGCAGCTGCGCGGAGAGGGCGGCCACGTCCTGCTCGCGCAGGAGGAGGAACTTCTTCAGGGTCTCGACGTCAGGCGATGAGGCCGCCCCTCCGGGAACGACGGCGTCGCCCACGGGCGGCGTGTACACCATCCGCGCGGGCACTCCCCCACCGGAGCCCGCCCTGGAGTAAAGGTAGGGCATTTCCTGCGCCGCCTGCGATTCGATCTCGGGCTGGGAGATCTCGGGCTGGGAGATCTCGTCCACGTGCGCGGGCTCGAAGGCCGGAAGCTCATCGAGAGCCGAGGGGGCTTCCCGGGTTTCGGGCTCCTCGGGGCTCAGGCGCACCTGCTCGAACTGCGCCTTCAGCTCCTGGATGCTCTGGGTCTTCGCGGGCTTGTTTGCCTCGATCTCAGATTCGCCCGCGGAGAACTCAGCGGCCCCGCCGGCCGTCGGGATGGAGATCTCGCCGGGGGCGCCCATCTCCAGAACCTCGCCCGAGCCGCCCAGATCCATTGCGATGGACTCGGCCCCGGCGGGAGCAAGGGCTGGCGCCGAGGCATCCTCGGCCATCACCGGCATTTCGAGCCGGATGCTCGTGTCGCTGGCCTCGTAGACCTCGGCCGCGGAGAAGAGCTCTGAGGCGTCCTCGAGCACGAGCCCCGGGATGCTCTGCTCTTCGCCCGAGAATGGCGCCTTGGATGGCTTGGCCTTGGGCGCGGGCGCGGCGGGTTTGGGCGCCGCCACCTTCGCCTGCGCGGCTTTCGCGCCGTTCGCCAAAGGGGCGGCGAGCTTCTGGCCCGTTACGGCCTCGATGATCTCCGCGAGTTTCTCGAGCCCGAAGGGCGCGATCAGGTAGGCGTTCGCCCCCTGAGCACCCGCCTGGTGCTGGGCGCATTCGGCCTCGGACCACTTTTCCGTCGTGAGCAGGAAAGGCAGATCCGCCTGCACGGGATCCGATTTGAACTGTTTCACGAAATCCAGGCCGTCCTCGCCCCTGCCGCCCTCGCCCTCGCGGTGCACGATCGCGAGGTCCACGCTGGAGCCATGCAGCTGAAGCATCTGCCAGGCCTCTGACGCATCCGCGGGAACGAGCACGCCCACGCTCCGCGCCTGCAGGCCGCGCACGTATTCATGCTCTGCGTCAATGTGAGGATTCAGCAGGAGAATCTTCATCACCTCTCTTGTCGGAAGAACTGTCCCCGAAATTGACACCCCGAGGGGCCGGACTGTACCCTGTTTCAGGCACCCCATGAACGCGGCAAAACCCAGAAAATCCGATGATTTGACTGTCCTGGTGTTCAAGGACAACCAGACCTCCCGCAGCTTCCGGGTACCCCTTGGTTGGATCTCGCGCCTGGGCTTCGTGCTGGCGCTGGGCCTGGGCCTCATGATCGGGGGAACCGTGATCACGGTGAGACTTTACCGGTCCAGCCTCGTTTCGGAACCCACTCGGATCCGGGAGCTCGAGGCGCAGCTCGCGGAGTACCAGGGTCAGGCCCGGGAGCAGGAAGACGCACCGGAGTATGCGCCACCCGCGGAAGGGCGGCTGCCCCTCGTGCCCTCGGACGTGGCCGAACCCTATGCCCCTTTCCGCGCCCTCCCCGAGGGCGTGAAGCTCGCTTCCGGGGAGGCCGCCCAGAGCGTGGAGATCCGCAACATCGAGGTCTCCGTGAAGGAGCCCAAAGTCATCCTGAAGTTCTGGCTGCTCAATACGCGCCGGAGCGGCGGCACGCAGCAGGGACGGATCATCATCCTCGCCCGCGGGTCCGAGACCCTGCTTGCCTACCCCAGGGGAGTGCTCGCTTCGGCGGGGGCACCGGCTCTGATCGATCCCCAGCGCGGCGAGTTCTTCTCGATCAGCAAATTCCGCGAAACCTCCGCCGAGTTCGAGCTCCGGCCCGACCGCGGCCAGGAAAGGCTCCGTGAGTTCGAGGTTTACATCCTGGGCAAGGGCGACGAGATCATCCTCGTGAAGCGCATCCCCTTCTCCCTGCCGGGAAGCGCCCCGCAGAGCTACTCCCCGCCTCGGCCGGCGCCACAGGAGTCCGTCCCGGCCGCTCCCCCGCCCGCGCGCCCCAAACCCGCTGTCCCGGCCGAGCCCGCCGTCCCCGAGGAATCCGTGGCCGCGCCGGCCGAGGCCGGGATTGCGCCTTCCGGCGAAACCACCGGATCCTCCGAGGCTCCCGAAGGAGACGCAGATGGAAATGATTGAGACTGGCATCAACATCATCGCCGAGGGAACCCTGATCGAGGGCGAGGTGACGTTCGACCGCGTGACCCGCGTCTTCGGCGTGCTCAAGGGAGACGTGCGCTCGAAACCGGGAAGTCTGCTCGTATTGGGCGAAACCGGCGTGATCGAGGGAAATGTCCGAGCCGACACGCTCATGGTCGATGGGTTCGTGCGCGGCGACATCCAAGCCGAGTCCAAGGTCACCGTCTCACGAACGGGGCGCGTGGTGGGAAACGTGCGCACGCCCTCCCTGGTGGTGGAGTTCGGCGCCTACGTCGAAGGCCGCTGCTCCATGGAAGGCGCCGCCACCGAGGCAAAACGCCTCAGCGAAGATCCCCGGAATCCAAGCGCTTCACCGGCGTAAGCCCCGCCCGCTCCAGGCTCGGCATGGTCTTGGCGGCGTCGCCCGCGACCACGATCACCGCCTTCCCGGCGCGAAGGTGCTTTTTCACGGCAACTCGGACCTGCTCGGGCGTCACCTCGCTCACGCGCGGGATGAACTCGTTGAGGTAGTCCGTGCCGAGATCAAAGATGTAACCGGAAAGCCAACGCGACGCCACAGAGCTGGTCGTGGCCGTGCCCAGCGGAAACCCGCCCACCAGGTAAGCTTTTGCTGTCTCGACCTCAGCGTCCGTGATGTTCCCTTGGCCGACGTCCCGGAGAATCTCCGCCGTCCGCTTGAGCATCGGCCCCACCATCTCGTTCCGTGTGGAGGAGGACACGATCCAGCTCGCACGATCCAGACCGTGGGCGATTTCGCTCCCGATCCCGTAGGTCAGCCCGAGCTTGTCGCGGATCTCGGTGTTCAGCCGGCTGTGAAAGTACTCGCCAAGCAGCGTGTTCGCCACCGCCAGCGCGTAGCGGTCGGGGCTCTTGATCGAGGGGGCCTCCCAGCCGATCCGGACCTGGGCCTGCGAAAGGCCCGGCCGATGGACGAGGAGGAGCTTCTGACCCTTCTCGGGCATGATCGCGGCGTTCGAGTAGGATTTCCGTTCGCGGGCGGGGGGCGGGCCGGCCCATCCTCCGAACAGCTTCTGAATCCGGGCCCTGACAGCGGCTTCATCCACCTTGCCGACGATCATCAGCACGGAGTTGCCCGGTGTGAAGTGGGAGGAATGAAATTCCCGCAGGTCTCCGAGCGCGACCGCGGCGGCTTCCCTCTCGTTCCAGATGCTTCCCCTGCCGTAGGTCGTTCCGGAAAGCAGCGCGCGTTGGAAGGCAAGCGATGCGAGCGTCTGCGCGTAGTCGCCGATGTGCTTCCACCGGTCCAGCAGGCTCGACCGCTCCTTCCTGAATTCGTCATCCGGGAATCTGGGCTTCTGCACCAGATCCGAGAGGATCCCGAGCAGGAGGTCCGCGTCTTCCGCCAGCCCATGAAGGCCCACGCTGAAGGTGTCGTCGTCAGCGTTGATGTAGCTCGAGGCGCCCAGCTGCTCAACCGCGAGCGCCAGCGCCTTCGCATCGCGGGAGCCGGCCCCCTTGTCGAGCAGATTCGAAACGAGCTCCGCAGTCCCGCTCTTGCCAGGCCGATCGTCGCGCGACCCGGATCGAACCAATACCGCGAAGTCCACGAGCGGCAGGCTGTCGTCCAGAAACCAGGCCAGCTCCAATCCGTTCGAGAGCTTCTCCACCCTGGGCGCGGGCAGCCTGTATTTCGCCGCCCACTCCGGCACGCACCAGGCCTTCTGCGGGAGCGCGGCGAAGGCCGCCAGGACCAGACCCGCGATCCACAGGATCCTGCTCCACCGACTTCTCATGCTCCCCCCCCTTCCAACGCCGCCGGCGGGGCCGCGTCCGCCTTGCCGCTCGGCTCCTCCGGGAGAAGGGTCACGACGGAGCGGTTGTTGGGGTGCAGGTACTTTTTCGCGGCGCTGCGAACCTCTTCCAGCGTCACGCGCCGGTACTTCTCGAGATCGCGGTTGATCTGGGTCGGGTCGCCGAGCACCATCATCACGGTTCCGATGAGCTCGCCCAGTCCATAGGGCGTTCGCACGTCGTCCAACAGGTTCACGGTCAGCTGCTTCACGGCGGCGCTTCGCTCCTCCTCGGTCACGCCCTTCGCGCGAACCTGCTCGATCACCTCCTCGAGCAGGGACTCTCCCTCGGAGGCCGGGCGATTACCCTTCATCGTCGTCGAGATCACGAAAAGCCCGGGGAAGGTGGGCGTATAGGCGGAACCACTCACCCCTAACGCCACCTCTTTCTCCTCCACCAGGGCCCGATAGGCGCGGGAGCTCGCGCCGGCGAACACAATCTGCGCGAAAACGTCGAGCGCGTACGACTCGGGGTTCGATGCCGCCGTCACGCGGTAGGCGTGCATGAAGCGCTCGCCGGCCACGTGATCGCGCATGACGTAGCGCTGCTCGCTTTCCTGCGGCGCCTCGTCCGGGATCTTCCGCGCCCGGGCCTTGCGTCCCTTGATCCGGCCATAGGCCTTCTCGATCAGCTTGAAGGTGTGGTCGCGGTCGATGGCGCCGGCCACCACGATCACCGCGTTTCCGGGTTGGTAATGCTCCTTGAAGAAGGCCTGGAGGTCCTCCGCGCGCAGGCCCGCGAGATCCTGCGGCTCTCCGATCACCGGCCAGCGATAGGGGTGCGAGCGGAACGCGAGCTTCCAGAGCGCCTCGTTCATGCGGCCCGAGGGCGAATTGTCCGTGCGGAGCCGCCGCTCCTCGAACACCACCAGGCGTTCGGTGTCCAAAAGCGCGGGGGTAAGCTTGAAGTTCTCGAAGCGGTCGGCCTCCATCTCGATCACCTTCCCGAGCAGATCGGGCGTGAAGGTCTCGTAGTAGACCGTGTAGTCGCGCACGGTGTAGGCGTTCACCTCCGCGCCGCGCGCCTCGAGCTGGTTGAAGAACTCCTTCTCGGGGTATTTCTCCGTCCCTTTGAACATCAGGTGCTCGAAAAGGTGGGCCATTCCCGTCTTGCCCCGCGGCTCGTCCACCGACCCCGCGCGGATCCAGGTCTGGAAGGTCACCACCGGCGCCGTTCCCTTCTCGGCCATCAGCACCGTCAGCCCATTGGAGAGCTTCCGCTCGTCCACTTCGATCTTCACTCCGCCGAAGCTCCCCCCTCGGGAGCGCCCCTGGCATCCGGTCAGGAGGGCGAGCGCGAACAGGATCCCGAATCCCGTACGAATCGTGATTTTACCGGAGTGGGGCATGGGTCGCAGGATACCACCAAAAAGGTGTCCGGCTACTCATGGCAAAAGCTGCCGGACCCCCTATGATAGGGGCGCTATGCCTCAAAAATCCGGCCGACGCGACGAGTGGGTGATCCTGGGAAGCGGAACCTCCACGGGCGTGCCCTTGCTCCAGTGCAGGTGCGCCACCTGCCGGTCGAAACACCCGCGCAACCAGCGGCTCCGGGTTTCGGCCTGGGTGCGCAGCCGGGGCAGGAGCCTCCTCATCGATACCGCCACCGATCTCCGGCAACAGGCGCTTCGCGCGAGAATCCCGCGGGTGGACGCTGTGCTTTACACCCATCCCCACGCGGACCACGTCTCCGGCGTCGACGAGATCCGGGCCTTCAACTTCGTCCAGAAGCAGGTGATCCCCGCCTTTGGCAATGCCTGGACGCAGGAGGAGCTCGTGGGCCGCTTCCCTTACGTCTTCCAGCGGGCCTCGCAGATCGTGGGCGGTGGGCGCCCGGAGCTCGATTTCCATCTCATCGACGGCCAAGTTTCTTCCTTTAATGCCGCGGGGATAGAGGTGATTCCGATTTCCACCCAGCACGGCCCAAAGGAGTGCCTTGGATACCGGATAAATTCCGTTGCTTATGTCACAGATTGTCATTATATCCCCCCGGAATCCTTGGATCGTCTGCGGGGCCTGAAGGTCCTGATTTTGGACTGTCTGAGGGTACAGCCGCACGATACACATTTGACCTTGGATCGGGCTCTCGAGGTGATTTCCGAGCTGCGTCCCTCACGTACGTACCTGACGCATCTGGGCCATGACTTCGAGTATCGCCGCTGGTCGAAGAAGCTCCCGAAGGGAGTGGCTCTCGCCCACGACGGACTCCGATTCCGGATCTAACCGCGGCACAAACGCATCGTCTGGAAAGGCACGGACCCCATGATCGTCGGCGTACCGAAGGAAATTAAGAACAAAGAGAACCGCGTAGGCATGGTGCTGGCCGGGGTGAAGGCCCTGACCCACTCAGGCCATACGGTGCTGATCGAGCAGAACGCCGGAGCAGGCGTCGGCATCTCGAACGAGGCCTACGAGCGCGCGGGCGCGCGTATCATGCCCTCGGCCAAAGAGATCTACGGCAAGGCCGAAATGATCGTGAAGGTGAAAGAGCCCCTCCCCGAGGAGTTCGCCCTTCTGCGCGAAGGCCAGATCCTCTACACCTACCTCCACCTCGCGGCCGACGAGCGCCTCACCAAGGCCCTCATGGAACGCAAGATCGTGGGCATCGCCTACGAGACGATCGAAGCCAGGAACGGCACGCTTCCCCTGCTCGCCCCGATGAGCGCGGTGGCGGGCCGCATGGCCACCCAGATCGGTGCCACGTACCTGCAGGCTGACCACGGCGGCAAGGGCGTGCTCCTCGGCGGCGTCGCGGGCGTGAACCGCGCGAACGTCGTCGTCATCGGCGGCGGAATCGTGGGCGTGAACGCCACGAAGATGGCCGTGGGCCTCGGCGCGAAAGTGACCCTCATGGACGTCAACGTGCAGCGCCTCGAGTATCTCTCCGACGTGTTCGGAAACGAGATCACCACTCTCTACTCCAACAGCGAGAACATCGAGAAGGCCGTGCACCGCGCGGACCTCGTGATCGGCGCCGTGCTGGTGCCGGGCGCGAAGGCCCCGAAGCTCGTCACGCGCGACATGATCTCGCACATGGAGCCCGGCGGCGTCGTCGTGGACGTGGCCGTGGACCAGGGCGGATCGGTGGAAACCTGCCGCCCCACGAGCCACGAGCACCCCACCTACACCGTGGACGGCGTGATCCATTACGCCGTGCCCAACATGCCGGGCGCCGTGCCACGCACCTCCACCTACGCCCTCACGAACGTGACCCTGGGTTACGCCGTGATGATCGCGAACCTGGGCTGGAAGGAGGCCGTGTCCAAGGACGAAGGCCTCCGCAAGGGCGTGAACATCTCGATGGGCAAATGCGTGTATCAGCAGGTGGCCCAGGACTTGGGCCTTCCCTACGAGCCGCTCAAAATCTAGAATGTAGGGAGTGGCGGAAGAAAAAGAAGCTTCAGTAACCGAGGCCCCCCCCAAGGGTTCCAAGCTGCCGATGCTGTTGGTTCTGGCCAACAGCGTGGCGGTCGTGGCCACCCTGGGGGCCTTGGTTTACACGCGCGTCCTGTTCAAACGGCCTGAAATCACTGAGTCCAGCGAACGAAAGCGCCTTGCGGATTCCTCGGCGAAGCCCACGGCATCGCTCCTGCCCGGCAAGGTCGAATTCAAGGCCGTCACCGTCAATATCCTTCCCACGCCCGAGAAACCCGAAGGGGGCGCCGGCAGCCCAGGCGAAGGCAAACCCCACTTCGTCACGCTGGCGTTCAGCGTCGAGATCCGGGACCTATCGCTCGCCGCCGGGATCGACGCCGTACGCCCTGAGATCGAAGACCGTCTCCTGCAGCTCCTCGGGAGGAAGCCCTTCGACGAGCTCAACTCCATTCAGGGCCGGTATCACCTTCGCGCCGAGATTCTCGACATCGTCAACGAGCTGACGGGAAAGCCGCTCGCCACGGACGTGTTCTTCACCCAGTTCATCGTTCAGTGATAGCCTGGGAGTCATGGCTCCCTCCGCAGCGGCCCGCATTCTCCTCGTGGACGACGAGGCCGCCATTCTGAAACTGCTCACCACGATCCTCACCCGAGCCGAGTTCCAGGTGAAAACCGCGGTTACCCCCGCCGACGCCATCGACGCCTTGGGTCACGATTTTTTCGATCTCGTGATCACCGATGCCATCATGCCCACGACCTCGGGCTACGACTTCGTTCGCACCGTGCGGCAGCACCCCCTGTTTGGCCAGGTTCCGATCCTCATGCTGACCAAGAAGCGCAATCGCGAGGACGTGAAGAAGGCGGTTGAGGTCGGCGTCACGGACTACATCCTGAAGCCCATCGACGAGCATCTCCTCCTTGAGAAGGTCCAGCAGTGCATGAAGAAGGGCGGCGGCAAACGCGAGCTCTTCGAGCTTTCGCTGATCGGTGAGAACCACATGGCACAGGTCACCTCGCAGGCCCAGCTGGTGTCCATCGGCGAAGGCGGTCTCACCGCGCTGCTCCCTTACAAGATCGGCGGCCTGGAGACAGTGGAGCTCAAGGCGCGCATTTTCGACGAGATCGGCATCGAACGGCCGCTCTTTCGAGTGCTGAGCGCTCAGCCCGTTGAAGGCGACTCAAAGACTTACGAGACGCGGTTCAGCTTCATGGGCGTCCCGGAGGAGGATCTCCGGAAGATCCGGGCCTGGATCCAGAAAGAGCTGATCAGGCGCCGGAAGTAAGGCTCTTGAGGGCCGGCGCATCCAGCGCACCCGTGTCATCCCGCCCCGCGGCCCCCTCACGGAGCGCGGCCTCCAGCACGGCCACGTATCCCTGGGCGCGCGTCGCTTCCTCATTCAGGGCCGTCATGCCCCGATTCGAGGAGAAGATCTCATCCAGCCGGTCATCGATCATCTCGCCAATCCGAGTGAGGGTGGGAAAGCCGTAGGAGGCCGCGGTACCCGCGAGCTTGTGCGCCACCTGCTGGATATCCCGGAGCGCGCCCGGAGCGTCGTCCGCGAGCTGCGAAAGCGCCACGCGCAGAATCTCGCTCCGATCCGAGAGCGACTTCACGAAATCGTCTCGGATCGCCTTGAGCTCCGGATCGCCATCCCAGTCGAGCGTCATTTCGGGTCTCCCACCAGCTTCCGAACCAGCCGGGCGAGCTCGGTCGGGTCGAAGGGCTTCTTCAGGAACTGCGTGGCGCCAAGCTCGGCCGCGTTCGCCATGTCCTTCTGGTGCCCCTTCGCCGTGAGCATCAGCACAGGGAGCCCCTTCACAGCGCTTTCGGTCCGCACGAAACGAAGCACCTCCCAACCATCAGCCACCGGCATCATGACGTCCAGGATCAGCAGAGCGAAACCCTGAGGCTCGGTTCGAAGCTTCTCGATGGCGACGCCGCCATTCGACGCCAGCTCCACCGCGTAGCCCTCCTTGCCCAGCTTGAATTCCACCAGCTTGGCGATATGAGCTTCGTCTTCAGCGAGAAGGATGCGCTTCTGGGTCAACTGCGCTCAGGCCTTTCCGTTCGCGAGCAGGCGGCTCGCCGCCTCCACCACTGGGTCGATACCCTGGTATGTTGCCACAACTCGCTCGACCCCCAAAGCCTCGAACTCACGCTGCTCCGACGAGGCGCCCGCGTCGTCAAGCACCAGGACCTTCAGAAGCGCGTGCTGCGGCAGCCGGCGCGCGGCGCGAAGCACCTCCACGCCTGAGACATCCGGCAGCTCCCGCTCCAGGATCAGAAGATCGTATCTTTCCCGCTCCAGCCTCGCGAGCGCGAGATTGCCCCGATCGACGTCTTCCACGACGTAGCCGCGCTGCTCCAGAGCCCGCTTCAACAGCAGCCGCACGTCCGGATCCGGATCCGCGAGAAGGATCCTGCGGCCCCGCATCCTCAACAAGTCGCTCACCGTCGCCGAAAAGCGCGCCGGTTTGATGGGCTTTTTCAGGAGCGCGGTCGCGCCCCAGGCGAAGACCTGGGCTGTCTCTTCGGAGTCGCCGAGCACGAGGATCGGCGTGCCCGCGCCCGCGCGGCGCGCGGACTCCGCAACCGATTCGCGATTCACCGCCGCGCCGTCGAGGATCACCAGCAGGGGCGACTCCTCCCAACTGGTCGCCCGGGGCAGAGTGCTCGCGCCTGAAAAAGACTCGGCCCCGAGCCGCCTGCCGCCCTCATCGAGCTCCGGAGCGGCAAGCAAGGCCCGGACGCGCCGGCCCGACTCGGCATCGCCGCCCACATGCCACACCACCCGCTCCCGCGGCCGGAGGCCTGCCTCCTCGATGACGCGCCCTTCGGCGCCCGCATTCGCGGCGATCACCTCCGCCAGGCCCTCCAGCGGCAGGCTGACTGTGAATACCGTGCCCTCTCCCAGGCCCGACTCCACGGCCACGGTTCCACCGTGCGCCTCAACCAGGCCCTTGACGATCACGAGCCCCAGGCCCGTTCCGGACTCTGCGGACTCCAGGGCGCGCCGACTCCTGTAGAACTTCTGGAAAAGCTGCTCCTGATCCTCGGGCGAAAGCCCCTCACCCGAGTCTCTCACGCGAATCATCACCGCGAAGTCGCGGCGCTCTAGGCTCAGTTCCACGTACCCCTTGCGCGTGTATTTGATCGCGTTCGACAGGAGATTCATGAACACCTGGATCAGGCGCACCCGGTCGCCCATCGCGAAGACCGGCTGCTCGGGCACGGTGAACCGGAACTCCAGGCCCTTCTGCTTGGCTAGGATGGCCATCGAATCCCGGCATTCCCTGAGAATCTCCGAGAGATCCTGCGGCTCGCGGATGAGCTGGATCTTCCCGGACTCGATCTTCTCCACGTCCAGGAGGTCGTTGATCAGGTGCCCGAGCCTCCCCACGTTGGTGTCCACGATATTGAGGAACTCCGTCTGTGTGGAGGACAATGCCCCCGCATCGCCTGACAGCAGCAGCTTCACGTATCCGCCGATGGAAGTCAGGGGCGTACGAAGCTCGTGGGAAACCGTCGAGAGGAAATCAGACTTCATCTCATCCAGGCGCCGAAGATCGGACACCATGCTCTCGATGCGTGCCGCCAGCTCGTTGAAGCTGCTCCCCACGTATCCGATCTCGGGCGTGCGCCCCACGGCGACCCGGGCCCGGAAATCGCCCGACATGTATCGCCGGATTCCCACGGAGAGGCCCGCGATCGGGCGGGCAATCGACTGGTATAGGTTGATCAGGGCCACTCCGAAGGCGAGCAGCAGAGTGATGTTGATCAGCGCGATCGCGGCGAAGGTGTGCTGAATGGCGCTCTTCTCGTCGAGATCCCGCACGCTGAGCTGCCGATTGAAGCGGTCGATCAGCGCCTCGATGGATGCCCAGGCCTCCTGGAAAAGACGAGCCTCGGTCTCGAGTGCCCGCTCGGAAGCGCCACCCGGTGCGGCGAAGGCGTGCCTCTGCCAGGCCTCATAGGCCCGGCCGGCGGCTTCGAGATGCGGCCGCGCATCAGGATAGGCCTCTACGCTTTCGCGCAGGGACTCGAAGGTGCGATCCCACTGCGGGCGCCGGTCCTTGGCCTGTTCGAGCTTGCGAGGCTCGGCGGATTCCAGGTGGCCCCGCAGCAAGGTCCGATGCTGGTAGAAGTCGCGGCCGAGGGTGCTCAGCCTCGAGATCGTCCGGTGGGTCTGGGCCAACCAACGGGAGGCCTCAGTCTGCCGCCGCACCTGGCTCAGCAGGAGGAAAAGGCTCGCGACGGAAAAAAATCCTACGATTCCCCCAGCGATCCAAAACTGGACGCCCAGAGGCCTCTTGCTGAACCGAAGCCAGGACATGTCCGCCCCGGTCCCGCCGCTCTCCTAGAAATTCACGCCCACCTTGAAGGTGGTCCCGAACACGGATGAGACCGAGTTCCCGGTCGCCGCGTCGCCGGCGAATTCGTAGTAAGCGCCGGGAAAATACCAACCGAAATCGAGGAGGAACTGGAAGCTCTCATCCCACTGGAAGGTCGTGCCGTAGGTCATCTCCCAACCCAGGGAATCATCCTGGTCCTGGGTAGCGGCCTCGAACTTGCGGCGCCAGGTGTTGTAGTACTGCTTGCCCGCCTCAGCCGACTCGAGCGCCGTCGCGAAAGTCCACTGGGTGCGAAGCTTCCATTTCCCAAGCGCGTAGCCGGCCCCCACGCTGAGGTACCTCGCGTTCACGATCGGATTGTCGTAGGGCGAGGCCAGGGAGGCCGCGCCGACGGCGTTCGCGCCGTTCTGCGCGTTCGGGCCCGCGAAATTCGCGAACTGGTAGTTGAACATGAACATCCCCAGTTTGTAACCGGGATGGAAGTGCATCGCCTTGAAGGTGTCCGGGGCGCCCGTTGAGTTGGGCTGCCCGGGCGCCTGACCCGCGCGCAGGTTCACCGCCAACGCCTCCATCACCTGCCAATCGGCCTCGGCGGCGAACGCGAAGGCGGAGTACTTGGCCGACCCGATCGTCCCGCTCACGATCGGCACCTCGGCGCCGAGGCGAACCGGGCCGAGCTTCTTGCGGCCGTACAGGTCGTAGGTGTTGTAGGCCATGCCCTGAGGCGTGCCGTCGTACCCGAACAGAGTGTCCTGGGAGGCGCCGCCCAGACGGCGAATGAAGTTCACGCCCATCTCGACGTCCTGATCGAGGTTCTCGTACTTGAGCATGACGGAGTAATCCACGACCGTGCCGTCGCCGTTGGTCTGCGAGCAGGGCGTAGCCGCAGGACCGACGCAGGCCCCGCCGACGTTATGCCCCGTGGAGTATTTCACCGCGCTCGGAACGAAGCTGAAGGCCCCGAACTTTGAAACGAGCCTCACCACGTCGCCGGTGGACATGTACCGGTCCCAAACACCATTGCCTGCGTTCCAGACGATCCCCAGACCCCAGTGCAGAGGCGCTCGTCCCACCTGAACGGTGCCCACGTCCGTCAGCAGCTCGGCCCAGAAGCGCTGCGCGGTGATCGAGGAGCCTCGGTTGCCCGTGGAGTAGAAGCTGTTCTGATCGGTGCTGAGGGAGCCGGTGCTGCCGAACAGCCCGTACACGGGGTCGCCGACCCACCACTCCGACTTCAGGTAGATGTTGTCGTTCACCACGACCGAGGGGCGCAGGCGGAGAAACGCTTCCTGAAAGAAGGCGTTCTTCTTGCCGCCGCCGGGCACGTAGTAGCCTTTGCCCACCTTGGCGACATCGACCTGGGTGTTCCCGGTGTCGAGCGAGTAGTTGTAGATCCAGTGCGTCTCGGCTCGGAACTGCCCGGACCAGTTCAGCTCAAGTCCGAAGGCGGTACCTGATGCCAGAACGACGATTGCAGCGCAGGCCGTCGAAATCGCGCGAGCAAGCAGGGAAGAACGGGCAGAGAAGCGAAAAAGTTCTTTGTTCATGCGAGTGTCTGAGGTTCTATTGACCCGTCAACCTCCCGTCAAGGGGATTGGGAATCGCAGGCATGACCCCTTCCGCGTTGGAACGGTGCAAGATTTTTTGGCGCCAGTGGATCTGGACGCGCAGGACGCTTCGCGTCGCGATTTACGGTACGCTCGCGCTGACCTTGCCCTGGCTGATCTGGGTCGGTCTTCAGTACCGCGAGCTTCGATCCGCGTTCGTCAACCGCAACGAATTCGTCCCGACCCGCATCTATTCCGACGTCTCGAGAATCGCTCCGCCGCTGCCCCGCGCCCGGGTGCTCACGCAGCTCAGGGCCCTGGGATACGAGTGGATCCCCAGCGGGAACGACATCAGCTTCAAGCTTCGTCAGCGCGACTTCCCGGGTTCGCTCCTGCCCGCGGATCATCCGACGCTCCGCCTACAGGGCTCTTTGGTTCACCTCCGATTCGACGGCCCCAGCGCCAGCTCGACTCTGATCTCGCTCGAATCCGGGGGCTCCGAGGCCGAAGAGATCTATCTCGAGCCCGAGCTCGTCGCCACGCTCTCCCGGGGCTCGACCGGAGAGGGAAACCAGATCCGGAACTACATCCCCTTCGATCAGATCCCTTCCTCGATCTGGAAAGCGATCATCGCCGTCGAAGACCAGCACTTCCTGGACCACAGGGGGCTGGACCCCAGGGGCTTCGCCCGAGCGGTGCTCGTGAACCTCAGCACGTTCTCGCTGGCGCAGGGAGGCAGCACGCTCACCCAGCAGCTCGTGAAGAACCTGCTCGTGAGGCGCGACAAGAACCTCCTGAAGAAGTTCAACGAGCTTTTCCTCTCGGTCCTCCTCGAGATCGAGTTCGAGAAGGAGCGGATTCTGGAAAGGTACCTGAACGAGGTCTACCTCGGTCAGATCGGAAACCTGGAGATCCACGGCGTGGCCGAGGGGGCCGAGTACTTCTTCGGGAAGAAGCTCGACCAGCTCAACATGGGAGAGATCGCCCTGCTCGCCGGAATCATCCGCGGCCCCTGGTACTACTCGCCCTACCGCAACCTCGACCGGGCGGTGGCCCGCCAGCGGCTGGTGCTCGACAAGATGGTGGAGACGGGCCAGATCGCCGAAGAGGAGGCCGTGGCCGCGCGCGTGAATCCCATCCGCCTCGTGCCGCCAGCGAAGAGCTCGAACAAGGCCCCCTATTTCTCCGACTACGTCAAAGCCGAGCTCATCGAGAAGCTCCAGGGCCGAATCGAGGAGGCCGAGATCACGAACGCCGGCTTCCGGGTTTACACCACCCTCGACCCTGCGATGAACGTCGAGGCGCAGAAGGCCGTGGCCGAAGGCGTGGAGCGGTTGCGCAAGCAACACAAGCTCGCGCCCGAGTTTCCTCTCGAAGGAGCCCTCGCGGCGGTGGACCACGGCACGGGGCGCATTCGCGCGCTCGTCGGCGGTTCCTCATACCAGGCGTCGAGCTTCAACCGGATCCTGAACATGCGCCGGCAGGTGGGCTCCACTTTCAAGCCGGTCGTCTACCTCGCGGCTATTCTCGCGCGCCACGATTCGACGGGCGTGCCTTACGGGCCCGGCTATCCCGTGGAGGACGCCCCCTGGACGCTGACCTTTGACGGAGGGAAGCAGACCTGGTCGCCGAAGAATTACGACGAGGAGTTCCTGGGCTGGACTTCCCTGCGGTTCGCGCTCGCGAACTCGGTGAACATCGCCGCGGCCAAGCTCGGGATGCAGGTGGGCCTCGACCGCGTCGCCGCCGCTGGGCACGCGCTCGGCATCCGCTCGGAGCTGCCGGAATTCCCGGCGCTCACCCTCGGGATCGCCGAGCTGTCGCCCGTGGAGCTGCTCGCGGCTTACGCCACGCTCGCGGCCCGCGGATTGAGGCAGGAGCTCACGGTGATCCGGGCGATCACGCAAAACGACGGCAAGCCCTATGCCCAGTTCATGGAAAGACCGCACCCCGCGGTCGACACCGCGTCGGTGGATCTGCTCACCGAGATGCTCCGCGAGACCTTTCGAAGCGGCACAGCGCGTTTCGCCCCGCAGCTCGGGTTCGACCGCCCTGCGGCTGGCAAGACGGGCACCACGAGCGACCACCGGGACGCCTGGTTCGCCGGCTTCACCCCCCAGCTCACCGCTGTCGCCTGGGTCGGTGTCGACCGGGCTCCCGGCGCGCCGGCCCTGACCGACGGCGACGCGCCGTCCACGCCGGTGATTCCCGAAAACTCCCCCGCACCCGTGAAGCTCACGGGCGCGGGTTCCGCGCTCCCCATCTGGACCTCGTTCATGACCCGCGCCCTTGAGGGCACTCCTCCGCACCCTTTTCCGGAGAGCGAGCACCTCGAGGACGTCCGGATCGATCTCCATTCTGGCTTTCCGGCCACGTCGGGCTGCCCGGACGAGCAGTCCCGGGTGGAGAAGTACCTGAACGAGGATGCCTTTGGCGGAGAGCTCGGCGACTCCCAATGCGCCGAGACCTGGCCGGTTTCGGTCTCCGAATCCGCTATGGAGTGACAAGGGCCTCCACCGGGTCCTTCCTGACACAGGTGTATAGGGCGTCGACACATCCTGCAGAACCCATGGGGGCGCGAGGCCCTCTTCATCCTGACTCTTTAGGTAGGAATATCAGGAACTTAGATGTAGGTGACAAAACGCCACCAGATGGTATGCAGCTTGCTCTTCCCTCCCTCTGACTGAGCTCGGCCAAGGCCCCGCGGCCATCCGGGTTCCCAGATGTGATTGATGCTGATGTGGTTGTTGATGCTGTTGAAGCGGTAGCTGAAGCGAAGAGCGGAAGTTGAAGCAAAGGGGATCGGTCTTGTTCAAGCAGTGGGTGAAAAACTACGAACGACAGCTCGCGATCCTGGCGGCGGCCGCCGGGCTCACCGCGATCCTGTCGAATTTCGAGTTCACCTTCCTTGAAGCCCGCCTCTACGACTTCCGGATGACCCGCGGGGCCCTTCCCGAGCCCGACCCCAGAATCCTCCTGGTGGAGCTCGACGACGCCACCACGCGCACGCTCGATGAGTTCGCGCCGCTTTCGTTAGATTACCACGCGCAGCTGCTCGAGAAGATCGCGAAGCTCCGGCCGCGCGCCGTGGGCTACCTCGTGAACATGAACCATGTGAACCAGGTGAACCCGGACCAGTTCCCGGGCGAGTGGGGCACGCGCTTCATGGACGCGGTGAGGCGCATGGAATCCGAGGGAACCTCCTTCGCGTTCGGAACGCCCTTCGACGTTTCGGGTGAGGTGGTGCCGCCCTTCCCGCTCGGCTCGCTCTCGCACGCGATCGCGGTGGTTCATAAGGACGGGAACGTATTCTCGTCCGACAAGGTCACGCGCCGGGCGCTCACGCGCTTCTACGACCGCCCCACCTTTCACATGCTCATGGCCCAGAGCAGCGGCCTGGTTCCCGAAGGTTTCCGCCCCCGCGGCAGCTTCCGCGTGCCCGAGGCTGAAAGCGAATACTTCTTCTTCCGGTACCACGGCAGCACCGTGCTGCCCTCGGCCGGCCCGGCGGAAACCGCCGACCCCGCCCGCCCCATCTACCGGAGAATCAGCTTCCTCGACGTGCTTGAAGGCCGCGTGCCCGACGATACCTGGGCCGGGAAGATCGTGCTCGTCGGCACCCTGAGCCGCCAGAACCCCGGCGACTTCGCGACGACCCCCTTCTCGGCCGCGCCCTTCCAGAGCCCCAAGCTCTTCATTCATGCCCACATCCTCGATTCCATCCTCCACGACAACGGCGTGGTGATGGCGCCCCGCTGGCTGAACTGGGCGATCACCTTCCTGGCCTCGCTCGCGGTGTTGGGCTGGGTGCTGAACTCCACGCCTCTTTACGGCGTCTTCGCCACGCTGGGCCTGGGTCTCTTTATCTTGCTGCTCGGACAGCTCGTATTCCAGGAGCTCGGCCCCTGGAACGGCGTGTGGATCGAGCAGTCGCACCCCCTCGTGGCGATCGCGCTGGCCTACTACCTCGTGGTGCCCTACCGCCTGATCCGCGAGTACAAGAAACGCTGGGACTACCAGCGCCGCACCGAGATCCTCACCCAGGTCGAGGAGCTCAAGACCAACTTCCTCTCGCTCGTGACCCACGACCTCAAGACGCCCGTGGCCCGGATCCAGGGCCTGGCCGAGGTGTTGCTCAGCAAGGCCGGCGAACGGCTCGTGGAGCGCGACAAGGAAACCGTCAATCACATCATCTCGTCGACCGACGAGCTCAACCGGTTCATCTCGAGCATTCTCGAGCTCACGAAGATCGAGAGCAACCGCCTGAAGCTCAATCTGGAGTCGAGGGACGTGAACCAGCTCGTGGAGCGCGCCGTTGCCGGCTTCAAAGCGCAGGCCCGCGCCTCGCGCATCGAGCTCGCGGCGGATCTCGAGCCCCTGTTCCCGATCAAGCTCGACCCTTCGCTCATCTCCAAGGTGCTGAACAACCTCCTGGACAACGCGCTGAAATACTCTCCCGGCGGCTCCACGGTCGTGGTGCGCACCCGCGAAGCCGAGGAGTGCGTGGAGATCTCCGTCTGCGACCAGGGCGTGGGCCTCTCGCCTGAGGAGATCGACAGCCTGTTCACCAAGTTCTATAGGGCGAAGAACGACGCCACCGCCAAGGTGCACGGCACCGGGCTCGGGCTGTATTTGAGCAGGTATTTCATCGAGGCGCACATGGGGCGCGTCGAGGTTGAGAGCGTGAAGGGCGGCGGGAGCACCTTCCGCATCGTCCTCCGCCAAGACCTCGAGATCGACGGCATCGCGGGATTCCACGCCGATGCCGTGCGGGGGCCGGCCTCCGCCCGGGCCTCGATCATGGGTTTCCTTCCGGGATTGTCCCGGCGGATTTCGCGGAAGAAGAACGTCAGCAGCGGCAGCTCTGAGTAACTAAGGAGAAGAGACATGTTTCGAGTACTCGTGGTGGATGATGAAGCGGATCTCCGGCTTTCCGTGGCCTCGGCCCTTTCCGAGAACCACTACCTGGTGGACCAGGCGGTGGACGGCGAGGAGGCCGTCAACAAGGTGCACGCCGGCGACTACGATCTCGTGCTGCTCGACGTGAACATGCCACGCAAGACAGGCATCGAGGCCCTGCGGGAGATCAAGGAGTTCGACCCCTCGATCATCGCCATCGTGCTCACCGCCTTCTCAAACGTGCGCGACGCCGTTGAAGCCACGAAGCTCGGCGCCTACAACTACCTCGAGAAGCCCATCAAGGCCGACAACCTCGTGTACATGATCGACAAGGCCCTCAAGGCGCACAACATGGTGAAGACCATGAGCTTCTCCGCGCCCCGCATCCAGCTCCCCGGAAACACGGAGTTCGTGGGCCAGAGCTCGGAGATGAAGAAGGTCTTCGGCGTGATCGAGAAACTCTCGCAGGTCGACACCGCCGTGCTCATCCGCGGCGAGAGCGGCACCGGCAAGGAGCTCGTGGCTCAGGCCCTGCACTTCAACAGCCCGCGCAAGGATAACCGCTTCGTGACGATCAACTGCTCGGCCATTCCCGAGAACCTGATTGAAAGCGAGTTCTTCGGGCACGAGAAAGGCGCCTTCACGGGGGCCGACTCCCGCAAGATCGGGAAGTTCCAGTACGCCGACGGCGGCACGCTCTTCCTGGACGAGATCGGCGACATCACGGCCGGCATGCAGGTGAAGCTGCTCCGCGCTCTCCAGGAGAAGCGCTTCACTCCCGTGGGTTCCAACCGCGAGATCGAGGTGAACGTGCGGATCGTGGCCGCCACGAACCGTAACCTGGAAGAGATGATCAAGAAGAACGAGTTCCGCGAGGACCTCTTCTATCGGCTGAACGTCCTTCCGATCAACCTCCCGCCTCTCCGTGAGCGCCGGAACGACCTCGAGGCGCTTATTCTTTACTTCGTGGACCGTTTCAACACCCAGTACCGCAAGAAGGTATCGGGCATTGCCGACGACGCGATGGAGGTGCTGCGCGGCCACAACTGGCCGGGCAACATCCGGGAGCTCGAGAACGTCATGGAGCATGCCTTCGTGATCGAGAACAGCGACCGCCTCTCTCTCGGCAGCCTGCCGGAGGCGCTCGTGCGCTCGGCCGGCCGCCCGGCGGCGGCCCGGCTCGCGGAAAACATGGACATCGACGACAGCGACGGCGACGAGCCAGTGGCCGGGATTTCGCTCGGCGCGGGCATCGTGCCGGGAGCGGTCGTGGATTCCCGCGGCTTCCGCTTGGACATCAGCAAGCTCGACTTCCAGGCCAACAAGGAGGAGTTCGAGAAGCAGTTCCTGATCAGCGCGCTGAAAGCCTTCAACGGGCGGATCAATCAGACGGCCCTGCACGCGAATATCCCGAAAAAGACGCTTCTCCGGAAGCTCGAGAAGTACGGGATCAACGCGCGCGACTACACCATGTAAGAAGCTCAGCCATCCTGCTCAGGCGGCTTCGGCCGGGTGAGCGGGATGGCGAAAAGCCCGAAGTGATAAACCTCTTCCGTGGCGCGATCGGCCGCATCCAGTGCGCCGATCCGCTCAAGCGCCTCGGTCAGGAGTGAGACCGCCTTTTCGTAGTTTTCGCGGCTCAAGGCCACGGAGTGTCCGCTGATCCACCTCTGGTCGCCCTTGAGCTCGTGGATGGCGTCGGCCGCCTGAGTGAGCATCTCGCGGTGGAACTGTCCCAGCGCCACCTTGTACACCCCACCCATGCAGGAGATGTCCTTCAGGAGAGGCCTCACTGAGTCGTCCGCGTTCCTCTTGAAGAATCCCGCGCTCTCGAGGAACTCGAGCGCGCGGCGAATCTCGCTGTCCAGCACCTTGCCCCTCAATCTCGGCTTGATCCAATCCACCGTGGCGCGGAACCCCCCCCAAGGTGGAAAGCTCGCGGATCGCCACGAAGTACCAGTGAGACAGGTATCTCCACGCGTTTTCGATCGTGGGATGCCTCCGCCTGAAGGCCGCAATCTGCTGGATCAGCTCTGCCGCGCTCACCCGCTCCTTCGCCGTTTCGGCCTCGGCGAGATTCCGAAGCTGCTCCAGAAACGCGCTCTCCTCGGCGGAGAGGCGAAGCAGGGGCAGCAGCTTCTGCAGCTCTCCCCGCCGCAACGGCCGCTCGCCCTTGAACACCGACGACAAATCCGCGACCGGCACGCCTGAGGCGGAGCAGATCACCTCGATCGTCGCGCCTTCCCGCTCCTTCAGGAATTTGAACCACTCCAGGAGGAAATCGCGGTAGTCCTGGAAATCGTAGATTTCCGGGCGGCCCGTGCGCTGCTTCGGAGGGGTGTCCGACTCATGCCCCAGGATCTCGACCTGGTTTCGGTACCTTCGGAACGCCTCGCGGTACAGGGATCTGATCCGGTTTCGCGCTTCGTCGGCATCCGCGTGAATCAGCTCGTTCCACAGGCGCTCCACGTCCCCCTTGAGCTCGGCGAGGCTGTTCAGCGCCTGAGGGCTGCCGGATTCCACGCTCACGCGGACTACTTCGAGAGAACCTCGACCTTGGTCTTCTTCTTGAGCGTGTCGAGGAAGCCCTGGGTCAGGCGCATGCGGAGGTCGTTCCGCACGCGGAGCTCCACCTCCTCGAAATTCAGGTTCCTGCCCGACTTGAAGTCGATGGCCTTGATGAGGTGCCAGCCGAAGTCCGTCTTCACGGGCCCGACGATCTGACCCTTTTCCGCGTTGAAGGCAGCCTCGGTGAACGAGGGGTCATACTGCCCGCGGGGGAAGAACCCGAGATCACCGCGGTTGTTCTTCGCCGAGGGGTCGCGCGAGTACTTCTCCGCGGACTCCTGGAAATCCGCGCCGGGCCGCTGCACCAGCGGCAGGAGCTTCTCGGCCTCCTCGCGCGTGGCGAGCAGGATATGCTGCGCCCGGACCTGTCCGCTGGAATAACGGTCGGCGTACTGCGAATAGTATTTGCGTGCGGCGGCATCGGTGACCTGGGGCTCGATCTTGCGGCTCACCACCATGCCCGCCAGGTACTGGCGACGGAAATTCTCCACCGCGTCCCTGTAGTCGTTGCTCTGATCGAGCTTCTCTTTCATCGCCTGCTGGTAGAGGAGCTCCTGGTCGAGCGCCTGGCGAAGCACCTGCACCTTGCTCGACGGATCGGCGAGCACGCTGTCGCGCTGGGATTCGTTCAGGCCGGTGAGGTAGGCCCTCAGGTCCTTGTCGGTGATCACCTTGTCGCCCACCTTGCCGAGATCGGCGGCATGCGCCGCCGTGGCCAGCGCCCATGCGGCACAGATGGAAAACAACAGCTTGCCCACAGAAAGATCGCGTGCGTTCATACTATTGAGTATGCCGCAGGACCCGATGGTTTCCAGAGTGAAGTGGCCGAATGGCGGAGTGCGGTCCGTCAAGTTCCTGGCTGATGCGCTTATTCTGGCGGCCTGCGCCGCATTTGCCGCCGCCTGCGCGCCGGATCACGGCAACATCCTGGCGGGAACCTGGGAGCTCAGCCACTACCTCTGCGACGGCGAGCGCGAAGAGCTTCCGGCCGGCTACCGGCTCCGGCTCCTCTACGGCGCCGATGGATCTTTCACCACCCGCCTCACTGACACCCTTTCCCCCTGCGATATCGACATCAACGGAAGCTACGAGCGCGAAGGCCTCGATGTGAGGGAAACCGTGACAGAGATCGTCTGCCCCGGGGTCTGCACCGTTCCCGCGGCGGGCGAGTCGGGCGCCGTGGCCTGCGCGGGCGCGGGCACGGTGCCGATCACGGGCGGAAACGATACGCACGACCTGCTCCTGAACGTCGACGCCGTCGACGTCATGTCCAGCACCCGCCACAGCCCCGCCCAATACTGCACCGACGGCGATATCGAGGAGCAGGTCTTCACCAGGGTAGACTGAACTGGATCCCCAGGTAGACCATGAAAATCGAGTGCAGGATGTCGCTCTCGGAGAAATCGCTCGAGGCATAGGCCTTCGAATTGCCATCGAACCCTGCGGCGGCCTCCGTGATGCGGTCGAAGGTCAAGAACAGGAACCCCTCCATGAACGACGATTCCCACTTCTTGAACAGGTAATGGCCGCCCGCGCGAAACCCATATCCCCTCAGACTCAGGGTCTGACCCGTGGGATAAGCCAGGTGGTACATCACGAAGGGTTGGAACCCGCCCACCCAGCGGATCCGTGAGCCCCGCGGCACGCGGATCAGGTTGAGGCTCGTGGACAAGTGCACTGGCGCCTGACCCAGGTAAGAAGCCGCTGAGCCCAGGAACGTGGCATCGACGGTCAGGGAGCCTCCCCAGCGGATCGGAACGGAGCCCAGCTCAAGCCCCAGATAGGGCGCCATCTGGCTCATGCTCGCCTCCGCCCGGTTCAACCCATTCGTGCCGAATCTCGGCACGGAGGCGGAACCGAGCCCGAACGACGCTCGCAGCCCAAGCCAGGTGCCGGGCCATCGTACCGAATGGTAGGGCGACTCCCATCTTGGGCGCTTGGGTTTCGCGAGCTCCGACTCCGGCGGCGCTGATTCGGGAGTCGAAACCGCCTCTTCCGCCGGCGCTTCTTCGCTCGGCAAAGGTGTATGCTCCGGCAGGAGCCCATCCTCGACGGGTGGGGCGTCGAGTGGGGAGTCGAGCTCCATCGGAGCGGTCTGATCGGCGGGGAATTCGTCGGCCCGGGCCGAGGTGCCGCTGCCGACCAGTACGAGCCCCAGCGCTCCGATGTGAAGCCAACGCCGCAAGAAAAAAACCCTCCCTGTCCCACCAGAGTAACCCGATGGAAGAGGGAGGGCCAAAAGAGAACCGGTTTTCAGAGCTCGAATTAACGTTTCGAGTACTGGAAGCGGCGGCGAGCGCCGGCCAGACCGTACTTCTTCCGTTCCACCTCGCGGGAATCGCGGGTGAGGAAGCCGGCCTTCTTCAGCGCCGGACGGAAAGCAGGATCAATGAGGTTCAGCGCGCGGGCGATGCCATGCTTCACGGCGCCGGCCTGTCCCGAGGAGCCTCCACCGATCACGTTCACGTAGATGTCGTACTGACCGACGGTGGCGGTCACTTCAAGCGGCTGAACGATCAGCAGACGCGAGCTGGGGCGAGGAAAGTAATCCTCGAAGGTGCGGCGGTTCACGCGGATCACACCCACCTCACCGGCGCGGGGCCGGACATAGACACGGGCGATCGCGGACTTCCGCTTGCCTACCCGGTGAATCTGCTTCGTCGTATCGGTCGCAGCGGCTTTCATTCGCTCTGATGCTTTCTATTCTTCAGGGTTAGCGGGCCACGGCCAGAACCGTGCGGCGCACGGCGCCACCGGCCAAGGGCTGGGGGTTCTGCGCGGAATGGGGGTGCTGAACGCCCGTGTAGATCTTCAGCTTCTTCATCTGACGGCGCGACAGCGTGCTCTTCGCGGTCATGCCCCAGACAGCCTGGCGCAGGATCTCGCTGGGATCTTTTTTCAGCATCTCACGGGCGGTGCGGACCTTCAGGCCCCCGTTCATCCAACCCGAGTGACGGAAGTATTTCTTCTGGTCCCACTTGTTGCGGGTGAACACAACCTGCTCGGCGTTCAGGACAACGACGAAGTCGCCCTGGTCCGCGTGCTGGGTGTAGGTCGGCTTGTGCTTGCCCGTGATCACGTTCGCGAGAACGGTGGCGAGCCGACCGACCACCTGGTCCTTCGCGTCGACGACGTACCACTTCGGGGCGAGCGGGCCCTTGGTTTCAAAGGCGTGCGGGCCATCTTGCTGGGCCTGAAAACTCTTCTGCTGAGCCATAGGCGAACGGAATTACAGGACGCATGAGTCGAAGTCAACGCCATTTCCGGCGCCCGGGCGCCCGAAAATCCCGGCAAAATCCCGCGATTGGACCCGATTTCAAAGCACTCCGACGGAGAAGTGAAACTCGTTCGGCTCTTCTCCCGGCTCGCGATTCAGCTTGAAGCCGACGTCGAAATTCACCGGTCCAACCGGGGTTTGATAATGCAAACCCACCCCAGCCCCATACCTGAGCGATCCAAGCGAGTATCGGTCAATGAGCAGGTTGGCCGCGTCCAGGAAGGGCCCGAACTTCAAGCTTCCGGCAATCGGAACATCGAGCTGGGTTCGGTAATTCACGTAGGTCAGAGTGCCCTGGACCGCGAATTTCTGCTCATTCAACTCCTGTAGTTTATAGCCCCTGAGACTTCGCACGCCCCCCAGCGCGAACTGCTTGATCAGGGGGATCGCGATCCTGGCGTCAGTGCTGCCATCCGGAAGGAGCGGTGAAACGGTGTTTCTGGCCACGCCCGTCCGAAAGCTCGCGTACAGAGTCACGCCATCGCGTCCGACGGGAAGCGTGTAATCCGACCGGGCCTGAAACCGCGTGTAGCCCACCGGAAAGGGATCTGCCTGCGAACCGAAGGCGGTGGAAGCCACCTCGAAGGAGGCCGTTCCGAAGAAACCCCGGGTGGGGGAAAGGGGGTTATCGCGAAGATCCATCGTCACGCTGGGGATCAGCGCGCCGATGGTGAGGGTGACGTTGTCCTCCGGAGCGGCGGCGTTGAACTGGCGCGTGAGCTCGAGGCTGTAGGTCAGCGCCCCGAAGAGGTTGGCCTTCTCCCAGAGGGACCGTTCCCAGGTCGCGGTGAAGAGGCTCGTCTCGGCGTCGAAGTTGATGAATTGGCGCCGCTCCTGGGTGAGCTGCGGCCGAAAGGTGAGCTCAGGGGCTCCTACGAACCACGGCCAGACGTATCCCACCTGCACCTGGTACTCGATGTAGCGGAAGTCCTCGATGCGGCGGTTGGCGTTGCCTCCCACGAACCAGCTCTGGTTTCTTCCGCCGATATTTGAGTACCCCAACTCGCCGAACACGCGCACGCCCAGGTCGTTCCGGTACCCGACGCCGGCTCCGTAGTAACCGGGCGTGACCTCCGTCACGTCCACTCTGACCAGCTTGGCATTCGGCCGCTCCGGATCGGTGCGATGCTGCATGCGGACGTTTGAGAAGATTCCCAGCCGCCTCAGGCGCGACTCGCTGGTGTTCAGGCGCTCCTCGTCGAGATCCCCTCCCTCGCGAAACGCGAGCTCCCGCGTGACGATCTCCTCGCGGGTCTTCACGAGCCCGGTCACCTCCACCTTGCTCACGGAAAACCTGGGCCCCTCGCTGATCGCCAATACGACGTCCGCGAAACGGTTCTTCTCGTAGTAGCGGATCACGCTGTCGCTGTTCTCGTTCGTCACCACGGCGTCGAGATATCCCTTTCTCCGGTAGGCCGTTTTCAGCGCCTCCAGGCCCTCGGTGAAGGCGTAGAGATTCAGCGGCTCGCGGCGCCTGAGCCCCAGGATCCGGCTGATCTGCTCGGAGTCGATGGCGCTCGCGCCCTCGAACTTCACGTCCCGCACCAGGGTCTGCTCGCCCTCGTAGAGGTAGATCACGAGCGGAAACTCATCTCCCCTGACGGCTTTCCCGCGGTTCACGGTCACGAGCTTCGCTGACAGGAAGCCCTGGGACTTGATCCACTCGATCAGGACCTCCGCGCTCTTCTCCACCTCCTCCTCCACGTAGACGCCGCGCTGGACGCGGTAGGTGGCGACCTCATCGAATCGGCTCAGGAGATCATCGGACTCGAACCTGCTGTTCCCGTCGAAGTGAACGGAGTGGATGAAATACCGGCGCCCCTCCTCGATCTGGAAAGTCACCGATCGCTCGCGGCCCGGGCCGGCCGCGCACCGGGCGAGCCGCGCGAAGTCCGCGAAGGCGCCCGGCTGGCTCAGGCCCCCTCCGTCTGGAACGGCACCCCCGCATCGCGGGCCCGCGACGAAATCCGAGTAGGTCACCGCCTGTACCTTCGCCTCCGCGAATCCCAATGAGCGGTACTCCTGGAGAATACGGTTGCGGATGACCTCAACGTAGTCGCGCCCCAGCCCGAGCTCCTGCAGCCCGGAAATGAGGTCGTTGAGCTGCGTGGCCGCGAGCACGGAGTTCCCGCGAAAACCGAACCGAACCCGGTCGCCCGGATCCAGGCTCAGCTTCACGCGGTGGTAGTTCCCAGGATCCTTGCCCTTCGGGGCCTCCATGTCCTCGAGCACCGGCTGCCCCAAGGAACCGCCAAGGTATCCGCGAGCGGCAAGCCGCTCCTCCACCGCCTGCAGCAGCTCATTCACCGCGTCCTGCCCGAGGCGGTCGCCAATCTTGTCGTCCAGGTCCGCTGAGATCGCGCGAAGGGCGCGTTCTGCCTGGTCATCGCCTTGCGCCCCGGTGCCCTCGCGCACCGAGAGCGCTATCGCTCCGAGCCGCGAGGGTTTTCCTTCCTCGACGCGGTACTGGAGCACGTTCCGTTCAGGCCCCCCCTGCGCTCCGGGCTCCTTCACCACCCTGACGGCCACCTTCGCGTCGCGGTATCCGCCCTGAAGGTAGAGATTGCGAAGGGCGTTCGCCGTGCGCACGGCCCGGTCGCGGTCGAGCCGTTCGCCGGTGCTCACCTCAACCAACTCGGTGACCTCCGCTTCGCCGAAGGCGGTCACTCCCTCGATCTCGATTTCATGGATGAGCGGCCCGGGCTCCGCGGCCCGCGCCGCGAAACCCGCCACCGCGGCAAAGAGGACGGCCGCAACGCCCAACGCGAGCGCGCCTGCCCGTGCCCAGCGGCACGCCCCGATGCTCCTGTCCATGGAACTCATCTCACGAACGCCCTTCCCGAACGGAAGGGCGGCCCTGGGCCGAGGTCCAGCACTCACTTGAACCTTTTCTGCACCTTCAGATCCACCCCGAACGAGGTCTGGTTATCCTGCGAGTTCGCTCCCTCCGACGTGTTCCAAACTCCGATCACCGACACCCCTGGCGCCACCTTCACCTCCGCGTTCAGCTCCTGCTGCGACCCAGAACCCACTCCCACCGTGCTTCCCACGGAGATGTCGATGTTCTTGCTGACCTGACGCTTGATGACGATCTTCGGAGCCGCGACTCCCCCCGCGTCGGTTTCGGTCGAGCGTCGGGTGATGCTGGAGCCCAATTGGTTCGACACCGCCTCGTCGAGCTGGATCTCCAGCCCCGTCTTGTCTTTCACGTCGCGGTTGAAGTCCAGGGCCTGCAGCAGGAGCGACGCCGCGTCCTTCTGCTGGAGCACGGTGCGGTCGCCGGAGCGCAGCCGGGCCATCTGATCCGGGCTCACTCCCTGAGCCAGGAGCTGGATGATGTCGGTTTCAGGCATGACGGGATTGGAGCTGAGCTGAAGCTTCCAGTCGCTCAGCCGGCCCGCGGCGAACATCTGCACCTTGACTCCCCTGACCTCGGCGCCGGCCGTCATGTTGAACTTGGGGTCGATCACGAGCGGGTTGTCGAACTCGATCTTTCCGGACTGGATGACGAAGCTCTGGTCCTTGAAGATCAGGCGGCCGCGGATCACCTCAGACGAGCCCGTGAGCCGGGGGGTCTCGAGGGTGTTCACCAGGGTCACGTCCGCCTTCAGCTCGGCGTCGAAAAGATCGTTTTTCACGAGAATGCCCTCGTCGGCCTGCGCGCGGATATCCAGCCGAAACAACGGATAATCAGAATCCTGGGCCGAGATCGGCGGAGGCGTGTACCGGGCCACCTTCAGGCCGCCGCCGGAGCGGTCGGAGTTGAGGACGTTCTCCCGGCTCAGCGCGGAAAGCACGCGAATCTGCCCGTCCACGAGGTAAGGCAGAGCCTCGCCGCCGGCGCGAATTTTTCCTCGGACGCGGGCGTACTGGAATGGATAGACCTGCAGCTTGCTGTTGTTGATGGCCGCCTCGAGCGCGAGCGTGGGAAACCTGCTCGCGAAAAGCTCGATCTGGCCTTTGAGATCCACGTCGCCCCCGGCCAATTCCGCGGCGAGCCTGCGGACATGGATGACGTTCTGCTCGAGCTCAAAAAGCCCTTGGAGAGATTCAAAGGGGGAATCCACCGAACGCGTGCGAACCGACCCGCCCGCGATGGCCGCTCGGCCCGAGATCCTGGGCTCTTTGAGCGATCCACCGATGCGGAAATCGAGGTCCATCGCCCCCTCGGCCTTCTGGACCACCGAGGTGAGCAGCTCGGCCACGGCCAGATCGATCTTTCCCCGGATCCCTCCCTCGAGCTGCGCCTTTCGGGAGGCGAGAGTTAGCGTGGCCTCGCTCGAGTGCCCCTTCAGACCGATAGGCGGCAACGTGAAGGTGCCCGCCTCGATCTTCGCCGATGCCGGGGCCGCCAGGCTGAATTGCGCCCCCGAGCGGCTGAGCAGGTACTCGGTGAACTCGAAGGTCCCGGAGGCCAGCTCCGCCTTCCCGGTCTTGAAATCGAGGTCGAGTTTCGCGGAAATCCTCCCGGCGAGGCTCTTGTCGCCCATGAGGCGGGAGTTGATCAGCATGAGCACGGGCGTGAAGTCGAGTCTGCGCAGCTCCCCCCGCAGGTGGCTGGGCTTACCCTCCGTGAAGTCGTAGCTGAGGTCCAGGGTGCCCTGGCCGCCGAGCAGATCCCCGTTCGCGAGCAGCACGCCAGACTTCGTAGCGAGCCCGAGCCGGCTGTTGAGGTAGGAAACCCCGCGGACCGAGAGCCGGTTCAGCGAGGCTTGGGTGGCGCTCTCGACTGACCCGACCTTCCCCCGCCCGCGGCTCACCACGCTGAGCGCTCCCTTGAGAGGCAGGTCCAGGCGCTGGAGGTGGTCGAAATCCGCGAGCGTGACGCCCACGGTCTCCATGCTCCAGTCGAGCTGCTGGTTGGGATCGTCGAACGAGATCCCACCCACGATCCTGCCCTCGTTCTTCTGCAGGTCGCCCCTCTCGATGAAGTAGGTTCCCCTGCGGTATCCCCCCGTCAGCGACACCTTTCGGAACTTCTCGGTGTAGAAGAGCCAGTCTTTGCCTTCCAGATCGGCGGAGATGTCGAGGGCGTCGAGGCTCAGGCCGCCCCTGAGCGCGAGCTTCCCCTGAAGCGGGCCGGACAGCGAGGCGGGGAACCACCACAGATCCTTCGTGAGATTCTCGAAAATCCCGATGAAATCCGCGATGTTTCCTCTCGGGATCTGAACGTCGAGCGCTCCCTTCTCAACGGGGATCCCGAGCTCCAGTTTTCCCTGGATCGAATAGTCGGTGACGCCGCGCTGGACCTGGACCTCACGGAAGAGAAGATCTCCCGGTCCGTCGTCCCAGACCAGGTTTCCCTTCTGGATGTCGCCGAGGTTGAGGCCCAGGTAGAACGCGTTCTCGATCTTGGGCTCGAAGTCGATGAACACCCGGGAAGAGGGGCCCGTAACCTTGGTCCGGAGGGTCCCCTTGCCGCGAATCTCCCTCTCAGACAGCATCCCGAAGTCCTGGAGATCCACCGGGCCCTCGATATCGAGGGCGTAGCCCTTGCCGTGGCCGATGGCGCCTCCGACGGCGAAACGCGTCCTCGGGAGCGCGAGTGCCAGACCGTCCGGCGTGATTCCGCCGGGCTGGATGCGCACCCCCCCGAGCAGGCGGAGGTCGCGCACGTCGAGCAAGGTATTCAGCTTCCGGTCCTTCCCGAGTCTCTGGTTGTCGAGGATGAAGCGGGGGATCTCGAAACCAAGCTCCGCGCGCGCTTCCCAGGGCCTTCCAGCCGCTTCAGGCAGGAACCGCACCCCAATCGGGCCTGATACCCGGAAGTCCATCGGGTAGACGTCCTTGAGCGCGCCCGCCGCGAGCCAGTGAATGTGCGCGCCTTCGAGCGTGGCCTCAACCTCAACCGGGTCCTGAAGGGAGGGACGGAAGCTGAAGGGCTTGAACTCCACCTTTCCGCCCCGTGCCGCCTGTCTGCCTCCATTACGCTCCCGGTCCGCCGATCCCAGAAGCACGCGCTCCACGCGGATGACGCTGTTCGCGAAGTCGCCCTCGGTCTCCGTGCGGCCTTCAACCTCGACCGAGTCGGCGTACCAGGGGCCGTACCTGACGTCGCCGGCCGTCAGCTTGCCGTGCAGCCCGAGGGTCTTGGCGACATCCATGAGATCGGCAGAGAGCCGGCCCTCGTACGAAAATCTCCCCGCGACGTCGGCATCGATGGCAAGTAGCTTCAGGCTCTGGGCGAGATCCCCTTGGATCCGGGTCTCGGAGCTCAGCAAGAGACGCTTGGGCGAGAGCACGTCCCCCTTGAGCTTGCCTTTTACGTTGGCGGCGAGCCCCTCGGTCACGACCTCGGCCTGCGCGATGTCCACGCCCTTCTCGCTCACGAAGGCCGAGAGCATCGCCCTCTCCAAGCGGCTCGGGGCCTTCCATCCCGTCGGATACTGCCCCTCGAGCCCGCGCAGCTCGACGTCAACCTCGTAACCCTGCCCTTCGCCCGACCGGGCCTGCCCGATGCGGAGGCGGTCCACGCGCACCCGAGCGATGATCTTGGGGTCTGTGACCTCGACGTCGAGATCAATCCTCTCCAGCGAGACGGCGTCGGCGCGCGCCTGGAAAAGCTGGTTCCAGCTCAGGCCCGGCCGGGCGGGCTTGCGTCTCTGCCTCAGCTCCTCTGGGTCGATCCGGAGGTGCACGGCCCCGTCGGCGATGACGATCTCGTGGACGCGAAGTCGTCCCGTGAGCATCTGAAGCGGATAGAACAGGAGATCGAGCCTCCCGGCTTTCACGGAGGAACCGGTGGGCAGGTTGAGCAGGTTCTTCTCGCCGAGCTTCAGCTCGGGATTCAGGATCGAGATGCCCGGCGGAAGGAAGCTGATCTCGAACTCCGAGAAATCGCCGATGACCCCGAGATCGCCCGGGATGTACCCCGCGAGGTTTCCTTTGATCAGGTCGGCGAATCTCTTGCTCTGGATGAAGATCAGCGCGGACAGAAGGAGCGAACCCGAGATGATCGCGAAGATCAGGAAGGGCCGTTTCCTGAGCTGCCGGATGCCGCCGCTCATCGCCGGTCCCCTTGAGGATCGGATGCGCCCCGCAGCAGGTCGCGCTGCCGCTGGGCGGCGTCCCTGTAGCCTGGCTCGAGCTCAGTGACCCGCGCGAACCAGTCCACGGCCTCGGCGCCCCGCGAGGCCGCCTCCAGCGCACGGCCCATGAGGTACATCAGGTGGATCTTCTCCACCTCGGGGACGTCGGTGTCCGACAGGTAGCGTTCCACCGTCTGCATGGCCTCGTAGGGCCGGCCGCTCCCGAGGTAGGCGCCCGCCATCAGGCTCACGGCTACGAGCTCGTTCGCGGTGTCGGGCTCCGAGCCGCGCCGGCAGAGCTCGATCACGGCCTCGAACTGCCTCACGGCCACCTCTGGGATCCCCATCTCCATGAAGGCGATTCCCACGTCCATGCGGTCCCGCGGGGCGAGCTCCTTGAGATCGAGCTCAAGCTTCTGGGAAAACCTCTCGAGCGCGGCGAGGTCCGGGAAAAGCCCTCTCGCCGAGACCGCCTCCTGGGCCTGGAACTCCTCCGCGAGCCCCAGCCTCAGGTCGGTGTCGAGGTTCCGGAGCACCAGCGCGGGATCCACTCCGGCGAGCGGGTCGTGCACGCGCGAGCGTCTGCGCTGAAGACGCCCGCCCGGCTGGTGCTCGCTGAAGATCTGCTGAAGCTCCTGATCGTGGATCTCCGCGAGCAGGGCCTTCGCGGTGAGGTTGCCCGGGTTGTGAAGCATCACGCGGCGGATCGTCTTCTTTGCCTCCTCGAGCAGCCCCTCCCTCACGAGGATCTGGGCGCTCTCGATGGCATCGCTGGGATCGAAGGGCGGAGGAGCAGAGCTTCCGGGCTCCGCGGACGCCGCTTCGCGCTCCGCGCGGAGCAGGGCCGTCCTCTCCGAGAGAAGATCTTCACCGAGGTCCACACGCGTCCCTTCCTCAGGACTCTCATTGAAGAGAATCCCGGGAGACGCCTCGTCATCAGGGTCAGAGGCCATTTGCTCCGTTCCGGGGGGAATTCCCCGAACCCTTTAATTTTACTCGTTTTTCAGCATGAACTCTTCCAGAAAGTGGGTGTCGAAATCCCCTTCCTGGAAGCGCGGGTGGGCGAAAACTTTCTTTAAGAACGGGATGTTAGTCTGGATGCCCTCGACGATGAACTCGTCAAGCGCCTGGCGCATCTTTGAGATGGCTTCCGCGCGCGTCGGAGCGTGCACGATGAGTTTGCCGAGCATGGAATCGTAGAAGGGAACGACCGTGTACTGGTCGTAGACGAAGCTTTCGATCCGCACGCCGAAGCCGCCCGGCACATGCAACGCCGTGATCTTCCCCGGGCACGGGCGGAAGCGGACCGGATCCTCGGCGTTGATGCGCGCCTCGATGGCGTGACTCTTGATCTGGATATCCTTTGCCGTGAGCTTCAGCTTCTCACCCGCGGCGATGCGGATCTGCGCTTTGATCAGGTCCACGCCCGTCACCATCTCGGTCACGGGGTGCTCCACCTGGATGCGAGTATTCATCTCCATGAAGTAGAACTGCCGGTCGGAATCCACCAGGAACTCCACGGTGCCAGCGTTCTCGTAGTCCACGGCCTTGCAGAGCTTCAGCGCGGCCTCGCTCATGCGCTTGCGGAGGTCCTCGTCCGCGATCGGGCTCGGCGCCTCTTCGATGATCTTCTGGTGGCGGCGCTGAACGGTGCAGTCGCGTTCGCCCAGGGCCAGCCGGTTGCCGAACTTGTCGCAGAGGACCTGGATCTCCACGTGGCGCGGGCTCTCGCAGTACTTCTCCACGTACATGCCCGGGTCGCCGAAGGCGGCTTTGGCCTCCTCGGAGAGGCGGTCGAAGGAGCCCCGCAGCTGCTCTTCGTTCCGAACGACGTGAATGCCGCGGCCGCCGCCGCCCGAGACGGCCTTCAGGATGACCGGATACCCGATCTTCGCGGCCTCGGAGGCGCAGGCGTTCACGTCCGGCACCGGCTCAAGGGTTCCGGGAAGAAGAGGAACGCCCGCTTGCTTGGCGATGCTTCGCGCCTCGGCTTTGTCGCCCATGGAATCGATGTTGGCGGGGGTGGGCCCGATGAAGGTGACCTTGCACTCCTTGCACAGGCGCGCGAACTCGGCGTTCTCGGAAAGGAAACCGTAACCGGGATGGATGGCGTCCGCGCCGGTGATGTCCGCAGCCGAAAGAAGCGCGGGCGCGTTGAGATAGCTGAGGCGCGCCTGCGGCGGCCCCACGCACACGGCCTCGTCCGCGAGCTTCACGTGCAACGAGGATTCGTCGGCCTTGGAATAGACGGCCACCGTGGAGATCCCGAGCTCACGGCAGGCGCGGATCACTCTCAGGGCGATCTCGCCCCGGTTCGCGATCAGGACTTTCTTGAAGAGTTCGGCCACGGCGGATCAGGGCCTCAGGAGGGATCGACCAGGAAAAGGGGTTCTCCGAACTCCACCGGCTGCCCGTCCTCGACGAGAACCTCGATCACCTTGCCGCCGAACTCGGCCTCGATCTCGTTCATGAGCTTCATCGCTTCGATGATGCAGAGGGCCTGGCCCGCCTGCACGGACTGCCCGACTTTCACGTAGGGCTCTTTGCCCGGGGCGGGCGAACGGTAAAAAGTCCCCACGAAGGGCGACTTCACTTCCTTGCCCTTCTTCGCGGCGGCGGGTGCCGGCGCGGGCGCGAGCTTGGACGGGGCGGCAGCCGGGGACGCCGGGCCGACGGGCGGAGCGCTCGCCATCGCGGGCGCGGACATCGGCGCCACCGCCATCGTGGCACAGGCTTCCTTGGTGCGCAGCGCGAAGCGCGAGTTCGAGGACTCCACCTCGAGCTCGGCGATGCCGTATCGGCCCATGAGCTTCATGTATTCCTCGAGCTCCGCCGTCGCTCCGATCGAGGATCCGTTCTTCTTGGGGCCGGCTTTCATCGTCCTGGAACTCACGATTCCTTCACCTTCTCGAGGTACATGCACTCGCGGGTATCGACCTTGATCACGTCGCCTTCCTTGATGTGAAAGGGCACCTGGACCACGGCGCCCGACTCGATGGTCGCGGGCTTCGTGCCGCCCGAGACCGTGTCGCCCTTGAACGCCGGATCCGTCCTCACCACCTTCGCTTCGATGAAGGTGGGAAGCTCCACGCCGATCGGCTTCTCTCCCCAGAACATGATGTGCACCGTGATCTGCTCCTTCATGAACTGCACGTCCTCGCCGAGCACCGCGCCGTCGAGGATGAGTGCCTCGTAAGAGTTCAGGTCCATGAAGTTGTAGCCCGCAGCGTCCTTATAGAGGTACTGCATCTCGCGGGTGGTGACGTCGGCCTTGGGTACGCGGTCGCCCGACTTGAAAGTCTTCTCTGTCTGGTTCCCGTTGAGAAGGTTGCGGAGCTTCGTCCGCGTGAAGGCGCTGCCTTTTCCGGGAGAGACGTGTTGAAAATCGACGACGGCGAAAGGAACGCCGTCGATCTCGAGCTTAAGGCCTTTGCGGAACTGTCTGGTTTCCCACATTGTCCCCTCGTACCGCCGGCACCCCAGGGCAGTCAATGATTCCGTAGGCCTACAAGGACGATGCGGCGCGCCGGTAGCGCTCCACGCGAAGCAGGACGGACTGAAGGGCTTCCACGCGCTTCATCCAGGTCCGGCGCCGGGCATCGGGTTCGCCCGCGTGGGTCTGGGCGACGGGCTGCACCTTGAACTCGTCGATAGCGGGCGCCTCCCGGGCTGGACGGGCATCGGGGGCTTTCACCAGGATTTCGCCCTGATCGTAGAGTTGAGACTCCAGCTCGTACACGATCCGCGCGGTGTCGAGCTCATGGGGGCTGAAATAGAGGAGCATCTTGTAGGCCTGCAGCGCCTTGGGGACATTGCCGAGCATGAGCTGGCTCTCCGCCAGCAGGCGCTGGGCCACGAGATTGTCCGGGACGTCGTCGATTACCGGCTCCAGCGTGGCCACGACCTCCGAGTAGGCGCGCTGGTCGAACAGGGCCCGGGCCAGGGCCACCTTTCCTCCCACGAAATTCGGGTGCACCCGCAGGCCCTCGCGCGCCACCTCGAGCGCCTCCTCCACCAGGCCCGCCTTGCGGTAGGCCTCCGCCAGCGGCGCGAACACGCGCGAGGAGGGATTCTCCTGGAAGAGCTTCAGGTACCGGTAGATCTGAGGGGAACCCGCGGACCGGGGAGCGTTTCGCCTGCTCATGCCCACCCTTCAGCCGCTCAGGCCGGCCTCCGAGGCGTTGAGGATCCGGGGGGAGAGGAAGATGAAGAGCTCCGTGCGCTGGGTGCGCTCCGAGTCCCCGCCGAAGAGCGTGCCCAGGATCGGGATATCCTTGAGTACTGGAAACCCGCCGCTGGTCTTGTTGTTATCGAAGCTG
>JADZFF010000005.1 GCA_020850015.1 Bdellovibrionales bacterium | reverse complement strand
TCCGCGTCCGCCGAGGAGATCCCGCAGGGATATACGCCCGAGCAAGAGGCGCGGATCGTTCAGCACAACTCGCTCATGACCCAGGCCCTTCGCCAGGCCTGGCAGGAGGCGGGCCGCAAAGGGATTTCAGACACCTTCCGGGAGTTCGTGAAACAGCTCTATCTGGGCGGAGCGGTCGAAGCCGAGCCCGAGGGTCCGGCAGAGGCCGCCCTCGCCGCCGCGCGCGTCACCCGGCCCGTGGCCGAGTTCGAGCGAGCCGGCTCTCTCTTTTTCAGTTCCGGAACGGACTTCGGCAGCGCGCAGGCCAAGAGCTCGATGCTGCGCAACCTTCCCGAGGGCGTGACCGCCGTCGTTTTCACCAAGTACGACTCGGAGCTCGACGACACCCGCCGCTGGGTGGCGGCAGAGGCGCCCGACGCGAGAGTGGAGGTGGTGAACCTCTCGAGCAGCGGCAACTCCTTCTGGGCGCGCGACCACCTTCCCATTCCCGTGTGGGTGCGCGCGGGCGAGGGCCCCGAGTCGCTGGGGGTGGTGGATGCCCGCTACTACCACGGCTACGAGGCCGACCGGCAGGTGGCCGATGGTTTCGGCGCGCCGATCTTCCGGCACGATTACTACTTCGATGGCGGCAACTTCGTCGTGGACGGCGAAGGCAACTGCTTCGTGGTCGCCACGACGATGTCCAATCGCGTCCCCGACAGCGTCTTCTCCGGCGTGTACGGCTGCGCCACGACCACGAGGCTCCGCTTCGTGGCCGGGATCGGCCACGTGGACGAGCACGTGAAGTTCCTCTCGGCGAGCGTGGCGGTGACGGACGTGGAATACTACGCGGAGCTCCTGCGCTCGCGCGGCTACGACGTACGCATGCTGCCCGACGCGGGTGGGGGTGAGCGTACTTACGTGAACTCGCTCCTCGTGAACGGCACGATCTTCATGCCGGCCTACCAGACCTAGCGGGATCACGATGCCCTGCGGGTGTACACGGACGCCGGTTTCCGCGCCCTGGGCGTGGACAGCCGCCGCCTCTCGGACGGGGGCAAGGGCTCCGTTCACTGCATCACGATGACCTACCCGGAAGGCGCCGAGTTCAAGCCCTGATCGCGTTCAGGGCGTGCCGCAGTCCTGGAGCATCCACCAGGCCACCTGGCGTGGATAGCGCGCGCGCGAGTTGAGCGCGTCGAAGAGCTGCTGCCTCTGTCCCTCCACGAGCTCCAGGTCGTCGCGGATGGCCTGAAAGGAGACATGCTCCGTGACGGGGGCGGTGGTTCCCGTGAAGAGTCCCTCGGCGCGCAGGTCCATGAAGGCGTCTCCGGGCTGCGGAGCCGCGAAGTCCCCTCCGTCCTTCTGGCCCCTGATCCATCGCGAGAGGAGGCGGCCGCGCTGCTCGTCCTCGAGCCGGTCCGGGAGCCCTAGGTAGTCGTGCACGTGCGCCGCAGGCGTGAAGCGCGAGGGAGGCATGCTCAGGTCCTCGAGCATCTTGTGCCTCACGTGGGCCATGGAGGTGAAAAGATTGAGCGGGCCCCGGCTCAGCACGGGATCGAAAGGCGCGCCGCCGTTGTTGTGGCAGGTGGCGCAGCCCACCTCGGGGCCCCGCGGCGGCCCGTAGAATTGCGGGTGCACGGCACCGTTCCAGTCCAGAGGGCCATAGGCGTCGATCCGCGCGTTCAGGTAGCTCAAGGTCGCGAGCCCCTCCTTCCCGACCGAGCCGGGCTGCGGGCTGATCGAGCGCATCCCGCCCGGATGGCAGGAGTAGCAGGTATCGGCCACGCCCTGGACCTGGATGCGGTCGCGGGGATTGCGCCCCTGGGAGTCGCGCCAGAACTGGCGGAAGGCGATCACCGGGGCCCGATTCGCGCGTTTGCGCACGGAGATGAAGTCCACGAGCTGCTCCGGGCGCCCGTCGCCGTGGGGAGCGGGCTCGGGCATCGTGAACTGAACCCACTTGTCGTACTCGTCGCCTTCCACGAGGAACAGGAGGCGCGCGAGCGAGCCGCGGTTCGGGTTCGACACCGTGCGGGAGCGGTAGAGCAGAGCCTGCACGCGGGGTTCCTGGTCCGACCAGTGTTTCCAGTCGCTGGGGATTCCGTCGGCGAGCTTCTCGGGAAGCGTCAGGGCCTCGGCCGGGTGGCTCGCGAGGTACTGCTGATCCGTCATCTCGAACCCCATCTTCCTGGGGGTTCTGGGGCGCGAGTGCACGAAGGTGACGTTTTTCAGGTTCTCGAAGCAGGCCTGAAGACCCAGAGACTCGAACCTGGTCTCGCAGGTGTCGAAGGTCCGCCAGGTGTCCACCCACTCCGTGAATTGCCCGCGCGCGTAGGAGGCGGCGATGTTCTGACGCCAGGCGAGCCATTGCTCTCGGGTATTCGAGGCCAGCTCCGGGGGGCACTCCTCCTCGGATCCCGGGCGGCGCCCCGTTTCTGCGCCGGTGAGAGGCCGCGCCTGCAACACGGGGTTCGCGGCGTCGATGTCGGCCTGCTGGAAGCTGAACTCCGCGATCACGGGCTCGTACTTCAGCGGGCTCCGCTCGGATCGGAGCTCATGAAAGAGCCAAGCTCCGAGGCAGAGCGCGGCGATTCCCGCCCCGTATGCGAATCCCAACGGGCGCTCGGTCTCCGCCGGGCGGAGCTTTCGGGCCTTGCGAGGGGACACGCGCTTCATGTCTTTAGTGTAGGGGCGGCAAACGGAACTTGCCCAGCGGGCAGTTTCTGCAGGGAGGGGGTCTGAGGTACCCTGAATGGAGTGGCGGCACCCGGGAAGTCAGAAGAGAAATCCACAGCGGAAGCTCAGCTCCGCGACACGCTGCTTCGCGCGAAGCGGGTGGTGGTGAAGCTGGGCTCGCGGGTCGTGATCGGCGACGACGGCAAGGCGGCCACGGGCCGGCTCGCGTCGGTGGTCGAGGCCTGCATGGCCTGGCGCAGGGCCGGCAAAGAGGTGCTGATCGTATCGTCGGGCGCGGTGGGGCTGGGCCGCCGCGTGCTGGGCATGAGCGCCTCGCGGAAGCTCTCGCTTCGGGAGAAGCAGGCCTGCGCGGCCGTGGGGCAGGCCCACCTGGTGCAGGCCTACCACGCGCTCTTCGAGAAACGCGGTGGCACCGCGGCCCAGGTGCTTCTCACCGCCGACGATTTCGCCGACCGCGGTCACTACCTGAACCTCAAGGACACCCTGGACACCCTGCTCGCGATGGGCGTCGTGCCCGTGATCAACGAGAACGACACCGTGTCCGTGGCCGAGCTCGAGACGCGCGGAAAGACGCGAAGCTTCGGCGACAACGATTCCCTCTCGGCCCTCGTGGCGGGCAAGAGCGGGGCGCAGCTGCTCCTGATCCTCACGGACGTCGACGGAATCTACGACGACAACCCCCGTCTCAATCCGGGCGCGCGCCATCATCCGCTCATCCCGGATTTCGAGACTCTGACGGGCGTGCGCAATCGAGGCAAATCCACCGAGGGCCGAGGCGGAATGGCCTCCAAGGTGCACGCCGCGCGCGTGGCCGCGATCTGCGGCGTGGCCACCGTGATCACTTCGGGCTGCGTGGAGCGGCCGTTGTCGCCCTTACCCGGCGAGCCGGGCGCGGGAAAGGCCACGCTCGTGAGTCCCAAGCGGCGCATCGCCGAAAAGAAGGCCTGGATCGCCCATTCTTCGGGATACGCGGGCGTGCTTCGCGTGAACCCCGGGGCGGCCGCGGCGCTCGCCCGAGGCGACCGCAGCCTGCTGCCCGTGGGAGTGGTGGCCGTGGAGGGCCGCTTCGCCGCCGGCGCCGTGGTGAGCCTCCAGACGGAAGAGGGCGCCGAGCTCGGCCGAGGCAAGGTGAACTACTCGGCCGAGGAGCTGAAGCGGGTGAAGGGGCTGAAGGGCAAGGAGGCGCTCGCCGCCGTGGAAAGCGGCGGCGTGAAACGGAAGGAAGAGGTCGTTCACCGCGACGACCTCGTGATGTTCCAGGCATGAAAAGGAAACCCGCGAAAAAGCGTTCCAAGGAGAAATCCGCGCCGAAGGCAAAGGCCGCTGGCTCCGTGCGCCGACAGCTGGTGGCCGCCCGCGCGGCCGCGCTCCGGCTCTCGGCCCTGCCGGCCTCGGCGCGCGCTCGAGCCCTGGCCCGTTTCGCCGAGCTGTTGCGCGAGCGCGAGCCCGCGCTGCTCGAGGCCAACGCCCGCGATCTCGCCGCGCAGAAGGGCCGGATCCCCGAGGCCATGTACGAGCGCTTGAAGCTCGATGCGGCGAAGCTTCGCCCCTTGATCGAGGGCATCAACGAGCTTTCCAGGGCCCCTGACGCCCTGGGGCGCAGGCTGGAGCACCGCCAGCTCGACGACGGGCTCGTGCTCGAGAAGGTGGCCGTTCCCCTCGGCGTGGTGGCGGTGATCTTCGAGTCGCGCCCCGACGCGCTCCCGCAGATCGCCTCGCTCGCGCTCAAGAGCGGAAACGCCGTGGTGCTCAAGGGGGGGCGCGAGGCCCTGAACTCCAATCGCGCCATGATGAAGGTGCTCGAGGAGCTGCGCGCGGCGGTGCCGGAGCTGCCCGAAGGCTTCGCGTCGCTCGTGGAGTCGCGCGAGGCCGTGCACGAGCTGCTGGGGCACCCGGAGCTCGTGGATCTGGTGATCCCGCGCGGATCCGGCGCGCTCGTGCGTTCGATCCAGGAATCCACGCGCATTCCCGTGCTCGGGCATGCGGAGGGGGTCTGCCACCTCTTCGTGCACGCCTCAGCCGATCTGGCTCAGGCCAGGAAGATCGCCATCGACTCCAAGTGCCAGTACCCCTCGGCCTGCAACTCCCTCGAAACGCTGCTCGTGGACCGCGCCGTGGCGCCCGCCTTCCTGGAGTTTTTCGCGCGCGAGGCGATCGGGAAAGGCGTGGAGCTCCGTGCCTGCCCGGAGTCGCGCAAGCTGCTCGCGGCGAAGGGCGTCCGGGTGAAACCCGCGAAGCCCTCGGATTTCGGGCAGGAGTTCGGCGCGCTCGTGCTCGCCCTGCGCGTGGTGGGCGGCCTGGACGAGGCGCTCGCGCACATCGCCGAGCACGGATCCCGGCACACTGACGCGATCGCCGCGCGGGACTCGGCCGCGCTCGCGCGCTTCTTCGAGGGCGTGGACTCGGCCTGCGTGCTCGCGAACGCCTCCACGCGTTTCGCGGACGGCTACCGCTTCGGGCTCGGCGCTGAGGTGGGCGTGAGCACGGCCAAGACGCACGCTCGGGGCCCGGTGGGCGCCGAGGGCCTCATGACCTATCAGTGGCGCCTCCGGGGCACGGGCCAGGTCGTGGAGGAGTATGTGGGCGAGGGCGCCCGGGGGTTTCAGCACCGCGACCTGCCCCTGAAGGGCTGAGGCACGCGAAGGAGCAGGATCATGGCAGGGAAAAAATCCAAGAGCGGAGCGGCGAAAAAGGGCGCGAAGGGATCCGGAGGGGCTCTCAAGGAGCGCCTGGGAGTGATCGGGGCGGGCGTGATCGGCAGCGCTCTCGTGCGGGGCGGGATCGACGCGGGGCTGCTCCACCCCTCGCGGGTCTGGGCCGCGACGAAGAGCGAGGAGAGCCGCAGGGAGGCGGCGAAGGAGTTGGGGGTGAGTGTCCTCACGGATTACGACAGCGAGCTCGCGCGCACGGATGTCGTCCTGATCTGCGTGAAGCCGGCCCAGATGTCGCAGGTGCTGGCCACGCTCAAGAGCAAGGGGCTGCGTCGGGACGCGCTGGTGATCTCCGTGGCCGCGGGCGTGACGATCGAGCGCATGGGGCGCGAGCTCGGTGGCTCGCAGCCCCTGGTTCGGGCCATGACGAACACGCCCTGCGTGATCCGGCAGGGCATCACCGCGCTCGCGGCCGGGGCCACCGCCCAATCCAAACACATGACCTTGGCGCATCGCCTCTTCGGAGCGGTGGGGCGCTGCATCGATCTCGAGGAGCGCCTGCTCGACGCCTACACCGGCCTTGCCGGGAGCGGCCCCGCGTACCTGTACCTCATCATCGAGGCGCTGGCGGATGGGGGCGTGAACGTGGGGATCCCCCGCAAGACGGCGCTCGAGGTCGTGGCCCAGACGGTTCTGGGTTCCGCTCGAATGGTACAGGAGAGCGGCCGCTCTCCCGCCGCGTTGAAAGACGATGTCACGACCCCGGCCGGGTGCACCATCGGTGGTCTGCTCAAGCTCGAAGAGGGCAACCTGCGCTCGGTGCTCGCGCAGGCGGTGGCGGAGGCCACTCGCATTGCCTCGAAGTTGGGTTAAGGTGAGGGCCATCCGGGAGAGCCCACCGATGAGTCCGCCGCTGAAACCGAAATCGCACTGCCTGAGCCCGTCAGAGATCGAAGGGCGTTTGATCAGCGCGGGAGTTCAGCCAACAGCGCAGCGCATTGCGATCTGCCGATTTGTGCTCTGTGAGGCAGATCATCCCACGGCCGAGCAGGTGAAGGCCTGGGCGGACCAGAATTTCCCAAGGCTCAGCCTGGCTACCGTCTACAACACGCTGCACACCCTGGTCGGCGCGGGCCTGTTGCGCGAGTACCGCTTTCCTCATCTCGAGCAGGTCGTCTATGACAACAATCTGGGCGCTCATCACCACTTCCTGGATGAGGCCACGGGCAGGATCCTTGATCTCGCGGGGGATGAGGTGAAGGTGAGCACGCATCTTGCCTCTAGAATCCAAGTCGAAGGCGTGGAAGTGCTGGTGAGAGGCCGCATCACGTAACCTTCCGAAACCCACTCTCAAGAACCAAGGAGCAGACCCATGAAAATGAACATCGATATCGGAATCCCGGAGAATGAGCGCAAGGCGATCGCGGAAGGCCTGAGCAAGCTGCTGGGCGACTCCTATACGCTCTATCTGAAAACTCACTACTACCATTGGAACGTCATCGGCCCGATGTTCCAGACGCTGCACCTCATGTTCGAGACGCACTACAACGAGCTCGCGCTCGCGGTGGACGCCATCGCCGAACGCATCCGCGCGCTGGGCCACACCGCGCCCGGGACCTATGGGGAGTTCGCGCGCCTGAGCACGATTCAAGAAGACACGAGCGTGCCCGCGGCCAAGGACATGATCCGGAACCTCGTGAAGGGGCATGAGTCGGTGGTTCGCACCGCGCGTTCGGTGTTCCCTGCGGCAGAGAAGGGAAGCGACGAGGCTACGGCCGACCTGCTCACCCAGCGCATCCAGCTTCACGAAAAGACCGCCTGGATGCTCCGCAGCCTGTTGGAGGAATAGATCCGCGGCGGGGGCCGCGGCGCCCGCGCACCCGCGCACCCGCCCAGCCGGCCAGGGCTGAACGCAACAATCCGTTGCGTTTGGGGCGGCTGTGCCGGTGGTGAGAGGCTGAACGCAACGGATTGTTGCGTTCGGCCCTTCGCGGAGCGCGGCGGCCCCTTCTTCCGCGGCTAGGCCCGGTGTATGCTGGCCCCCCTATGAAACTCGCCACCTTGAAGAACGGCACCCGGGACGGCGAGCTCGTCGTCGTGAGCCGCGATCACTCCCGCGCGGTCCGCGCCGCGGGCATCGCGCCCCATCTCCAGGCCGCGCTCGACCGCTGGTCCGAGGCGGAGCCCCGGCTCCGCGAGCTCGCCGATCGGCTGGACAAGGGCGCTGCCACCGAGGCCTTCGCCCTGGACTTCTCGCGCCTGCATTCACCGCTTCCCCGGGCCTACGCTTGGATCGACGGCAGCGCCTATATCCATCACATCGTGCTCGTGCGGAAGGCCCGCGGCGCCGAGCCGCCCGAGACGCTTCGCACGGACCCGCTGATGTATCAGGGGGGGAGCGACGGCTTCCTCGCGCCGACCGAGGACATTCCCCTCGCGGATCCGGCCTGGGGCTGCGATTTCGAGAGCGAGGTGGCCGTGGTGCTCGACGACGTGCCGATGGGCCAGAGCCCCGCGCGAGCCCTTTCGCACATCAAGCTGGTGCTCCTCTGCAACGACGTGAGCCTCAGGAACCTGATCCCGGCCGAGCTCGCGAAGGGCTTCGGGTTTTTCCAGAGCAAGCCTTCGAGCGCTTTCAGCCCGCTCGCGGTGACGCCCGATGAGCTCGGCGACACATGGAAAGAGGGCCGTCGTCACCTTCCGCTCATCACGCACCTGAACGGCGTGAAATTCGGCGACCCCGACGCCGGCCCCGAGATGCACTTCCATTTCGGCGAGCTGATCGCGCACGCGGCGAAGACGCGCCCGCTCGCGGCTGGCACGATCATCGGGAGCGGCACCGTGAGCAACGCCGACCGCTCGCGCGGCTCGAGCTGCCTCGCCGAGCGGCGGATGA
>JADZFF010000004.1 GCA_020850015.1 Bdellovibrionales bacterium | reverse complement strand
TGCCCAGCTCGATCCGCTTTTTATCATCTTCGAACAACATCTATGCAACTTTCAAGACCCTAGCGAAGACCGAAAGACCTTCGTGGCCAAGGTGGTTACCGAGTACCTGGTCTTTCTCCGCAGAAGCCGGATCGCCGTGCCGCCCGCCTGGGAGGCCCAGGTCGTCGAGGAATTGGCTGAGATCGTCAATTCCATGCTGGTGAAGAAGATCTACGGCTGCCTCAATCTGCAGGAGTTCCAGAAGGGGCTGACCTCCGATCTTCGGCGCCGTGCGTCCACGAGCTACAAGCGCCTCAAGTCCAAGGCGGGCTAGACTGTAGGCATGTCCCACCGCGGACCGACGCTTTTGTTTGCCCTGGCACTGGCCATGGCCCTGGGAGGCTGCGCCTCCTCGCGCCCGCGGTCTGGATCCGTGGCAGGGCTTGAGGCGATATCCGCCGGTTCGGGCGATCGTGAGCCCGATCTGCCCTCGGCGGCTTGGAGCCTGCGTCTGGCGGGGGCGCCCGGCGTATTGGCCCCGTCGACGGACGGTCAGTGGCTGTTCGTGGCCCTGGCCGAGGAGGCGGACACGGCGCCCCGGCTCTGCCGGATCTCAACGGAAGGAAACGACGAGCGTTGCGTGACCCTGGACGCCCCGGTCCGCAGCGTCGAGCCCCTATCCCGTGGCGGCGCGGTGATCTGGCTGCGCGACGGGTCTCTCCGCGCCTTCGATGGAGCCCTCCAGCAGCAGTGGCGCGTGGAGGCCGACTGCGCTCCGCGAAGCCTCGGGGGGGAGCCCGAATCTCTGGCCTGTTTCAGGCTCGACTCCGCGGAAGTGCCTGTGTTCTCCGGCGCGACGGGCGTGGCGCTGAATCGCTTCACGTTCCGCTTCGGCTCGGTTTCCTCCTGGGATGTCTCGGCGGAGCTGGGAATCGCGCTCGTGGGAAGCTCGGCCGGGGGGGTGGCCTGGGTGGACCGTGCGGGAAACGCCGTGTGGCGCAGACAGGCGCCTGGCCCCGTGCTGGCAGTGGGCCTCTCGCCTCCGGCGCTGGCCGGCGGCGCGGCCACCGGCGTGGTGGCATCGGCCGCCGCCGCGGATGCGCGGCCCCGCGGGCCCCGGCTCCTGACCATTACGGCGGGCGGCCAGGTCTCGGCGCCGCTCGTGGTGCCTCGCCAGCCTTCGCACCTCCTGGCGGCGCCCGGAGCGGAGTGGACCGCGCTCTTCGGAGCGGGGCCTTCGGGCCAGTGGCTGGCCTCGGCGCGCTGGAAGCCCGCCGCGAGCCTCGCGTTCCAGGCCGAGGTGAAGAGGTTCGCGGAGTATACGCCCACGCCTCGGCTAGTTCCGGGCGGATGGATTGCGGGCCTCGTGCCCGGCAAGCCCGGTGATCCACCTGAGCCGGTGGTCGTGGGTCTGGATCCCGCGGGCAAGGCCCGCTGGCATCTGCCCCTGCACGGCGCCGCCGAGGGCTACCTGATGGCCGCCCAAGGAACCCGCTTCTACCTGGCCTTCAGCGACGGACGCCTGCAGGCCTGGGATGCACCCCAGGTCCCCGCAAACTAGCGGGGAACGCCACTGGTCCCTGTCCTGCCGCCCCCCGACCCACCCGGCGCGGTCCGGGCCGCGTCGCGCGCGGGATTGTGGGTCATGACGCAGGTGATCTGAATCCCAAAGCGCACGTCGCCGCGTTCCACGAGGAAGCAGGCCCGCGCCGTCTTTGTGGCCGAGCCACGCATGTTGTCGAGCATGGACTGGTCGTATCCCGGCGAGGCGTTCACCGCGCCGGGGTTGCCGGCCGCCTGGTTGCAGCGGTCGTCGCCGCTGGCGCGGTTGGAGCTGCTCACGGTGGTTCCGCTTCCAGGCGTAGCGCGGATGTGCCCTACCCATTCGCCCGTGGAGTTGCCGTCGTCGGAGGGGCGGGAGTGCGAGATGTTCAGATGAATGCCGGCTCCCTCCACAGTGATATCGGCGCCACCGCCCTCCATGACCCAGCCACCGTCGTGCCGGTAGCCCGCGTGCAGCGCGGCTGAATCCACGGCGAGCGGCGAAGTCTCGCCCCAGGCCCTGCCTCGGCGGGCATTGGGGCTGTAGTTCAGCGTGCAGCTGGTCTCGGGCGTGGAGTCGTTCTCCGAGACCATGGTGGGTCCGTCGTCTTGGGCGCCCGCCGGCGCGGCGAGCGCCAGGGCCGCGCATGCGACGCCGAAAAGCAGCGGGGCTCGAATGGCTCGGATCATGGCATTTCCCTCCCGATTCAGTTCTCTTCGCGGTGATGGTGGTTCGTGACGGTTTCCTTGTGTTTTCGGATCTGCCGCTCCACCTTCTCGAAGCACTCGTCCATCGCGGCGTAGAAGTTCTCGCCCGGGTCGGAGGCCTCGGCGAAGGTGTCGATGTGGTTTCCCGTGACGTGGCAGTGCACGACGCAGGCGCTCTTCTCGCGCGTGAAGTGCCAGTCGATGGTGATCTTCCCTTCGAAATATTTCTTGAGCCGGGTTGAAAGGGTCTGAGCCCGCTCCTTCATGGCGTCGCTGGGGTCGGTGTGCTGGAAGCTGAAATGCACTTGCATGGCTGAGTTCTCCTTCAGGAAATGGGCTAGAGGATTTGTTTGCGCCGGCTCGAGGGCAGGATGTTGAGCATGTCGCGGTACTTGGCGACGGTGCGGCGGGCGATGTCGATGTGGTCGTTCTTGAGCAACTCCACGATCTTCTGATCAGACAGCGGGTTCTTCGGGTCTTCCTTGGCCACCAGCTGACGGATCTTGTCTTTCACGGCCTCGCTCGCGAGCGCGCTCGAGCCGTCGGTGGAGCCGATGCTGGAGTTGAAGAAGTACTTCAGCTCGAAGATGCCCACGGGCGTGTGCACGTACTTGTTCGTGGTCACGCGCGAGATGGTCGATTCGTGCATGCCGATGTCGTTCGCCACGTCCTTGAGGATCATGGGCTTCAGCTGCTGCACGCCCTTCTCGAAGAAGTCGCGCTGCCGGTTCACGATCGCCTCGGTCACGCGGTAGATCGTCTTCTGCCGGTTGTGGATCGAGCGGATGAGCCACATGGCCGAGCGCAGCTTCTCCTGCACGTACTCGCGGGTTTCCTTGCTGCCCGCCGTGGCCGTTCCCGAGCGCGCGCTCTGCAGGATGTTCCGGTAGTAGGGCGAGATGCGGAGCTTCGGGAGCCCGTCCTCGTTCAGCACGATCTGGTACTCGTCTCCCACCTTGTAGACGTAGATGTCGGGAGAGATGTACTGGTTGTCGCCGCTGCCCTGGAAAGCCCGCCCCGGCTTGGGCTCGAGCTCCATGATGAGTCGCACAGCTTCCTGCACCTTCTCCATGGGGGCGTCGAGCGCTTTCGCCACGGCCGCGTAATTCCGGCGCTCCAGGTTCGGCAGGTGATCCTCGAGGATCCGCTCCAGGAGCGGCTGACGCGGGTTCATCAGCCGGGCCTGGATGAGCAGGCACTCGCGAAGATCACGGGAGCCCACGCCGAGCGGGTCGAAGTGGTGAATGATCTTCAGCACCTCTTCAGCATCCTCGAGCTCCATCTTGGTCTCGGCTGCTAGGTCAGGGAGGCTCGCGGTGAAATAGCCGTCCTCGCTCAGGTTGCCGATGATCAGCTCGGCAAGCATGCGCTCCTGGTCGGTGAGGCCGGCCATGGAGAGCTGCCACTCGATGTGGTCCTCGAGGGAATTCGTCTTCGTGAGCACGTTCTCGAAGCTCGGCAGCTCGTCGTTCACTTCACGCATCGAAGGGGCAGTGCTCGACGTCGCGTTGAAGTCCTCGATGTAGGAGTCCCAGTTGAAGTCGTCTTTGCCGGAGACGAGCTTTTCTTCCTGGGTCTGGGGCTGGTTGAAAGCCTCTTCGTCCCGGCGCTGCTCGCCCTCGGGATCCTGGTGGGCCTCAGGCGCGGATTCCCCGTCGGCGGTTTGCTGAGGCTCGGCTTCGCCGCCGTCCTCGGGGCCGTCGGCTGTCTCCTCCAGAACCGGGTTTTCCACCAGTTCCTGGGTGACAAGCTCCGAGAGCTCCTGCCGGTTCAGCTGGAGAAGCTTGATGGCCTGCTGCAGCTGGGGTGTCATCACCAGCTGCTGGCTCAGCCGTAGGCTCTGCTTCAGATCAAAGGCCATACACCAATTGTGCCACTCCGCTTACGCACCGCAAAAGGCTGTTTGCGCCCAGCCCTACAATTGGAACTTTTCACCGAGATAGACTTCACGGGCCGCCTTGCTGTTCGCGATCTGCTGAGGCGTGCCCTTCTCTAAGATCTTACCATCACTGAGGATATAACCAAGGTCGCAAATCTGAAGTGTTTCCCGCACGTTATGGTCGGTGATCAGAATCCCGATCTGGCGTCGTTTCAGGGTCTCGATCATCTTCTGGATGTCCCCCACGGCGATGGGGTCGATCCCCGCGAAGGGCTCGTCTAGAAGGATGAATTCTGGATTCAGGGCCAGGGCGCGAGCCACCTCCACGCGCCGCCTTTCCCCGCCGGAAAGCGTAAAGGCCTTTTGACGCGATATGACATTGATGTGGAATTCGTCGAGCAGGCGCTGCAGGCGCTCCCGGCGTTCGTTCTCGGAGATGGGCAGCGTCTCGAGCACGGCGAGGATGTTTTCTTCCACGGTCATGCGCCGGAACACTGAGGCTTCCTGGGGAAGGTAAGCGATCCCGCGGCGCGCGCGCTCGTGCATGGGGAAGGCGGCGATGTCGTCGCCATCCAGCAGCACCCGGCCAGCGTCCGGCTTGATCAGGCCCACCACCATGTAGAAGGAGGTCGTCTTGCCGGCGCCGTTCGGGCCCAGGATCCCGACGATCTGGCCGGTCTTCACCTCGAAATCCACGCCCATCACGACCTTCTTCGCGCCGTAGGCCTTGTGGAGGCCTTCGGCCGAGAGGGTGCGGATGCGCTTGCCGCCCGGGCGGACCTGCGCCTCTTCACTCGCCGTCGGTTTCTTGTCCGGTGCTGAAGGCATTGCTCTGATCAACCTCCACGATATCCGTGTCCCTGTAAATGGTAACCACCTCGCCGGTCACGGTATCGGAGTCCTGATAGACCTGCGGGAAACGCGTCAGGAAGATCCGGTTCACCTGGGTGTCGAAGTCGGCCCGGCCCGCGGTGGCGTAGCGGATCGGGTCGCCCAGCTCGCCCTCCTCTTTGATCGCCACGTCCTCGCGGGCGATCATGTAGCGCAGGCGGCGGTCGAGCTCGCGGTAATAAAGCGTGGCCTCGCGGCTCTGCACCTTGAGGCGGGGCTGGGCCACGCGCACGAATCGCGTGGCGAGCGGCCGCGACGCGTACATGCGGAACTCCCCGCGTTTGTCCCCGCGGTAGATGCGGGCTTCGTCCGAGATGATCCTCGTGGTGTCGGGTACGCCCGCCTCGGTCGTCGCGGTGGCGGGCGACACGGCCTGCGGGAGGCGGATCATCTCGAAGTCCACGGCCTCGGGTAGGAAGATCTCGCCCGTGAGCATCGCGAAGTCCATGCCCCGGCTCGTGAAGCGGATCGTCTTCCCGCCTTCCGGCGCGCTCTCGCCGGCCACCGGGAAAGCGCGCGGGATGCTGAGATTCCGCGTTTTCGGGTTGTAGAGCATGTATTCGCTCCGGAGAGTGAACCCGTCCGGGAACACCGCCACGACGTTGCCATACATCTCCAGATCGCGCGTGGCGGTGGAGTGTTTGGCCTCGCGGGCGTCGATCACCGTCGCTCCGGCGTCCTCCGGCGCCACGGTGGGCGACGCGCCTTTCGGAGGCGCCGGAAGGTCGGCGGGGTCGCCATAGAGGTAGGCCCTGATCGTGGCCGCGTGCACTAGGTTTTCGGCCGTGTACATGTGCGCGCGGTCCGCGATGATCTTCCATTCCTTTTTCCCGCTGGTGGACGAGAGGTAATGGAAGTCCTCGAGGTTGTAGTCGGGAACGCGGTCCTCGGGCACCCCGGGGGCCAGCGGTTCCCCGCCCGGCAGGATCAGCCGCCGGAGGTCCTCCCTGCGGATGGGCCGGCCCGCGTCCGAGGCTCCCGGCACCTCCAGGGCGTCGGGCCGGAGGAACAGGATCTGGGCTCCTACCGCCACCGCCGCGAGCGCCAGAAAGGTCTGGCGAAGGCGGGTTTTCCGAAGTGAGGAAAGGGGCTTGGCCAGGCTCATCCAGACGACTGTACCCGCGCCGGAAGTGCGCGGAAAGCGGCGAGTTTGCGCATGACCCCCAGCGTCCTTCGGTGTAACGTCCCCGGCCATGCTTCAGACCGGACCCGAGCTCTTCGAGGAGCGCAAACGCGACCACATCCGCCATGCGCTGGATGACCGGAACCAGGCCCAGGGCCTGAGCGGGCTCGATCGGGTGAGGCTGGTGCACGAGGCCCTTCCCGAGCTGGACTGGGACCAGACCTCGCTGGCCGAGCCCTGTCTGGGGCGCCGTCTGTCCACGCCGTTTTATGTCGCTGGTATGACCGCCGGGCATGGTCAGGCGCCGATCTTGAACGACGCCTTGGCTGCGGCCTGCGAAGCTCGCGGCTGGGCCATGGGCGTGGGCTCGCAGCGCCGCGACCTGGAGCGGGCGGAGTTTGGTTCGGCCCGGGACGACTGGAAGTCCCTTCGCGCGCGTCACCCCGACCTCGTGGTGTTCGCCAATCTCGGGATCTCGCAGGTGATCGGGGCAACCGACCAGGACGTGGTGCGGGCCATCGAGGCGCTGGAGCCCCAGGCGCTCTGCGTTCACGCGAACGCCCTGCAGGAGGCCATTCAACCCGAAGGCACGCCCCGATTTGCGGGTGCCCTGGATCGCCTGGCCCGCCTCTGCCGCGCGCTGGATGTGCCGGTGGTTCTGAAGGAAACGGGCTGCGGGTTTTCGGCGCGCACGCTGGAGCGCCTGCGTGAAACTGGCCTCGCGGCCATCGACGTGAGCGGGCTGGGCGGCACGCACTGGGGCCGGATCGAGGGCGCGCGTGCCCCGCTGCAGAGCCCACGCGCGACCGCCGCGCAGACCTTCGCGGACTGGGGTGTTTCCACGGCCGAGTCGGTGCTGAACGCCAGGCGCGCGCTTCCCGGCACGGAGATCTGGGCCTCGGGCGGGGTTCGCTCCGGTCTCGACGCTGCGAAGTTGATCGCGCTGGGCGCGCGCCGCGTGGGGTTTGCGCGCCCGGCACTCGAGGCGGCGAAGGATCCCGCGCCCGGAGGCCTGGTGCGGTGGATGGAAACCATGGAGTTTGAGCTTCGCACCGCGCTTTTCTGCACCGGCTGCGCCACCCCCGCCGATCTCAGAGGCAATGAGGAACTATGGACCGTCTCGACGGGCTGATGTCCGGCTTTCACAAGCTCACCCGCGAAGAGCGCCTGGAGCGCCTTCAGCGCGCCTCGGGGCTGAGCGCCGGCGAGATCGACATTCTTTCGGGCCGCGCGCCCGCCGACCCCGCCGTGGCTGAACACCTGATTGAAAACGCCGTAGGCTACTTCCCGATGCCTCTGGGTGTTGCCACCCACTTCCGCGTGGACGGGCGCGATCTGCTGATCCCCATGGCCGTGGAGGAAACCAGCATCATCGCGGCGGCGAGCGCCACGGCGAAGTGGATCCGCGCCTCGGGAAGCATCACGACCTGGATGCGTGGCCGCATCATCATCGGCCAGGTTCAGCTTCCTTCCGTGAAGGACGTGGCCCGCGCGCGCCGGATCCTGGATGAGCATCGCGACGCGCTCATGGCGCTCGCGAACGCCTGCGTACCAGGCCTCGTGGACCGTGGCGGCGGCGTGCGCGACCTGAGCGTGCGCGAGCTGCCGCGCCCCGAGTCGGACTCCGGTCGGATGCTCGTGCTCCATGTGCACTGCGATCCTGTGGATGCCATGGGCGCGAACCTGATCAACCAAGTTTGCGAGGCCCTGAAACCCGCGATCGAAGACCTCACCGGCGAGCGTGTGGGATTGTGCATTCTTTCGAACCTCATGGACGGACGCCTGGCGGGCGTGGAGGTGGTGGTGCGGAACGTGGACCCTACGGTGGGCCGTGGCATCGAGGAGGCCTGGCGTTTCGCCGAGGCCGACCCTTATCGTGCTTGCACCCACAACAAGGGGATCCTGAACGGCGTCGACGCCGTGCTGCTCGCCACCGGCAACGACTGGCGCGCGGTGGAAGCCGGGGCCCACGCGTTTGCCGCGCGTTCGGGCCGCTACGCGCCCCTGAGCGAGTGGCGCATGAAGGGCGCGGACCTCGTGGGCCGCATGGAGATGCCGCTCGCGGTGGGCACGGTGGGCGGCGTGACCCGCGTGCACCCCACGGCGCGCGTCTGCCTGAAGCTTTTGGGCGCCGAACGCGGCGATGACCTCGCGCGCGTCTGTGCGGCCGTGGGCCTGGTGCAGAACTTGGGCGCGCTCCGCGCGCTCGCCACCGTGGGCATCGTGCGCGGGCACATGCAGCTTCACGCGGCGAACCTCGCCATCGCCGCCGGCGCGGAGGGCCCCGAGGTGGCGCGTGTGCGCGACCGCCTCGTGGGAGTGCTCCGCGACGAGAAACGCATCACCCTGGGGCAGGCCCAGGCCATTCTTCGCTCCATCCGGGTGGCGGACGATGCCGGCGGCACGCAGTACGCCTGAGGTTCTTTCCTGCCCCGCAAAGCTGTTCCTCACCGGGGAATACGCGGCGCTTTGGGGAGGGCCGGCCCTGGTGGCGGCCGTGCCGGCGCGCGGTTTCGGGCTTGAGTTGGCGCCCGTTTCCGGCTCCCGGCACGTCCACGCGTTCGCGCCGGGAAGTCCGGCCGCTCGGCTGATCGAGCGCGCCGGGACCTTGTCGGAGGGCCGCGCGCTGGAGTTCCGCTTCCGCGATCCATGGGCCGGGCGCGGCGGCTGGGGAGCATCCACGGCGCAGTTCCTGCTCGCGCGCGCGGCCCTGGCCCTGGCGGTCGCGGCGCCCGCTCGCGCAGTTGAAACAATTTGTTTCAAATCCCCGTCAGACGGCGCCGATTGCGGTGAAAATCAAACAAATTGTTTCAGCCCCGCCTCGGATTTGGGCATGGCGGAGGTGCTGCGCGCCTGGCGTGAGTACCGCTGGTGCGTGTCGGCCCAGCCCCGCGCGCGCTTCAGTGAGTGGGTGGCCGCGGGCGCGCCGACCGTGCCCGCCGCGTGGCTCCCCAGCGGCGCCGACGTCTGCGCCCAGGCCGCGGGCGGTGTGATCAGGTTCGAGCTAGACGCGAGCGGCGACGCGCGCGTGGAGCGCGCCGGGCGCGCGTCGTTCGAGTCGTCTGGCGCACGCCTGCTGATGTTCTCGGCCACCGGCCAGGCGGGCCGGAAGGTCGTCACGCACGAGCACCTGGCCTCGCTCGCGGGCCTCGGCGATCCGACGCAGGCGCCATCGCCCGCCGCGCGCATCAGCGTCGCCGCGCGGGTCTGCCTCACGGCCTGGGGCGCCGGGCCCGAGGCCTTTGGGCGCGCGGCGGGCGCCTTCGCGCGCACGCTCGCGGAGCAGGGCCTCGAGCACGAGGCCGCGCGCGCCGACCGCGAGGCCTTCGAGAGGCTTCCCGGCGTGCTCGGCGCCAAGGGCTGCGGCGCGCTGCTCGCGGACGCGTTCTGGGTGCTCGCGCGCGACGAGGCAGCCGCCCGCGCGGCGCTCGAGCTCGCGCGCGAACGGGGCCTTGAGCCCGTGTCGGGGCTCGCGCCGTGAGCCGCCTCATCCGCGCGCGCGCGCCCTCGAACATCGCGCTCGTGAAGTACATGGGCAAGGCCGACGCCTTGTCGAACCTCCCCGCGAATCCCTCCGTTTCGCTGACGCTTTCAGGTCTCGCCACCGAGGTGGAGCTCCGGCCCGCGCCCGGGGCCACCGGATTCCACTGGGTGTCCGAGGCGCCGGTTTCGGCCCGCGCGGGCGCCTGGCGCGTACCCACGCTCTCCGATCGCGGCGTGGCCCGCTTTCTGCGGCATGCCGAGCGTGCGGCTGCGGCAGCGCCGGAACTGCTCGCGGATTGCGGGTTGGAGTTCGCGCCGATCGAGGGCGCCGAACTCAGGAGCGCCAATTCCTTTCCCGCCGGAGCCGGCATCGCCTCGAGCGCCTCGAGCTTCGCGGCACTCACGCTGACCGTGATCGCGGCGCACGCTCGCGACCCGCAGGCCTTTCGCCGGACGCTTGAGTCGCCCGAGCGAGGATCGAGTCTTCGCGCTCGGCTCGCCTCGCTCTCGCGCCAGGGCTCGGGCAGTTCCTGCCGCTCCTTCGACGGCCCCTGGGTGCGCTGGGAGAACGCCGAGGCGCGCCCGCTGCGCTCGCGCCTTGAGCCGCTCACTGATTTTGTGCTCCTGGTGCGTGAGTCGGAAAAAGCCGTGGGCTCTTCCGAGGCTCACTCGCGCGTCCTGAGCTCGCCCCTTTGGAAAGGCCGCTCAGAACGCGCCGCCTCGCGGGCGAGCGAGCTCGCCCTCGCCCTCGAGAGCGCCGACTTCCAGGCCGTCTGCGCCCTGGCCTGGGCCGAGTTCCAGGACATGCACGCGCTCTTTCACAGCTCGGCCGAGCGATTCAGCTACTGGGAGCCCGAGTCCGAGCGGTTGCTTGAGGCGCTGCAGCCCTGGGTGGAGTCGGGGCATCCTCGGCTCGGCCCTGTTTGCGTGACGATGGACGCCGGAGCGAACGTGCATGTGCTCGTCCCCGAGCGCCTCGCGCCGGATTGGGAGCGCGCGCTCACGAAGCTTGCGCCTGGGCTCCCGCGCCTGAGCGATGCCCAGGGCCTCGGCGCCCGAGTGATCCAGGAAGGCGAGGGCGAGTGACGCACGCGTTCCGAGCGCAGGCTCCGGCAAAGTGGGCGCTGACCGGTGAGCACGCCGTGCTTCGAGGTGCGGAGGCCGTGGTGTTTCCTCATCCCGAGTACGCCTTGGAGCTGGTGTTCGAGCCGGGAGAGCGTGGAGCGGCCCTTCGTTTGAATCCTGTCGATCAGACCGCCCGCGTGCGCGAGCTCCTGGAACAAGCTGATGTTTCGCCCCTGCCCGAGGGGCTCTTGAGCCTTCGGAGCACGATCCCCCTGGGCGCGGGTTTCGGTTCCTCGGCCGCCCTGTGCGTGGTGCTAGCTCGCTGGATCCTGTCGGCCCGGGGCTTGAGCGCCGATTCGGCCTCGGTCCGGGCACTGGCCACGCGGCTCGAGCATCACTTTCACGGGGAGTCGAGCGGGATGGACGTGGCCGTGGCCACTGAGGGCCGTGCCTTGCGCTTCCGTCGGGGCGAGGAACCCCGCCCCCTGGAGCTGAAGCGCATGCCCCGTTTCACCTTTCACGACACCGGGCATCGGGCCTCGACTCAAGACTGCATCCGGCGCGTGGCCGACCTCGCGTCCACCGACCCGGCCCGGGCCCGGTCTCTCGATGCCCAGATGGCCGAGGCCAGCCAACTGGCCATCCGGGCTCTGGCCCAGGGCGAGCTCGGCCCCCTGGCTCAGGCGATGGATCTGGGACAGGGCTGTTTCCAAGGCTGGGGGCTCCTGCCGCCAGGAGTCGAAACCCTGGAACAGACCCTTCGCGCCCAGGGCGCCCTGGCGGTGAAGCTCACCGGCGCGGGGGGGGGCGGGTTCATCGTCGCCCTCTGGCCCTGAGGTCCCGGGGTTCAGCCTCCCCACAGCGGCTCGGGCATCCTGCCCACTCGCAGTTCGCGCCCTTCCCTCCGCATCCTGCTCCGGGACAGTCCGCTGGACTGACGGAGGCTCGGCTCTTGCCTCGCCTTCCATGGCGCTCGCACGCCGTGTGGGGAGGCTGAACCCCGGGACCTCAGGGCCAGAGGGCGTGCACTTTGGGGGCCCAGTGAGAATCCGCCCCTCCTCCCCTCAAGGTTGGGGGGTAATTGGGGGATCCGCACGGCATGCGAGCGCCATGGAGGGCGCTCCCCGCGAGTAGGACAGGATGTCCGCGCCGCTGCGGATCCCCCAATTACCCCCCAACCTTGACGGGAGGGGGGCGCTTCCCTATAAACGCAGCATTCCTAAAGGGAAGGGGGTGACACCATGCCTGGCATTTACGTCCGTGAAGGAGATTCCTTCGAAGGCGCCATCAAGCGCTTCAAGAAACTGGTCGAGAAAGCCGGCACCCTTTCCGAAGTCCGCAAGCGCGAGAGCTATGAAAAGCCCTCCGTGCGGAAGAAGAAGAAGCGCATTGCAGCCCGCAAGCGTCTGACCAAAAAGGGTCGCCGTCCTTCTTACTGATCCAAGTTCTGTTTTTATGCGCGCGGGGAGCGAATCCCGGGTGAGAGCCCGGGGGCTCCCCGCGCCGCTTTTTACGAAACCCGAATTTCCGAGGAGTCGTCACATGGCATCCCCCCTCAAGGACAAGCTCTCCACCTCGATGAAAGAGGCCATGAAGTCGGGCGACAAAGCCCGCCTGGGCTTCGCGCGCAACCTGCACGCCGCCGTCCGCAAAAAAGAGATCGATGACCGCGTGGACCTCGACGACGCCGGCGTCATCAAGCTCGCGCAGAACCTTTCCAAGCAGCGCCAGGACTCCATTGACCAGTTCCGTCAGGGCGGCCGCATGGACCTCGTGGAGGCCGAAGAGGCCGAGCTGAAGTTCCTGCAGGAGTTCCTGCCTCAGCAGATGTCCGACGACGAGCTGAAGAAGCTCGTGGAAGAGGCCTTCACTGAAGCTCAGCCCGCCTCCGCCAAGGAGATGGGAAAGGTCATGAAGGTGCTGCTGCCTAAAATCCAGGGACGCGCCGATGGCAAGCGCGTGAACGAAGCCGTCAAAGCCCGCATGGGCGGGTAACGCCGCCCATGGAGCCCACGAAAGGCCGGATCGACGCCGCCTTCCTGCAGAAGGTGAAGGAGGGCGTGAACCTCCTCGACGTCGTGTCCGAGCACGTGGTGCTTCGTAAGGCGGGCTCCAACCATACGGGGCTCTGCCCTTTCCACTCGGAGCGTTCGCCGAGTTTCAGCGTCAGCGAACAGAAGCAGCTCTACCACTGCTACGGCTGCAAGGCCGGCGGCGACGTGATCAAGTTCACGCAGGAGCTGCACGGACTGAGTTTCCCCGAAGCCATCGAGGAGCTCGCCGAGCGTGGCAAGGTACCCCTGCCGAAGGAATGGAGCGGCGGTGGTGCAGGAACGCCGGGCGACGCCGCCGATCGCGAGAAGAAGGCGCTCGCTTATCGACTCACCCGCTTCACGGCGCTCTACTACCGGCAGAGCCTCGACCAGCTTCGCTCGGCGCGCTCCTACCTTACCGAGCGCGGCATGAGCGCCGAAACCGAACGCGCCTTCTACGTCGGCGCGGCCCCCTCCGGATGGGAGGGGCTCACCACGCGGCTCATCGAGGCCAAGGCGCCCGTGGAGCTCGCGGCCCAGCTGGGCCTGCTCCAGAAGTCCACGCGCCAGGCGCGCCCCGGGGGCCCGGGTTACTTCGATCTCTTCCGGAACCGCATCGTATTCCCGATCACCGACCTTCGCGGCAAGATCACGGGCTTCGGCGGCCGCATCCTGCCGGGCGGTGAGACATCCGACGGCGGCGTGCCCCCGCCCAAGTACCTCAACAGCCCGGAGAGCCTGATCTTCCACAAGAGCAAGCAGCTCTACGGCGTATTCCAGGCTCAGAAGCACATCCGCGAGGCCGACGAGTCTGTGCTCGTGGAGGGCTACTTCGATGTCACCGCCCTCCATCAGGCGGGCTTCGGCAACGTCGTCGCCGCCTGCGGCACCTCGCTCACGCCGCAGCACCTGCAGCTGCTGCGGCGCCTAGGCCAGAAGATCACGGTACTGTTCGATGGCGACGAGGCCGGCCGAAACGCCAGCGTGCGCGCCATGGAAACGGGCCTGGGCTCGGGTGTCGTGGTGCACGGGGCTTCGCTCCCGGACGACATGGACCCCGACGAGCTGCTCCTGAGCGGGCCCGAGGGCGCCGCCCGCATGCGCGCCTGCCTCGCCGCCGCCCGGCCCATCTTGGACCTCCAGCTGGAGCTTCAGGTGGCCGAGGCCCGCAAGGGCGGGCCCGAGGCCCTGAGCCAGGCCCTCAAGACTTCCGCTCGGTGGCTCAAGCTGTTCCAGGACCCCGTCGGCCGTGAGGTGCGGGTGGACTGGCTCTGCCGGGAGCTGGCGGTCGATCGTCGGCTCGTGACCCAGGCCATCCAAGCCGAAGGAGGCCGAGCCGCCGTAGAGGCGCCCCGGCCCGCCCCCGCCCCGGCGCCTGCCCCGGCCGTCCGTCAGCCCGTCCGAACGTCCGCTTCCGCCGGGAGGCGCGGGGGGCAGGCCTTGAAAGGACCCACCTCCTCGGAGCGTCGGATCCTCGTTGGCCTGGTAAATTGGCCACGCTTTGCTCAGGAATTCGCCAGTGCCAGGGACAAGATGCCCCCGGGAAGCGCTTGGGCCGACCTCTTGGAGTGGGAGCCGGCGCGCGACTGGGTCAGGAAATGGGAGCCCGAAGCCGGCCAATCCCCTCGGGATGATTTGATTCAACGAAGTCTCGACGCCGCCGAGTCCGCTCCGCTCGCCGTTCTCCTCCGCGAGGCGATGATGGGAACTTCGGGCGAGCTTCAGGCAGAAGATTTGCAGAAGAGTCTGGGGCGGGCCGTGCACCAGTCTTGGGCACGGATTTCGCATCAAAAAAAGTTGGCTCTGGCAGACGCTGAATCCCGGAAGGATGCGGGATTACAGGCGAAATTGATGACGGAATATCTTGACGTACAGCGGAAACTTAAGGAGCTTAGCAGTCTCTATGAATAATCCCAAAGCCGCGCCCGCGTCTGGCAAGAAGTCGGGCGCTCTCAGCGAAAAAATCATCAAGTTCGCTAAGGACATCAAGAAGCTGATGGACCTCGGAGCTCAGCGCGGCTTCCTCAGCTACCAAGAAGTGAACGATCTCCTTCCCGAAGATCTCCTGGAGCCGATCCAGATCGATGAGGTGATGATCCTTCTCGCCGAGGGCGAGATCGAAGTCGTGGACACGAAGCGCGCGCGCCGCGACGCCGACGAGGAGTCCGAGGGCGAAGAAGCGCCCGCCGAGTTCGCGCCGAAAGCTCCGGAAGAAGCCGAGGGCGGCGGTGCCAGTGCCGAGCCGTCCGAAGAAGCGCCGGCCGCCGTCGCTGCCACCGAAGAAGGTCCGGACTACGCGCGCGGCACTGACCCCGTAAAACTTTATCTGAAGAAAATGGGCAGCGTCTCGCTGCTCACGCGCGAAGGCGAAGTCGAGATCGCCAAGCGCATCGAGGAAGGCGAGCTTGAGATCCTTTCCGCGCTTCTCTCCTCGAAGCTCGGCACGCTCGCCATCGTGGAATTGGGCGAGCGCCTTGCCACGGCCAAGACCAAGGTGAAAGACGTGATCCGCGGCGTGGAGGAAGAGCTCGCCGAGGAAGAAGAGAAGGCTTACCTGGAGCGCGTGCTCAAAGCCGTGGCCAAGGTGAAGACGCTTCTGAGCTTCCAGGAAAAATCCAAGCTCATGCCGCGCGACAAGTTCAAGCTCGAGCTCAAGAAGCGCGAGCGCGCGGTGCAAAAGGCCTTCGAGAACATCGCTTTCAACCGCAAAACCATCACCGTACTCGCCGCCGACATCAAAGAATACTGGGGCCGCGGCAAGGAGATCGGCGACGAGAAGAAACGCATCTTCCAGTTCCTGGGCTTGGACGGCAAAGCGATGCACGCGCTCTCCAAGGAGTTCCGCCAGCATCCCGAAACCCACTCTAAGCTCTGCAAGCAGTACAGCGTCTCCGAACCGAAGCTCACCCAGCTCATCCAGACCTTCGATGAGCTTGAAAAGCGCCTCGATCGCCTGGAGTCCGAGGCCGCTGTGACGGTTGAGGACCTGAAAGACATCAACGACCTCCTGGGCGTGGGCGAGCGCAAGGCCGATCAGGCCAAGGCGGAGCTCGTGGAGGCCAACCTCCGCCTCGTGGTGTCGATCGCGAAGAAATACACCAACCGCGGCCTTCAGTTCCTGGATCTGATCCAGGAAGGGAACATCGGCCTGATGAAGGCCGTGGACAAGTTCGAGTACCGCCGCGGGTTCAAGTTCTCCACCTACGCCACCTGGTGGATCCGTCAGGCCATCACGCGCGCCATCGCCGATCAGGCCCGCACGATCCGCATCCCGGTTCACATGATCGAGACGATCAACAAGCTCGTTCGCACCTCGCGCCTGCTGGTGCAGAGTCTCGGCCGCGAGCCCACGCCGGAAGAGATCGCCGTGAAGATGGAGCTTCCGGTCGACAAGGTCCGCAAGGTTCTCAAGATCGCGAAGGAGCCCATCTCGCTCGAGACGCCGATCGGCGAGGAAGAGGATTCTTCGCTCGGTGATTTCATCGAGGACAAGAAGATCATCAATCCCTCGGAAGCCGTGATCAACGTGAACCTCAGCGAGCAGACCCGCAAGGTGCTCGCCACGCTCACTCCCCGCGAGGAGAAGGTGCTTCGCATGCGCTTCGGCATCGGCGAGAAATCCGATCACACCCTCGAAGAGGTGGGTCAGGACTTCTACGTCACGCGTGAGCGCATCCGTCAGATCGAGGCCAAGGCGCTTCGCAAGCTGCGCCACCCCTCACGCGCGAAGCTCCTCAAAGCCTTCGTGGATTAAGCAGACTTTCTCAGGCTGGAGAATGGCGGCAACGGAATGCGGGTGAACGCCACGATCGCGGAAACCAGCGCGGTGATCGCGTTGGCTCAGGCCAGGCTCGCCACGTTGAGGCCAACGCCGGGGGGCCCAGTCCGATCCCGCGGGCTAGATGTTCGCCGACATGATCACTTCGCGCTAGGCGGCTGAAGTCCAGCTCAGGGCGCGCCGAGCCAGGTCAGGTTGAACGTGCTCTCGCCGACATCGGCTTCATCCACCCAGAGGCTGCCCTGCTCGCAGTCTAGCTCGCTGGGATATCCCGCGCAGCTCGTGCCCCAGGAATTGCGCACCAGGAACTGGCATCGCCCGCTTGATTCGTTCCACCGGCGGCCGGCCACCACCACGGCGTGCGTTCCGTCGCCACTGTCCTGGGGAAGCGCGGGATCGGCCGTGCAGCCCAGGACCCTGCGACCGTCAGGCTCCGTTCGGTAGTGCATCCCTCGGTAGGGAGGCACCGAGCGGATCATGTTCGTGCAGATGTCGATCCCCACCGGCTGCGCGCCTCCGCGGCTGATCAGGCGATGCAGCGTGGAGCGGAGCTCAGGCGCCTCGTTCCGGCCCGGGGGGAAGAACCGCGATTGCTCGGTGGGAATCACCCCGGTGAACCTCTCCGTGTGGCCGCGGCAGACGTTCTCGAAGTATCGCGCGTAGAAATCCGTGTCGCCGGTACCGAGGTCGACGGCGCGGGCGAGGTAAGCCGCCAGCACCTGAGCCGAGTTGACCAGGCCGCCCTGGGGGGCACCGGGAAGAGGAAGACCCTCGGACTCGAGGAAACTGCAGAAGGCCTGGGCGAAGGGTTGCGCGATCTGGTAGCGCGCCTGCGCGGCAACGCGCGAAATGGCCCAATCGGGATGAACGTGCTGGAGCTGCCTCATCGCCAACGTGTAGCGGGTCTCCCAGGGATCCGAGGGGTCGGGGCGCGTGCGGAGCGCGTCGATGAAGTCGTCGATCGATTGCCGGATGTGCTGGGTCAGGCGGTCGGAGCGGGCCCCATCGTTCGGGTCGCGTCCGCCTGTGGCGGAAAAAATCGCGTTCTGATCACAGGAGCCGTGCAGCCGGATGCGGCGAAGCGCCTCCTCGGTGAGGCCGCCCTCGAATTCGTAGCGCCTGCCCGCGTCCACCGCGCTCGCGATTGAGATGGGCAGGGGTGAGGAGAGGTGGCCCGCGCCCCCGGAGATGGAACCATCGGAAAGCGGGTGGCTGAATCGCCACGCGTCGGCCAGCTGGGCCGCCGAGAAGGCGAAGCAGATTCCTCTCGATCCCTGGTCTAGAACGGGAATCCGCGAGAGCGGGCCCCCGTCGCGGTCGAGGCGAATGGAAGTGCAGGACTCGCGCGTGGAAAGCGCGCCCGTGGTGAGTGCCGGCTGGCCGCTGCCGTAGCGGGCCGTGTAGCCGGCGCCGGTGTTCCCGTTCGCGCGGGCCTCGCCTCTGAGCCAGAGGAAAGCCAAGACGCCGATCAGGGCCAGGAAAAACATCGTCTTGGGGGCACTGCGTTCTTCCCGGGCTACGTTGCGTTCGCGAAGGGTCATGAGGTCTTAACAGAGCAAGGTCCGTACAGGGGCGAAGGGGCGGATTCCCCAGGGAAACCGGAGCTGTGTCCCCACGGACTCTGGGTTGGGGGCTAGACAGTGTCGCCGGAATGGCCAGCTCTAGGCTAGGCTGTGGGGATGACGGCTTCAGGGCGATGGATCGGAGCGTGGGTGCTGGCGGCGGTAGGACTCGGTGCGGGCTGGGCGGACAAGCCTCCTGGCGTTCCGCCCGCCGAGGTTCAGAGATTCCAGCTCGACGGCAAGGAGCAGGAGTTTCTGTATTTCAAAGGCGAGAAGCTCACCTTGAGTCGAAGCTGCCTTAAACACAACGGCGAGCGGGAATGCGAAGCCTTCGCCGCCCTGGGCCGGGCCGTGCTCAGGCCCGAGCCTCGGGGCGGGCATTCAGGGAATCCCGGCGCCTCGCTTTGCGGCGAGCTGGGCGGCGTGGTGGTCGCCGGCCGCGACGCCAAAGGCAATTCCAACGGCTTCTGCGCCTTCGGCGACGGAAGCTCCGTGGATCTGGGATCGCTCTATCAGGCCGCGAAAAACCGGGGAAGAAAGGCCTGAATGGAGCCCGAGGATCGCGCGGCGTTCGATGAGCTGCTGGAGAGCGTGCTCGAAGGGCTCCCGTCCGATCTGCGCGCGCTCCTGGAGGAGGTACCCCTGCTCGTGGATGACGAGCCCTCCCGCGATGTCCTGCGCGTGATGGGAATTCGCGCGCGTGCCGGCGAGGCCGACCTCTGCGGGATGCACTGGGGCGTGCCCATTCCCGACCGCTCGGTGACCCAGGAGGTTCCGGAGCTAGACCGCATCCACTTGTTCCGAGGGCCGATCCTGCGGCTGGCGGGCAGGGGCCGCAGGGAGAGGCTGAGGCAGATCCGCATCACGCTTCTTCATGAGATCGGTCACCATTTCGGCCTGGATGAGGATCGCCTCGAGGAGCTGGGCTATGGCTGAGCGGAATCCCGGGAAGCCGGGGGGCGAAGTGGAGGAGTTCGCAGACCTAGTCGGCGACTTCATGGAGTACTGGGGTTTCAAGCACGTGCACGGCCGGATCTGGGCGCATCTCTATCTTTCGCCCGAGCCGCTCTCGGCGGTGATGCTGAGCCGCAAACTTGGGGTGTCGAAAGCCCTGGTGAGCCTGGCGATGGCCGATCTCGCGCGCTTCGACGTGATCCAGGAGGCGGGCCGGGGGGCGAAGCGCACGGTGCTCCTCAAAGCGAATCCCAACCTCCAGGCCGTGATCCAGAACGTGCTTCGCGCCCGCGAGATGCTGCTCCTGGAGCGCGCGTGGCTCAGCTACGAGAAGCTCGCGGCCGCGCCCGGCGCGGCGCCGCCGGAACGCCTGAGGGATCTCGGTGAGCTCATCGAGAACGCCGTGGCGGCGCTCGTGGCCGTCACCTCGCAGGGCGACGGGCCGCTAGGGCGCCGTTGAGCCGCGCATCCAGGCTTTGGGAAAGTAGCTTTCCAACTCGCCCAGGCGCTCTCGGTAGACGCCGGTGCCGAGCGCGAAGCCCTCGTGCCTGGCCAGGATCACTCCCGAGCGCGCGGGGCCGGTGAACTGCGAGGCCTCCAGTTTCACGGGCTCGCGGCGGGTGAAGCGCGCCGCCTGCTCGGCGTCCAGATCAGCGAATCCGCGGGTAATCCCCGGGGCCATCACGATCGCGAAGCCCGCCGAGATCATGGGCATCGAGGCCTTGATCCGGAAGGCGGCGATGCCCGCGGAGACTGTCTCAGGAGCGGCGACGGGGCGGTGATCCCGGGAGACCGCGTGAAGGTAGCGCGTATTGGCGCGCACCCAGCGAAGGCCTTCCGGCATGGACTCGATCCCATATCGGTGGAGCAGTCCTCTGGCCACCTCGGTGGCCTTCGAGTCGGGAGGCTCGGCGGAAAGGGCTCCGTCATGGGCGCGGTTCTCCTTTCTCCACTCGGTATCTCTGGCCTTGTCGATCACGGCCACGAAGAAACCGCCGGTGTCCTGGTGGTGGGGCCAGACGCGGAGGCAGTTGCGGAGCTCGTGAGCGAACCGTTCGCCGTTCCATTCCGTGAGGCCCGGCGCGGCGCGCAGGCCGGGCACAGAAACCTCCCGAACCTTGAGCGTGCCCGGGTGAAACCGTTTCAGCACGGCGTTCACCACCGCCTCGTTTTCCTCGGGAGCGTAGGTGCAGGTGGAATACACGATCCTCCCGCCGGCTCTGCAGAGGTAGGCGGCGCGCACCAGGATCTGCTCCTGTAGCCGGGCGAGCCTGGCGCGGAATCCTTCTTCCTGCCACTCCGCTGCCAGGGGGTTCTTTCGCGAAGTGCCTTCACAGGAGCAGGGAACGTCGGCGAGGACGGCGTCGAAGAGCCCCGCCTCGGACGGATAGGCCGCAGCGTTCCAATCCGTAAGAGAGACGTTCGTGATGCCCATGCGATCGAGCGCGCCGCGGATCAGCGAGAGCCGGCGCTCGCCGCGGTCATTGGCCACGAGCGTGCCCGAACCCCGCATCGCCACGGCCATCCGGATCGTCTTGTTTCCGGGAGCGGCGCAGAGATCCAGGATGCGCTCACCGGGCCGGGCATCCAGAAGCAGGGCCGGAAGGATCGAAACCGCTTCCTGCAGGTGATACAGGCCCGTGAGGTACTCTAGGCGCTTGCCCACGTTTTCGGATTCGGCCGGGGCTACGAGCGCCAAAGGATCCCAGGGGAGCGGCCGGGTGCCGAGGCCCGCGCGATCGAGGCGCGCGCGAAGGGCATCCCGATCGATACGCACTGGGTTGGCCCACAGGCATCGAGGCAGAGGGCGACGCGAGACGTCCTCGAAAGCGGCCCAGTCGTCGACAACGGATCGGTAGCGCTCCAGGATCACGATCTAGTGAAAGCGCAGCCGCCGCGTCGCTTCAAGCTCCAGGTCCCCGAGATGAAGCTCGGAGTCCGTGGCCCGCTCCGCCACCGGAGCCTTGTCCAGCCAGGCCGCGAGTGTCGCCAGGGCCTCGCCCTTCAGGGCGTCCGGGAGGTCGGAGTACTCCGCGCCATGGTTCCCGCGCGGAACCTCGTACCAATGGTTGTCGCTTCCTTCGGCGGAGCTGACGGAGCGGAACGCACCCGCTGTCCACGGGTCGAACTCGCCGTAGACGAACATCATCGTGCTCGCCTCCTGGGCTACCCAGCTTGCGACGTCGCGCATGGTGGCGTCGGTGTAGGGCACGGCCTGGCCTCCCGGAAGATAGGGATCGAGCAGGTAGGGGTGCTGGAGCAGGTCGGCCAAGTGCGAAAGCTTCGTGCCGGGCGCGCCGAGCTCGGCCGCGGCCTGGTAGTAGTAGGGCTGAAAGGCCCGAATCGAATCGTCGCCATATGAGGACGGGGCGTTGGTGTCGTCGAGGAATTTCGCGAGGGCCGGAATGTCGGTTGCTGGTCCCGGGATCGCGCCGCAGCCCAGCGTGGCGTGGTCAGGATCGCCATACTGCCAGAAGATGAAGGGCAGCTCGAGCGTGGCATGCTCCAGCGCCACCGATTTCCCGCCGAGGGAGCCGAACTCGCCCTCGATCAGGGGCAGCAGCTCCTCACGCCGGCCGAGCAGGGTGGCCTGAAGGGTTTCCAGTTTCTCGCGGCATCCCGCGTAGGCCTCACCGCCCACGGCGTCGACGAACTCCACGTAGCGCGGATCGTCCGTGGTGAAGGAAAGCGGCGCCACGTCGGCGAGCGTGCCGTCGAGGTCGTTCGGGAAGAATCGGCGATGGTAGATCGAGGTCATGCCGCCCTTGCTCGCGCCGGTGTTCACCCAACGCGAAGGGTAAAGCGCCTTGAAGGTCGTCACCACGCGGTGAAAGTCTTCGGCGGACTGGCGGACGGTGAGCTTCGTCCAGTCGCGCGGCTCGGGGCTCGAACCCGAGAAGAAGCGGTGCTCAACTTGGATTTGATTGGTTTCGAAGCGGGCGGCGATCCGGCTCAGTCGCTCGCCGAAGATGGAATAGCCGCTGGTCTGGAGCACCATCGGCTCCTCGTAGCCGCGATGGAAGAGCACGAGCTTCTGGCGGAAGCTGCCCGCCGACGCGTCGAAATGATCGGTGGGTTGTTCCAGCGTGATCGCGAAGCGGCGCAGGCCCTTGGCGGTGTCGGCCTCGACGGTGGTTTCCTTCGCCTCCACTCCGGGAAGCGTCTGAAGGGCGACGAGTACATCAGCCTCCTCGGCGCGTACCGAAGGGACGGCCACCCAGGCAACCAGCGCGAGACCCACAAGAGGATGAAGCTTCATGAGAGCTACCCTAGCGGTCAGGGTCCGGAGGGTAAAGGCGCCAGCCCGTCGTGCCCAGGCGTCTCAGGATCTGAGAATCGGAGGGGTATTGGGTACGGAGGCCGCCCATGCCCCACGACATGCCACCCGCGGCCTCCGCCTTCTCAACTGATCGTGTCCCTCTAGCCCTGGATCTTCTTCAGGACCTCAAGCACCTGCTCGGGCGCTCCGCCGGTGCAGAGGTTTACGGCCTCCTCGAGCGTGTACGGCCCGGCGTAGGCGCGACGGGCGCACTCGGCCGGGGCGTTCGAGGTGGCCCGGGCGCAGAGTCGGATCGACTGCGCGCGGTTGAAGGGGCCGGCGTAGGCATGGGCCGCGCAGCTCACCGGGGCGTCGGCCGACGAAGAGCCCTGGCAAAGTTGGATGGACTCCTCCTTATTGTAGGGTCCGGCGTACGCGTTGCGTGCGCACTGGGCGGGAGCGATCGAGTAGGCGCCCCTGCAGATGCGCGTGGACTCTTCGCGGCTGAAGGGGCCCGCGTAGGCGAGGTTCACGCAGTCGAGCACTGCGTTTCCATCCGGCGCCACGGGCTCGCAGCGGTAGGTTTGGCCGTTTTGGATGATCTCAAAGCCAGCGGCGAGGGCGGGTGCGCCCGTGAACGCG
>JADZFF010000003.1 GCA_020850015.1 Bdellovibrionales bacterium | reverse complement strand
GGGAAAAAAAGAAATCTTCCCGGTTTCGAAAACCAGGCCTGACCCCCCCCCACACAAAGGGCTCTCTTGGGTCTAAAATGGTGGAGGGAGAAGGATTCGAACCTTCGTAGGCGTAAAGCCGGCAGATTTACAGTCTGCTCCCTTTGGCCACTCGGGCATCCCTCCACTTTTTTGCTCGAACTCCCCTGTCAGAGCCCACCCGAAGAAGGTGGAGCTGGAGACGGGACTTGAACCCGCAGCCTGCTGATTACAAATCAGCTGCTCTGCCAATTGAGCTACCCCAGCGATCACCCTATCCCTATCGGATCAGGCAAATTCACCGCACTCGCCGGTAAAGCGGCACCATAAACCAGGAGGTAGGTATTTTGGGAGAATTTCTGCCTGGGCTCCGTGCTCGGACCAGATGAACAGTCACTTTGCCCTTGCCCCTCAGACGTCCTCACCCATAGAACCCAGGGCTCGCATCGCAACATGAGAAAGAGGACAGAATGAAAAAGCAACTGATCGCAATTACTGGCTTATTTGCTCTCACCATTTCCCTGAGCACGCAGGCCTTCGGACTGGGTAATCAGCCGGGTCGCAAGAGTTCCCGCCCAGCGGCTCAGGAAAGTGTACGTGTAACCCGGTCGGCCCCCATGGCCTCCTCGGTCTCGAACTCCCGGACGGGGCTGGGGCTTTCGGCCGCTACAGTGCTCGTTAATGCTACAGCCCTGAGCTCGATCCACCTCATCGACGACAAGAACGCCGTGCAGACCTATTTCGCGATCGGCACGAGCTCCCCGTTCGGTTTCGGTCTGGGCGGCATGTACAAGCATACCGTCGCCGGGGACCGCAAGGCGGGCCTTCACATCGGCGGCGGCCTCGGACTAGGTACCGCGGGGTCCACGGCCGCTGCGCAGGCCTTCGGCATCGGCGGCAATAGTTCGGTGTTTTACCTCACCTTCGGGGGCAATGCCGGAGTCCATTTCAGCGTGACCCGCGAGGACAACGTCCTGATTAGCGTCGACGGAGGGGTGATCCTGAATATCGTGGATGGAAACGCGAGTTTCGGAATTCGCGGCTTTTCGGACGACACGCTCGGCCTGAGCGTGCATTACCTACTCTGATCCGACTCTTTCTAGCTGATAAGAAAGCCCCGGTTTTCCCATGAAAATCGGGGCTTTCTACTATCTGCTGAAATGGGCGACCAGAATGCCGGCCGCTACCGAGACGTTGAGCGATGTCACTGCTCCGGAGCCGGGAATGCTGCAGACCAGGTCGCACCGCTCCTGAGTCAGGCGGCGAATCCCCGTTTCTTCATTTCCCACAACCACCAGCCAAGATCGGTCCTTCTTGAGCGTAGAAAGGCTCTCCTTGGCATGCTCCGAAGTGCCCAATATCCAAAGGTCCGCGTCCTTTGCAGCATCCAATGCGCGGCTCAGGTTGTTGTGAATGGCGAAAGGCACATGCTCCATCCCCCCTGAAGCGACGTCATAGGCAGTACCCGTCAGCGGCGCGGACCGCTCCTGGGTGAGAAGGATCCCTTTCACCCCGAAAAACGCAGCCGTTCGAAAGATCGCACCCACGTTCTGCGGATCCTGGACGCAGTCGAGCGCGAGCCAGACCCCCCCCCGCCCGCCATCGGCAAAAAGCTCCTCGAGGGAAACCCCTTCTGACTCACGAACGGTGGCGAAAGAGCCCCCGGTACGACCAGGCGCGGGATCTCGTTCCGCACGGCCTCCACCACGGGAGTGGCCGCGGCGTCCGCTGCGGTCGCGGTCACGAGACGGCGCTTCGGTCGAAACCGCGATCCCAGCCTCCTGGGCAATCCGGGCGACCTCCGCCCATGCTTCACTTCGTCCCTGAGCGGGAAGATGGATATGCGTTACGTCTCTGGGACGCATCTGGATGGCCGCAAGCACACTGTGCGGATTGCGTAACTCAAGCATCGAGCACTCCCCTTAGGCTCAGTCGTGGCCCAAGTCGCGAAGAATCTGCAGAACCACCTCGCGAGGCCGTTCGGAGCCAGTGATGGGCCTCCCGACCACGATCGCCCTTGCCCCCAGATTGCGGGCCTCCAAGGGCGTCTTTACCCGTGCCTGGTCAGCAGCGGCCGAACCTCCCGGGCGAATACCCGGAACCACGGTAAAGAGATCGGGGTGTGATCTGGTCGCCGATTGCACTTCATGCGCCGAGCAGACGACCCCCGGAATGCCCCATTCCACTCCCGCCTTCACCAGTCGGGACACTGCGTGCCCCACACACCCATCCCCCCGTGGAGGAGCCGACTTTCCGGCTCCCCAAGCCACCTGGCCCAGTTCTGACCATTCGGTGTCCGAAAACGAAGTCAGTACGCTAACGCCGAGAAGCGTGAGACGGCCGCCCGACCGAGCTCTGGCCTCCTGTACCGCCGCCTCAACCATTGCCTTTCCTCCGCTCAGATGCAGCGTAGCGAATCGGACTCCTAAGTCGCTGGCCAAACGTACGGACGATGAAACCGTATTGGGGATGTCGTGCCACTTGAGGTCAAGAAACACCGGGCGCCCCATCGCCACCAATCGCTCCACCCATTGGGGTCCCCCGGCGAGGAAAAGCTCTGAACCCACTTTATAGGTCACCGGAAGATCAGCCAGGGACTCAACCAGGCGCCGGGCTGGGTCGACGGCAGAAAAGTCGAGTGCGACCATGAGCTGGGTGGGGAATGAGGGAGCAGCCGGGGCGGTCATTACTCCGGTTGATAAAGCCTCTCGCGCGAAGTTTCAAAGTTTACGCGCTGCGCTCTTTATGGTTTAACAAGTCTTGAACTTTAGGAAGGACTTCCACCATGCGCGCATACGCCCTGGGCATCGCTCTCGTTTCGGCTCTCTGGACCTCCGCTGCGTCCGGTGAAAACCCCAGATTCACGATTGATCCCCGAGTGAACATCGCGGCTCTTGCGGGGCAGTTGGGTGAGCCCACGATTCGTTCATCGTACTCCCAGGGAAGATTTGATGCCGATGCCTCGGCGGTCATCATCGCCGACTTCGCCAGACTACGCCGGGCGGCTTTTGACTTCGACCGGTACGTGGCGATGAGCATGCCTTATCTCCATGGGAGTCACACCGTGGGATCGGCGGGTGGGGGGATCGCCCATATCTGGAACTGGATGTCGATGGCCCTGGGGCCATTCAACCAGACGACCAAACATTGCTTCCTCGTTCACTTTCATCCTTCAATTTCATCTTATTCCTCAGGCTCGGAGTGGCAGATCGATCCATGCCCGTCGGGCGCACAGGCGAGGCTGCCGCAGCATCTTCAACCGGAGTTTGAGGATGATCCCGCCTTCGATCGGCTCGATGGGATCTGGTACATGGAGGCGCTTCCCGCCCTGTCGGAGAACGGCGCACCAAAAATCTACGTCCGTTACGCGACGGTGGCGGAGCCTGACGTTCCAGGCGTCGGATTGGTCGCAGGGGCGATCCGGAGCCGCATGGAGTCCGGCGCCAAGCGGGTAATCGGCATCCTTGCGCGAGAGGCGGCCCTTCAGCCATAACTGAAGGATGACGGGCGGCGCGCCGCAACATCCCGAAAATCCCGCGGAAACGCTGGCTGATGACCACGAGGGGCACCACCGGCTCCTTGGGCCCATTCTTGGTTTCGCGGAGATCCGGAAACGCAGGCGCGAACGCATCGCCATCGGTGGCCTGGTAGTCTTGTTTCTGGTGCTCACGGCCGCCGAGTTTCGTCTCACCGAGATCTCCAACACTCTCCCCTTCGTGAACTCGATCTTCTTCTTCGGGATCCTCAACCTGAACGTGATCCTGCTGATCGCACTCGTCTGGCTGATTTTCAGGAACATCGGCAAGGTTTTTCTGGAACGCCGAAGCCGGGTGCTGGGGTCTCGACTCAAGTCGAAGCTGATCGTGGCTTTTCTCGCGTTCTCGATCATCCCCACCTTGGTCCTCTTCATCATTTCGTCGCTCTACATCAACTCAAGCTTCGACAAGTGGTTCTCCCTCAGAATTCAGAACACCCTCCAGGCCTCGCTGGAAATCACGCGCACCTATTACCGGAACGCTGATCGAACCACGATGCACTTCGCCGAACACCTCGCGCGGCAGCTGGGAAAGATCGTTTCCCGGGCGCACGTGGCACCTGGATCCGAGCTCTCGCCACGGGCATCATTGGAGATCAAGGAGTTTCTCGCGGCTCAACGGTCTCTGCTGGCGCTCGACGCGGTGGAATTCTATTCCGATCCTCTCGATGAACGCCTGCTTTCCGCCGACAGCTCCGGGGCATCCCTTCCCGCTTACTATCCCCGCCTCTCTCTTGACCTGTTGGAGCGCGCGTTTTCCGGAGAGAAGGTTTCCGTGGTTCAGCATCTCGACAGCGGGGACATGATCCGCTGCCTGGTGCCCATGCTCGCCTCGAGAGACCTGCCCGCCGGCAGCAAAGCCCCGCTCGCGGGCGTGGTCGTAACCAGCGCATACATACCGGTGAGCCTAGTCAGCAAAGTAGGTGAAATCGCCAGCGTCTTCGACGACTACCGGGACACCAACCCTCTGGAGTATCCGATCAAGACCACCTACTTCGCCATCTTGGTGCTGATCACGCTGGTCTTGATCTTCGTGGCGGTATGGATCGGTCTATTCATGGCGAAGCAGCTCACGGATCCAGTGGAGCGGCTCGTAAGAGGCGCGCGCGCCGTGGGCGCGGGCAATCTCGACATCTCCATCGACCGCACGGGTCACGACGAAATCTCAGTCTTGATCGATTCCTTCAACAGCATGACCGACGATCTGAGGCAGAACCGGGAGAACCTGACTCAGGCCAAGAACGACCTCGAGAAACGCCGCCAGCAACTTGAAGCCGTGCTGGCGAACATCGGGACGGGCGTGATGGTAGTGGATCGTGAAAGGTCAGTCTCGACCCTGAACCGCGCCGCCTCGCAGCTGCTCTCCTTGGACCCGGCGCAGGCCGTTGGACACGAATTCCATAAGGTTCTTACGGGAGAGCGTGGCCCCCTGGTGGACGTCATCGAACGCGCCTTTGACCGCAAGGAGGTGGGCGCGAGCGAGCTTCCCGAGGTGACGCAGTGGAGCTTCAACGAGGCGAACGTCGGCAGATCGCTTGCCGCCGTGGCAACCCCACTCCACGAAAACGGCACGAAGTGGGGCGTAGTGGTCGTGATCGACGACATGACCCATCTCATCAAGGCTCAGCGTGAAGTGGCCTGGCGGGAAGTCGCTCGCCGAATCGCGCATGAGATCAAGAATCCACTGACGCCGATCAAACTTTCAGCCCAGAGGCTTCAACGCCGGTTTGGGCACCTGAAAGGAAAGGATCAGGATCTCCTGAAGGAATGCACCGACACGATCGTGAGAAACACGGACGAACTCAAGGAGATGGTAAACGAGTTTTCGAGCTTCGCGCGATTTCCTGAGATCACGCCTGCCCCAGCCAACCTGAACGATGCCCTGCGGGAAGTGGCCTCGCTCTATTCGCAAGCGCATCCCGAGATCGCTTTCGATCTCAGGCTGGAACCCAAGCTTCCCATCTTCGAGTTCGACCGCGACCAGCTGAAGCGGGTGTTCATCAACCTCCTCGACAACTCCGTTGCGGCAATACAGGGGCCCGGAACAACTGGGGCGGGGCGGGTGATCCTGCAGACGGATTACAACGAACATCTTCAAATTGCCGCAGCGAGCGTCCGGGATAACGGTCCTGGAATGGATGAGGAGACCCGATCACGGGTATTCGAGCCCTATTTCTCCACGAAGCGAGATGGAACGGGCCTCGGCCTGGCGATCGCGAAGCGGATCGTGAATGATCACGATGGATTCATTCGAGTGACCTCAGCCCTCGGCGAAGGCACGGTATTCGCCATAGAGCTGCCCACGGCGCGACGCGCTGGGGCGGAAAGTCGGAAGGAGGCGCCCCATGGCGCGGCTGGTACTGGTGGTTGACGACGAGGATTCGATTCGCGCGTCGCTTTCAGGCGCATTGGCGGACGAGGGTTATCGGGTGCAGACGGCCTCCTCGGGGGAAGAGGCGCTCTCGCGCATTCGAAGCGAAAAGCCGGATCTGATCCTCCTGGATATCTGGATGCCAGGCATGGACGGACTTGAGACACTATCGAGAATTCGGAAGGATCAACCATCCCAAACCGTGATCATGATGTCAGGTCACGGGAATATCGAGACGGCGGTGAGAGCGACTAAGCTGGGGGCGTATGATTTCGTGGAGAAGCCCCTCTCATTGGAAAAACTCCTGCTCGTCATGCAAAACTCGCTTTCCGCCCAGGACCTGGCGCGCGAAAATCAGGCGCTCCGCGAGCAGGTGAAATCCAGCAGAAAAATGATCGGCGAAAGCGCCGGGATGAATCAGATCCGAGAAAAAATTAAACGGGTGGCCCCGACTACCGGTTCCGTGCTGATCACCGGAGAAAACGGAACGGGGAAAGAGGTGGTGGCCCATCAGATCCATGCCATGTCGCTGCGGGTCTCGAAGCCCTTCGTCGAAGTGAACTGTGCGGCGATTCCGGAGGAGTTGATCGAGAGCGAGCTGTTCGGTCATGAAAAAGGAGCATTTACCGGCGCAACCCAGGCGCGTCGCGGAAAATTCGATCTTGCGAACGGAGGGACCATCTTCCTGGACGAGATCGGGGATATGTCGCTCAAAACACAGGCCAAGGTGCTCCGCGTGATTCAGGAGCAAAAGTTTGAGCGCGTGGGGGGATCCCAGACCAACACGGTGGACACCCGCATCCTGGCCGCGACGAACAAGGACTTGCGCGCGGAGATCGCGGCAGGCCGTTTCCGGGAAGATCTTTTTTACAGACTCAATGTGATCCCGTTTCAGGTACCGCCGTTGCGCGAACGCAAGGAGGACATCCCCCTTCTCGCAGGACATTTCCTGGATGAAGCGGCGACCACACACTCGCGAAAGCGGAGAACACTGAGCTCAGAAGCCCAGAAGGCTTTGACCGGATACAGCTGGCCGGGCAACGTAAGGGAGCTCAAGAATCTGGTGGAGCGCCTGATCATACTGGCCCCGGAAGCCTCCGACGGGACGCCCGTTACTGCCGCGGAGATCTTAGAGCATCTCAGCGACGAGGCGCTTGCGATGCCAGGCGGGGATGAGCCGATATCCGCGAGCGCGGTGTCAACGGATGAAGGCGAGACGCCCAGCCTCAGGGACGCCCGCCAGAAGTTCGAAAGGGAATTCATCCTTCGGGTGCTGAAGGAGCAAGGCGGAAACGTGTCGAAGACCGCCACCGTGCTCGGAATCGAACGCAGTTACCTGCACAAGAAGATCAAGGGCTATGGAATCGAGATCTGACTTCACCGCCTAGGCTCTGTTTGGCGGTTTGGGTCTCGTCAGCTTTCCGCGGGAAGATCCTGTTTTCCCGGCCCGATGGGCAGAAGCTCCTGCGCAGTCAGGGGGCGGGGCAATGACTCCAGAAGCACCGCCTCTTCCACATCTTCCGAGCCGGACGCGGCACCGAGGTCCTTGAACTTCCGTGCGGTCACCAGAACCCTGGTTTCGAGAGTTCCCACCGTTTTATTGTACGCATCGACCGACTGCCGGAGATTCGACCCCAACTTCACGAAATGCGAACCCATGACCGCGACCCGGTCATGCAGCTCCCTCCCAAGATCGCTGATCTTCCGAGCGTTTTCCGCCAGAGCCTCCTGGCGCCAGCCATAGGCAACCGCCTTCAGGAGCGCGATCAATGAGGAAGGGGTAGCGAGCAGCACCCCATCTTCCACCGCCGCTTCGATGAGCCCGGGATCCACCTGGAGTGCCGCATGGTAGATGTTCTCGCCTGGCAGGAAGAGAATCACGAGTTCGGGTGCCCGCTCGAACTGAGCCCAGTACGCCTTTTTCCCGAGGGATGTGGCATGGGCGCGGATGGCTTTAGCGTGGTCCAAAAGCTTCGCCTGCCGAATGTCTTCGTCGCCGGTTTCCATGGCCTCGAGAAAGGCCGCCAACGGGGCCTTCGCATCCACGACGATGCTCTGACCGCCAGGCAGCCGCACGATGAGGTCCGGACGCAGTCGGGAGCCCTCGTCGTCCGTCGTGGTCTCCTGCTGAGTGAAGTCGCAATGCTCGAGCATGCCCGCCATCTCGACCACGCGTTTGAGCTGGATTTCTCCCCAGCGGCCGCGGACCGTCGAGGATTTCAAGGCCTGTGTAAGGCGCGAGGTTTCCGTTCGAAGCTGACGTTCCGAGTCGGCGAGCGATATGATTTGCTGCTTGAGCCCCTCGTAAGCCCCTACCCTGTCTTTCTCCATGTCCTGCATCCGCCCCTGGACCTTTTCCAAGGTTTCACGAATCGGTTTCACGAGCTCATCCACCGCCTGCTGCCGCTTCTCAAGATCGCCTTTCGCGGTTTCCTGAAACTTCGAAAGCGTGGCCTTGGCGAGATCCATGAAGCTCTGGTTGTTGTGCCTGAGGGCTTCGGCCGACAGGGCCTTGAACGCATCCGCAAGACGAACCTGAGCCTCGTTCAGAAGACCAAGCTTCTCCTCAGCTTGCTTGCGCTCCGCCTGGAGGCGGGCTTCCAGCTCGGATTCACGGGCACGAAGCTGAGAAACGGCCTCTTGAGATTGCGTTAGCCGATGTTCGCGCGCGAGGAGGTCGTCCCTAAGCCCCAGGAGCTGCTGATCCCGGCCGCTGAGCCTCTCTTGAAGTGTGGCGGTGTCCCCGCGGAAGCGCGCGCGCAGAAAGGCGAAAGTGACGGCCGAGCCAATGCCAGCCCCAACGAGTACATAGAGTGCAGGCCAGAGAAGATCCATAGGAGCGAAGGTTTACCGAGGCCGCGCCGCGCCAGACCAGAAAATAGTTTGAGGCCGAGAGATCGAGAGCAACTCCGGGCGCATTCAGGGTTTACGCGCTGTTCCGGCGGAGCGATGCTCTCCCGGGTGCGTGAACTCTATCTTTTCCGACATGGCGAAACGGATTGGAATCGCGAAGGACGCTTTCAGGGGCACGTCGATGTCCCGTTGAACGAGGAAGGCCGCAGACAGGCGCAGCGGCTCGCTCTGATTTTGGGTAGACGGGGCCTTGAAGCGATCCTGACAAGCAACCTGAGCCGCGCCGCCGAGACCGGTCGGATCATTGCGGCGGCCGCGGCGCTTCCGGTATTCGAGTCCGCCGGCCTTCGCGAGGCGCACTTAGGTGCCGCTCAGGGGCTGACGATGGCTGAAATCTCGGAAAGGTTCGGCGAGGCGACGCTGGGCCGATGGCGATCGTCGCTCCCCACGGATGCCGACGTGGCCTACCCGGGCGGTGAAACGGGTGCCGCCGTAATGAACCGAGCCTTCGCGGCGCTGGATGAGTTCCTCGATCAACACCCCTATCGACGCATCGGCGTGGCCACTCATGGCGGCGTGGTTCGGCGGATCCTTCAGCGCCTGCTGCCTCCTGATGCCCCCCCAGCGCCGATTCCCAACGGGATCGTGTATCGGGTCTTACGCTCGGAGGACGGGGATTGGTCATTCGACGGGCACACACCTTGGTGATGAGCTGACCCTAAGACGTCTAGAGCTTAGACAGAATTCGGGGGTTGCCCCAGGTTCGATTCCATAATTATCGACATGAAAACAAATACCTAGAACCTTTATCTCCCCCTGTGTCACCGGGCACACCCCTTGAAAGAGCTTTCACCTGAGAGTGTGACCCCGGTGGAAGGGCAGGAGCCCACCACGCCGGTGATGCAAGTGAGCGTCTGCTGAAGCTGAGAGTTGGAGAATCAAGCCATGAACCGTTGGATCCTGTCGCGCAATCTGATGCGCACCCTTTGGACGACCACCCTGCTCGCGATGTCGCTCTTGGCGATGTCCCCGAAAGCCGTTTCCGCTTCGAGCGGTTACATCCCCTCCCCCATGCACTCCTTCGGCGGTATGCCGTTTTACGGAGGGCAATACTGTGCTCCCCAGATGGGGCAGATGCAGGGAATGGTGGGCGGCTGTGGCGTGAATCCGATGGCCCTCGCATACTCCCTGAACTGGAGTGGAGCCCAACCGATGGGCGCGTCGTACCTGACTCCCATCGGCCTTTCGGCGCTCGGGAATCATTTCAACCACAACAACATGATGTGGAGCGCCGCCGCCCGCTAAGCGCGCTGCAGCGCGGGCTTTTCCTGGACTCAAGGAACAGTTGGGACGACCCTCGTGGGTGAGGGGACCCACCTGTGACACCACGTAATTCAGCTAAGCCCACTTGTGCCAATTCCATTGGGCTCGCCATTGGCCTCTTTCTTTGGACGCTTTCCGATGCCCACGCGATCGAGAGAATCGAGCTTTCCGTGCCTCGAGATCGCGGGATCGTCTGGGGTGATCGGGTAACTGCCGAGCTTCGCGGGTGTCCTGATGCAAAGATAGAAACCTCTCTCGACGGAATTCCAATTGCCGCTGACTGGAACCCGTCGCCCTTCAGAGACCGCTGGTGGGCCGAGATAACGAACCTCTCTCCGGGCGCACATACTCTCGCGGTGAAGGGCGACTGTTGGGGCCTACCTTTCAAGGCTCAGACCTCGAGTTTTACGGTGAGCTCCGATTGGCCCGTGCTTGTGGCCGACAAGGTGGCCTGGAATTTCCTGGGAAAGGAATCCCCACGCGCCCTCGCCTGGAACTGGGGCCCTGGCGTGTTTCTCTACGGACTCCACCGCTTGGGCACGCTTTCCGTACACGGCGAGGCATTTCGGGAATACATCTCCGAATTTCATAACCATCATTGGAAAAAGAACCTGCCCGAAGTCACTCTCGCGGATCGGGTGCCGCCTGGCCTTTCCGCGCTTGCCCTCATCCGCCATGAAGGCGACTACTCACAATTCAGAAATGCCCTGGGGCCGGCGCGTTTCGTGAACGACGAACCCAGAAACGTCCTGGGCGCGATCAACCACCTCGGCCACTCATGGATGTCCCATTTTTTCCCACCCTCGATCTGGGTGGATTCACTCATGATGTACGCCGTGCTGGGGGCCCAGTGGGGGGCGACCTTCGATGAACCGGACTTGCGCGATTGGTCGGCGGCTCAGCCCGGGATTTTCGCTTCCGCGCTTCGCGACCCTGCATCCGGCCTGTTTTTTCATGCATGGAATCCCGAAAAGAAAGATACGATTCCAAGGCGCAAACCAACCGTCTGGCTTCGGGGCAATGGCTGGGTAGCCACCGCGATGGCTGAGATCCTCGACACCTTGCCCGAAGGGCATCCGCGGCGGAACGAACTCCAAGCCTTGTTTGCCTCACACATGGAAGCCGCGGCGAGGGTTCAGATGGAAAATGGGCTCTGGGACACGCTGATGACCGAACCCGGTCAGGGATACGAAGAAACCTCAGGATCCGCGTTGCTCGCATACGCCATGATCAGGGGCGCTCGGCGCGGTTGGCTGCCCGACGAATACATCGTACGCGGCACGCGGGCCTTCCGGGCGATCACTGCGCGCCTGGAGCGCACGAATCGCGGATTTTCGATGACCGAAATCTCGTGGTTCACGAACCCTGGCTCGCGCGCGTCATATAAGATAGTACCGCGATGTGAAGACCTTTCTTATGGCGTCGGCGCTTACCTCCTCCTGGCCACGGAGGTCGCAGGTGCGCCCGCGATCTTCTAGAGTCTACGGCGTCGCCGCTGCACTCGGATTTGCCCTAGGCGCGTCCGCCGACGCCACTCCCCCGCACGATCTCACGCGGGCAACTCAGGTGCGACTGGATTTCTCGGGGGTTCCACCCGCACAGACGCTTGAGGAGTCGCTGAGCCTGCTTCCGGCCCGGGCCCGCCGGGCGCTGGAGTACGCCGCGTCCATCCCACAGGGCGGCTGGGGCAAGAACGGGGTGGGCAGTTTCATACGGCCGGCTTACGGAGGGTTCGCGCTGAACGGAACGGCCGAAGAGTTCATCAACATTGTTCTCGATCCGGCCACCAAGCTCTACGCCAAGGTCGGAGTCGACTTCGTACTCATTCCCAACTTCTGTGAACGGCTCGGCGACTACGATTTCATGCTGCACGAGCTCGTGAACGTGATGATGATCTGGGGCCGGGGCGACGGCCCGATTCCGCCCGAAGCGCGCCGCAAGCTTCTTGACGTCCTGTTCACGGAAAAGGGAGCAAATCACTACACTCACTACCGTGCACGATGGTGTGGTGTGGTGAACATGAAGGATACCGAGAACCACATTCTCATGACCGAGGTGGCGAGGTACCTGACGAACGATTTATTGCTCGAGGATCTTCAGTCACGGGGCGAGTACGACGCGCAGTACGACAACGACGCCAATGGATTCAATCTTTGGCTGCTGAAACACCTTCAACCCTTCGCAAAGAATGACTTCGACGAGTTCAACTCGCGTCCCTACCAGGGCTACACGACGGGTGTTCTCCAGATTCTTTATGATCACACCCGTGACGCTCGGGTGAAGACCGCGGCGAGGATCGTGCTCGATATGCTGGCCGCCCGGTTCGCCCTACAAAATCATGGCCTGCGCCGCTCCGTGCCCTTCCGACGAAAGGTGGGCTATCATCAGAACCACGACCTCATCATGGGCGATGGCGAGGTCGCGCGCTTTGCGATTCTGGCCGGGAACTACGCCAGCTACGATCAGCTTCCGCAGGCCTGGCGTCCCCACTACGGCGCGACCGTGATGGTACGGACGGCTCTCACCAGCTATCGGCCACCTGATACGATTCTTGATCTGATCATAAGAAAAAACCGCGAGCCCGTATTCCAGAAATTTCACCACCGAAACGTCGAGATTTTCCACTCTTCGCCGTCATTTCTGATCTCGGCGGGTGGGGTGTACAAAGACAACCTCGACGTCGAGAAATTCGAGAACGACGACTGGGCCGTGGCCACGACTCTCATGCCAGCCCGCTCGGGCTATGATCGCCTTTCGTTCATTCGCTTCGAGGGCCACAAGAACGAGAAAAAGCGCAACAACACCTGCGTGGCCCCGGGGTTCGCCTGCGGTCTGAACCCGGTCATTCCCGATTCGATTCCGGAAACCTGCATGGAGAATCGCGGACCTTGGACATTTTTCAGATTTGCTGCGGGCGAGGAAGCCTGCCCGCTTCGATTCGGATTTCACGCTGCCCTGTATCGGGCGCCGTGCAAATCGAGCGCCTGCAAGAGGGGCGGCTCGAGTTGGGGATTCCTTGAGGCGGTCGAGGCTTCGGAGATTTCATATGAGCGCTTCGTCCAGGACGTCCTCGCGATCCATCACTTGACCCCTTTCTCCGACCGGCGCCTGAATCGGTACGTCACCCACGCGGGACACGTGATTGAATTCGAGCTTCAGCCCGGAAAGCACTGGGAATGGCCGATCGTCGCCATCGACGGTTTCAGCGGCGATCGACGAATGGACCAATGGCCGCTTGCCGAGGGGCCCCTTGTGAAGGCCAACGGAAAGGGCCGCATGTGGGTTAGGAATCCCTGGCTCGGAAGCTCTGTCGTGATGGACTATGCCGATCCCACCCGCCCCCAGTGGCGGGAAATCATGGATTGAGAAACGGAATCGGGCGACACGGAACAGGGGCGCAGGCGCTTTTTGGCCCCTGTTAATCGCCGAAATCTAAGGCATGTTGCCCCTGAGCGTTTTGATCCACCTCCAGACGGCGCATCAGGTGCTTGGAACTTAAAGGGTTCCCCCCTTGTCGGAGCGGCACTTTTAATGCACACGGCCTGCAGCACTTCTTTTTGAGTGGGGGAATCAGAACATGTCGAAGTATTCGTTCCGGTCGTCGGTCTCTGTACTGGTGCTGGTTTTTTCGCTGATGGCATCCGCGTGCTCCTCGGGGCAAGGATCCGGCGAGAACGAGATGCGCCGCCAACGCGATGAGGCCAATCGCCGGGCGCTGTCAGACCGGATCGCCGTGCTCCAGGCGCGCGAACAGTCGGAAAGAGACGCCTCCACTCGCGCCGCGCTCCAAGAGGAGATCCGGAAGCTTGAAGAGAAGCTCGAAGGCAAACGTTACGCCAACTCCCTTGCATACGCGAATCACAAGATCATCTCGGGCGCGATGAAGGGCCACACCGCCACCTATTCGCTCAAAGGCAAGTATAGGGTGATGCTCATTCCGGTGCAGTTTTCAGACGTGAAGTTCGAGCAGCCTGAGTTTTTCGCGGCTGGCCCGGACGGCGGATCGCAAGCCCAGGAATACCTGTTCGGCGAGAACCTCAACTCGCTCCGCCAGTATTACAAACACGCCTCGCTCGGTCAGTTCGAGCTCGAAGGCGTAGTGACCCCGGTGATCACCGCTCCTGGCTCCCTCAAGGACTACGGTGAGGCCGTGGCGGGCAACACCGACCGAGCCTCCCGGCGGCTCGTGATCGACGCCCTCCTGGCCCTGAAGCAGCAGAAACAGGACTCCGATTGGTGGGAGAGTTTCGACAACTGGGACCTCGGCGACTACGATTCCGATGGCCACTACAACGAGGCTGACGGTTTCATCGATGCGGTGGTGCTCGTTTACGCCGGAAAATCGCAGGCCTCCTGCCAGCGCGATTTCGATCCAGACGGAAAACGTCCGGCCTCCGCTGACGTTCCCGCGGGCCCCAAGCAGGCCTCCGCGGTGGAGTGCTTCAACCGCATCTGGCCGCATCGCTGGTCGATTTCGGTTCCGGCGAACGACCCCATCTTCACTTCGGACGGCCCGATGGTGGAAGGCCTGCGCCGCCCGTCGATGAACGGCCTGAAGATCTCGGACAACGTATTCGCCCTAGATTACAACATGCAGTCCGAGTTTTCCGACCGATCGACCTTCATGCACGAGTTCGGCCACTCCCTAACGCTGCCGGATGTATACGCCATGCAGGGCGACAACAGCACCGGGGCCTGGGAGCTCATGAGCTCCAATGCGCGTCTTCAGGCGCAGGAGCTTTCGAGCTACAGCAAGATCAGCTTGGGATGGCTTGCGCCCAAGGTTGTGCGCCAGGGTGAACGGACTTCGGCCTATGTCGGTGCCTACAACTACGTTTCCGAGGGCCAACGCGAGGACTACTTCACCTACTCGGGCCCTGGGGTGATCGAAGAGGACCACGACGGCGTTACGCAGGTTCACGACGTGGTGTCCACGACTCCGGAGACAGAGGAACCGGTCTATCGTTCCCTGGTAGCGATGCCCAGACCTTCAGTGGAGCAAGTGAAGGTGGTGGACATGAACGCGTCTACGCAACGCTTCGCCGCCTACACCGGGCGGTATGACGGAGGATCGAAGTCCCTCAAGCTCGCGCTTCGCGTCCCGTCGGAGGGCGACGCCACGCTTCGGTTCGACACGATCTTTCACATCGAGACGGAAACCAACTTCAACAGCCCGGAAGCTGAGATCAAGGTCATTACTGACTACGACATCGGCCAAGTGCTGATCAACGGCGCCGTCCGTGAAGACCTGCGCTTGGTCTCCGGCGATAGCGACAACGACACGCTCGCGGACCTGAATCCACTTTGCGAAGCCGCCCGGGCCCTTGCGCTTCGGACGAAGAAGCATTCGTCGGAGGGGCTTACGGCCGAGGAGCTTCAGGAATTCAACAGCCTCGTGCTCACCTGCCAGGCGCCGATCTGGGTGACAAAGAGCTACGATCTTTCCGACAAGCGCGGACAAGAGGTGGAGCTCGAGATCCGGTACGTCACGGACGCCGGCTATACGGAGTTCGGGATCGTGGTCGACAACGTCACGCTCGGAACCGAGAAGGCGAGCTTCGAAACCGCCGCCGACCGACCCATTGGGGACTGGAAGCTGCTGACGGACGGAAAGGAAGACGTTCAACACAGTCAGTTCTACCTCTTCGAATATCGTACCCCCGGCGAAAACTTCGTCCGCGAGGGCAAGCTCGCGTCCTACAACATGGACAACAACATCGAGGTTGGGACTCAGGCCTACTTTCTGCGCGATGGCGCAAACGCAACGGAGCGCTTCCGGATGACGGAATTCAAGTACCAGCCGGGCGTGCTCGTTTGGTATTTCAACTCGAAGTTCGACCGCAGAAGCAATTCGGCCAGCGCTCAGGACGGTAAGGGATACCTCCTCGTGCTGAATTCCAAGGTTCGGGAGCTGAAGTTGCCGGGAACCGAGGGCGAGTCCGCGCTTTTCAATGCCGCGGGCGAATACGACGTGGAGTCAGAGGCCTTCAAGCAGCTGAAAGAGCGCCAAACGCTCGCTTTCGTCTGCTATTCGCACACGGCCTTTGAGGCCTACATCAAGGGTGAGGCCCCGAATTGCGCCGACGACGATTTCAAGGACGCGATGTTGGGGCTGCGTGGGGCGAACGGCCTGCCACTGATGTATCGCCGCCAGTGGTTCAACGACCTGCTTCCGGTGGATCAGTATGCCTACCAGGGCGTGGGCATGCCGCTGTCGAACGATCCAGGGATCCGAACCGGGCTTTCTACTTTCCGCCCGGACGACGCCGGCGACTTCGCTCCCTTGACCGTATACCGGGCCGAAGGCGATAGAATGGTTATGGATGAGGTGATGACCGCCGCTTCCATGAAGGTACCGCCAGTTTCGAGTTTCCGTGACGCAGACAACGCGCTTCCCGGATCGAAGCGGTTTTGGGGTGATACCGCGGTGGTGGAAAAGGTGGGCTTCGGCTTCAAGGTGGTAAGCCCCTCGAAGCGAGTGATCGACCAGTATTCCACTGGCGCCTCGCCTGACTCGAACTCGAGCGCCTTTCGGCGGCCGCGCGCGAAGCTTTATTTCGAGTGGCACTGAGCTTAGGCCGGGCCTAGAGCGTATCGGTTCTCTGGAGACAGTCGTCCGAGACGACCCTTCTAGGTTCGGTGAACATGTCGTAGCTCGATTGGGTGAGGCTCAGGTTTCGGCAGGCCTCGCATCCGAGGGCCACCGGGGCGGCCCGCGTTGGCGTGTAGAACTCTAACGGAGTCGTGCCCGGTACAGGAAGGCGGCTCAGGCCGGAGGTGGCGGTGGTGAGCCGCGAGGAACCAGAGCCCATGGGCGATCCGCCGCAGACGTTTTCGCATCCGTATACCGGGTCAGCGAAACGCCAGTTTTTCACCGCGTTCCATGAGGTTCGGTCGCAGCGCCGGATTTCCGCGAGGTAGCGGATGATCGAGCTGGGGTTGTGAAATCGCTCGTCGTGGGGAATCCGGGCCACGTGCATGAATTCATGGAACAGCTTCTGGGGCGTTTGGGCCGCGCTCACACCAGATGGGATGTTTGGATCGAGGGAGGCAAGGGTGATCCGGCCGTTGTCCGGGGTGGAAAACGCGGTGACCGAAGGACCCGACGCCCCGGATCCCTCGGTCGTGGCGGATCCGCCTCCAGTGGAAGGGGGGACGATCGCATCCGCGCAGCGCTGGATCCTCTCCGCCATGGGGTCATCGGGATCGACGTTCGCGGTGGTGGAGCTTTCGCTGATAGCAGAGGCGTTCTCGCCTTCGCAGCGGATGATGGTGGGGCGCTCATGAAGTTGCTGCGCCATCCTCTGAGCGACGTTCGGGTTGAAGCCCGCGAGGCAAGTCAGCCCCCGCATCATCTCCCCGATAGACGCGCGAACGCTCTCCACGGCCGCGGCGTTGTTTTCGCGTCCGCAGGACTCGAGATCGATTCCGATGCCGGTTCCCGTTTCGAGGATTCTCTCCCTGCGGCAGGTGACCTGCGCGAACGGGACGAGGTTGGCGAGGCTTGATTGGGCCGGGTTGGTGAGAATGCCGAAGAGCTCATCGCGGCAGGCTCCCACGGCGGAGGGCGTTCCGGCGCCGGGACAGGCCGGAAAGCTGGCCAGAAATTCGTCGGTGACGACCTGAAGCGCGCGCTGTCGGTACCAGGAGACTCGGAGTTTCCATCCACCTGATGGGTCGACCCGATATTCGGTGATTTGGGCGTGGGCGCCGTACGTACGCTCCTCCTGCTTACGGTAGGGCTTGCCGGCGGAATACTCGGTTTTGGAGATAGATCCCGATGAACCGTCCGGACTGAGCTGCTCCTCCTCTTTCGACTGCAGGACCCCGTTGCGTTTGTAGGCACGGCTCCAACGAAGGCGATCGGGGGATACCTCCACGAACTCCTTCAATCCGTCGGAGTAGCTGTACTCGGCCCGCGTCAGGCGGCCTTGCGCATCGAATTGCCTGACCGCCTCAGGTACCCCGTCCTCGTTCATGTCGATGGTGGTCTCTTTGGCGGCGAGGCGCTGCCGGTAGTCCTGAATGTCGTAGGAGGCCGGGGCTTTGGCTTCAGTGGGAAGCGCCGAAATGAACGTACATAGGACGAGGACAGCCCCGATTCGCCTCATTTCGTGAGGATAGCATGGGGGCCTAAGGGCCTAAAAAGGCTGTGCTTTGCGCGAGGTCAGTCGCAGTTGTCACCGATGCTAAGGGAGGGCGGCGCGGAGGGGTTGAGCTTTTCGCGAAGCACCCGGCCCACGGCGACTCTTTGGGTGATCTTTCCCTCTTTGAGCTCGAGGTAGGGGTCGAGCTCGAGGTTCAGGCGGGTACGTGTGAGACCCTTCGCCTCGGGCCAGAGGTTGGTGAAGTCGTTGCTCCCGCCCATGGAGAGCGGGATGAGGTGATCGACGGTGTAGTGCTTTCGGCAACGCGCGGGAATGCCGTAGGCCTCATAGATGTCGGCTTTGAGCCCGCTTGAAACATTCCGTTCGCAGTAGGGAATGCCCTCTTCGTACCGGTCTTCGGTGTAGTCATCGTGGCTGCGTGTGCAGTACTCACCCGGAGTGGCTTCCTCATCAGGAGCCATCGGGAAGGCGAAAGAGAGACCAGGCGCGAGGAGCGTGGCCAGAGCGATCGACGAGAGCGCGAAGCGACGAATCAAGCAGAGCCTCCTGGTAGTCAAAGATTTACGGTCTTTGGTAGATACGCCGGCCCCTATTGCCGACTTATACTGTGAGGTACCTCTTGGAGATAACGGGTCCGGGTTTCGGTCGTCTAGTAGAATCTTCGCTAGACGCGGCGCATTAGCCGTGGAAATAGGTCCGGGTGTCGACGCGTCGAGCTATGGCTGGGGCTTCGGCTAGATCGGCCCAGATAGGGCGAATCTGGCGAACCAGCACACTCACGGTGTGGCGATCGCGCTGGAGCGTACCTGACATCACCAGGAAACACTGGTTCATGAAGACCTCCCGCGTCCGTTCGTAGACCTGCGGCTGGAGCGCCAAATCCAGGAACCCATGCTCGTCTTCCAAGGTGGCGAACACCATGCCTCTAGCCGTAGGAGGCCTCTGCCGGATGAGAACGAGACCCGCCGCCTGTACGTACTGGCCGGCCTTGGCTTCGCGTACTTCGCGACTGGTTGCGCGCGGCAGGTTCTTGAAGCGCCAGCGGAGCGCCTGCATCGGATGCGCGCGATGAGAGGCACCCAGAATCTCATAGTCCATCTGGATCTGATCCAGGGGGGCGATGGGTGGGAAGACGCCAGCGGCGGGGGAACTCGAAGACTCCGCCCCGAGCAAAGAGAAGAGGTTGAGCTGTTTCGGTGCACCCGCCGCGTCTCCGCCAAGGAGAAGCTCGTGCTCCAATACCTGCCATAGAGCGTGGCGCGCATCAGCGCCGAAGGGAGCGAAAGCATCGCCGCGCGCCAGCGCGTGCAGGGAGTTGCTGCGAAGGGGCACTCGGTTCATGAAGTCGCGCACGCCTTGGAATGGCCCCGCCCTCCGCCGCTCCTCCACGAGCGCGCGGCCAGACGACTCCCCGAGAGTGCGGGCAAGCCTGAGCCCCATGCGGATGGATCTGCGCCCGTCGGCCTCCTCGAGGGTGCAGTCCCAGTCAGAGCGATTGATGTCCAGGGGAAGCACGGGGACGCCATGTCTCTTGGCATCATCGAGGAGCGTGTGGGCCGGATAGAATCCCATCGGCTGAGAGTTGATGAGGGCGGCGGTGAACTCCGCGGGATAGTGGCATTTGAGGTAGCAGGAAACGTAGGCGATCAGGGCGAACGAGGCAGCGTGCGACTCGGGGAATCCGTACTCCGAGAATCCCTTGATCTGTTGAAACACCCGGTCCACGAACTCGGCGGGTAGGCCCTTCTTGAGCAGGCCCTGCCTGAGTCGCTCGCCCACCACCTCGATGCTTCCGGCGGATCTCCAGGCGGCGATGGCGCGCCGGAGCTGATCGGCCTCGCCGGGAGTGAAATCGGCGAGCACGATGGCCATCTTCATCACCTGCTCCTGGAAGATGGGAACACCGAGCGTTTTCCCGAGAATCGGCGCGAGATCCGGGTGAGGGAGATCGATGGGCTCCTCTCCACGGCGACGCTTCAGGTCGGGGTGAACCATCTTCCCGACGATGGGACCGGGCCGGACGAGAGCCACCTCAATCACGAGGTCGTAGAAATTTTCGGGCTGCAGGCGGCCGAGCATGTTCATCTGCGCGCGGGACTCGATCTGAAACACGCCCACCGTATCCGCCGCCTGGATCATCGCGTAGGTCTGAGGGTCGTCCGCTGGCACGGTGTGAAACTGCAAAGCGGGGTTGGCGATGGAATCGAAGGTGCGGTGGATTGCGGTGAGCATGCCGAGGCTCAGCAAGTCGACCTTTAGGAGACCTAAGCCCTCAAGATCGTTTTTGTCCCACTGAATGACGGTGCGCCCTTCCATGGTGGCTGGTTCAACCGGCACGATCTCGATGAGATCGTCGGCCGAGAGCGTGAACCCGCCCGAGTGGATCGAAAGGTGCCTCGGAAAGCCATACAGCTCCTCGGCGAGCGCGGCCACGAGCTTGGCCTTGTCTGGGTCGCCGATGGGATCGCCGTCGGCGTAGCCGAAGGCCTTTCGCACCTCGCGGAGCGCCCCTTTGGATCGATAGGTGACGTAGGTGCACACCATTGCCGCGCGATGCCTGCCGTATTTCTCATACACCCACTGAATCACCTCCTCGCGGCGCTCGTGCTCGAAGTCGACGTCGATGTCCGGCGGCTCCTCGCGCTCCTTGGACAAAAACCGCTCGAAGAGCAGGTTCATCCGAACGGGATCGATGGAGGTGATGCCCAGGCAGTAGCAGACGGCGGAATTGGCGGCGGAACCCCTTCCCTGGCAGAGAATGCCGCGCGAGCGGGCGTAGGCGACAATTTCTTGGATCGTGAGAAAGTAGTCGGCGTAGTCGAGCTCCTCGATGAGACGGAGCTCGTGCTCAAGAACAGCGCGGACGTCGGCAGGAACACCTTCGGTGTAACGCTCGCGCGCGCCTCGCTCCACAAGCTCGCGGAGATACGTTCGAGAGCTATGTTCAGAAGGGATCCACTCGCTGGGATACCGATACTTCAACTCGCTCATCTGAAAGGCGCAACGGTCGGCGATCTCGAGGGTACGCTCCAGCGCCTCGGGAATCCCTGAGAAGAGCGCAGCCATTTCCGAGCCGGACTTGAGGTGCTTTTCCGCGTTCGAGAAGACACGACGTCCCGCCGTTTCAAGGGTGACGTTGTGGCGTGCGGCCGTCATGACGTCGTGGATTCGGGACCGCGAGGCGACGTGCACGTGCACGTCATTCGTGGCCACGATGGGAATGGCCCAGCGGCTGGAAAGGTCGCGGACCCTGGCTTCCCGAGCGGCGTCGCGCCCGTCGAGAGCCCTCCAAAGGGGCAGATAGAGGCGATTCCCTGCGGAGAAGAGCTCCTTGAGGTCGCCATAGGACTCGCGCCCTGGGTCCGGGAGCGCGATCAGGCCATGGAGCGCCTCCCGGTGGGCTTGCTTTCCTAGAAGCGCACGAAAGGAGGCCCAGGCGATCGAGCGATCATCTTTTTTTCCCGGCTCTTCGCATTCTTCTGATCCCGGCTCCAGGATCCGGCCCTCGCCGCGGTGGACCTCCGTGAGCAGTCGGCACATCAGTCCGTACGCCGCGCGATTCGTGGAAAGCAGCGTGATCGGCGGCCCATCCCGGAAGATGACCTCGGAGCCGACGATCAGTTTGAGATCAGGGTGTTTTTTGGCCTCTTGATGGGCGCGGGCCGCGCCATAGACCCCGTTTCGGTCCGTGATCGCCAGAGCGCTCAAACCCAGTTCCGCAGCGCGCTCCACCAGCTCCTCCGGATGGGAAGCCCCCCTGAGAAACGAGAAGCAGCTTTTGGCCCGAAGCTCCGCGTACCGCGGGGGCGGGGAAGGGATTCGGGTGGTCATAGAAGACTGCGCCTCCTCTCAATCAAAGAACCCGTGAAGAAAGAGAGCCCCTTCCGGAGTGACAAAGGTCCAAAGACGCTGCCCTTCCTCAGTAAGAACCTGGGAATACGAACGTTCGTACGACTGATGGCTGGGGTGAAACCACCACTCGCCAGCAATCCGCTCGCCCCCCATGGACTCGCGGATCACCCATTGCCGACCGTCGTCCAACGCGGTGATTACACGGCCCACGCGCCTAAGGCGCAAAGGGTGCGCGAGAAGCCGGGAGGGCCGCGGGGCCAGGGATACGCGCGCATCGACGGAAGCTTCCGCCCCTGGGGGAGGCTCCTGGGAGCTCCCTGAAACCGCACGATGAACGGCTCGTCTTGCCGACAGCTCGTTTCTCCCCAGTGCGTCTGGCAGGATTCGGGTCCAGGACCGCTCGGGCAGATGCCGATCGACGGGACGCGCGCGAAACACATGCTCGTGGCCGAGCTTGGCGCTCATGCGCGCTAGAAGTGCATCCCAGGCCTCTCCTTCCTCGGCTGAGCCCTGAAAGAGATCCCCCTGGGATGTTCTTCCCCGGACTGTCTCGAGCACCTGGAAGCGTATCTGAACGACACCGGAGCGAAAAGGATCTCGATCGATGTCAAAGCGCATCCGATCGCGCAGGAGAGGGATCACCCCACGGGTGGTCCCCTGGGGAACCGGAAGCCAGAGGCTCCAAAATCGGAGCATTGGCGCTGCCCCGTCGCGCCTTTCCAGCTCCAGCTCGACGCGAACGGAGGCCGCCCGAAGCCCACGGCCCCGAAGACGGGCCATGGCAGGATCGATCACCGATTCCAGGCCATTGAGGACGAGCGAGAAGTCCTCACAGGCATCCTGAGTATCGACCTCTCGGAGATCGCGCTCCTCCGTGATGCGCTCCTCTGGGGTGAACCTTGGCCAGGGGCGGGTGAGCGCCTCCCGAAGATCTCGGCCGAGGGCCTGACCCTCCTCGCCAAACCGGCTGACGAGCGATCCGGGGGGCAGCTTCGTGAAATCCTCGAGCGTCTTGAGACCCAGTCCTCGGAGCGACAGCAGCACGTACCCCATGCGTTTTGCGGCCGGATCCCCTGGATTCCTACGTTCGAAAGGGCTCGCGTAATCGAGCAGAGCCTCGAGCGGGAGTTCCTTGGCCGAGTCGCACTGGACGCGGGCCATGGCCAAGGCCGTGGGCGCGTCGTCGGCCACGGTAATCCTGGGAGCGAAACGGAATCTCTTGCACAAGAGAAGAGCCCGGAGCACCAGACCCTCCTCCGTCTGCCGCCTCCCGGGTTCAATCTCCACAAACACCGCCTCACCCGGGCGAAGCGCCACGCGAGGGCTCAGCCGGAGACAGCTCTCGGCAATGGGACCCAAAGGAACTTCCCAGGACTTTCCCAAACGCCCCTGCGCTCCCGCCCCGGGAGCGGGCCTGAAGTACAGGCACATCACTCGGCGCCTAACCGCTGCGGGAAGAGGCTGCGCCTGCGAAGGCGGCAACTGCGGAGCTGCCGCTCTCAAGCCACTTTCTGCGTTGATGAGCTCCGCCTGCTGGCCTGACTGGATCAGCGTCAAACGATTCCGTTCCATGACACACGTCCCTTTCCTTTGAGGAGTTGACACTGAAATCCGGCGGGCTCCGCCACAGACCGGATTCCGTTTCCACCTCGGGCCGTGGCATCCTGCCAACCCGAAATTCTGAGCTGAAGCGCCAGGGGCCAGGTGTGACCGGCCGTAGCCTGCTCCGAAAGTACGAGCGCCGTGGCACCCGAGCGTTCTGCTTCAATCTGAAGCCGGCGAAGCTCCACCGCATCGAGCCCGCGCTCACCCGCCGAAACCACCACGACGGCGCAGAGTCGGCTCTGAAGCGCCTGGAGCGCGGCCCAGAGCACCTGCTCGCGATTTTCGGATTCAAGCCAAAGCACTCGATCGATCGCCACACCCCGCTGCTCGATCGCCACGGGATAAAGCGTGTGGCGCCTGGAGCACTCCACCCAAGCGACCGAAAGCTCGCGGTGACGAGCCAGAAACCTCAGCACCCACTCGGTCTTTCCGCCGCCGGCCGGTCCCGAGACCTCAATGACAGCCCCACATGGCACGCCCTCGATCTGCGGTGGAAGATGCGCAAATTCACGAAAGCCCCGCACTTGATAGGGCGCGGCCTGAACCACTCGCAGAAGCTTTTCCCGCAGGTTCCAGTTCATGGAAAACTCCGCTCCTCCGAGAGCGACAGTAGAGGAGGACGAGGAATCACCGGGGCCGGGCCCCGAGACATCGACATTGCTACTCATCCGCCGCATTTTCGGATGATGGAGCGCCGCCCGGTTTCCTACGTCTTCCCTCTGCCGCGCTTCGGAGGAGCGGTCTCTGGGGGAGAGCTCTGTTACAAAAATTTCTGCCTGCATCGACATGACGAACCCCTTCAGGCGCACGTCCGCCTGCCCCTGGGAGACTCCGTAAAGAACGGCGCCTCAGAGCGTTTAAGAACTCAATCCTTTAGGAAATAGAACTGGATGTACTAGCCGTGATGCAGACCGATCACGGTCTCGAATTTTTATTCCACACGTCGAATCACCCCCACCAAGATCCCTTCGATCCGGAAATCCGGAACGCCGACGGCTCCCTCGGTCAGGGACTCCACCAGGATCGGTTCGTAGTTGGGATTCGCCGCGTGGAGTTCCACGCGAGACCCTTTTCGGTAAAAGCGCTTGATCGTAGCCTCGTTGTTCACCAGCGCCACCACAGTCTGTCCGTTGTGGGCGGAGGTCTGCTTGCGCACGATCACGAAATCTCCGTCCAGGATGCCGTCCTCGATCATCGAGTCGCCCTGAACTTTCAGTACCAAATGGTCCATCGTCGGCTGGCCGTCAGAACCCATCGGAGTGCGGCCCAGAAGAGAGGCCGGAATCTCCATCGTCTCCTGACGCTCGATCGCTTCGATAGGGCGACCCGCCGCCACGCGGCCCGCGAGAGGAAGCTCCACCACTGACGGCTCCGAGAACGCCCAGGCCGAGGGGCGAGCGGCCTGAGTGCCGCCCGCCTCGCGCTCGATCTGTTCCTGCCCGTCCGATGTGGTTGTGGAGGGAAGGACCTTCATGCCTCGATGGGCATTCGGAGATTTTTGCAGAAGCCCCTGGCGTTCCAGGCGGACCAGATAGTTCTGGACGGTGCCGAGCGACCGGAAACCGAAGTGCCGCGCGATCTCCTGCTGGGAGGGCGCCAGCCCTTCACGCTCCTGATAGTCCGAGATGAATTCCAGGAGCTTCTTCTGCTTGGGGGTGAGGTGATGCTCAACCATACTTTTCCAAGCTAGGCGTATAAGATGCGTAAGTCAAGCGTAGCTTGGAGAAAGTTTTAGGGTGCGAAGCGTTATCTAGCTGCGGACGTCGTGGGTCGATTCGGGTTCGGGGGCCCGGAAGTGACCCCAGGCGCCTGCTTAGCGAGGAGCTACGCCCACGAAGCCTCTTCGGGGCCTCGTGGGCATCAACCCTGATCAGAGGAAATAGAACATGACGTTCAGGCGGCCCCAGGGAAACACGATGTTCTCGGCACTGGTCTGGGCGTCGTTGTAGTCGATCATGGCCACGCCGCCTTCGATGCCCAACCCGAACCAGCGCGCGGGCTTCCACTCGAAGCCGACGCCGGCCTTGTAGATCGTGCCCGAGGCGACCGCGAGGATCGCGAACACCGTCGAACCGCCGACCCCCACGGTCACGTAGGGACGAAGAGCGTGGTTGCCCGCCATGAACTGCCAGCCCGCCACCACGCTCGCCGTGGCGTCGGAGATGAAGAGAATCGTACCGATATCGAGATCCACGCCCACCATGAAACCGTTGTCCAGGATCGCGAGGACGCGCGCCTTGAGCCCGGTGGTGAGTCCGAGGTTAAGCCCAAGCCCCAGGTCCATGCGGTCCTTCAGGCTCTTCGCCTCCGCTTCCTCGCGGCAGGCCTCATCGCAGACTTCAATGGCATCGTGGCTTTCGGCGGACGAAGCCTCCGCGGCAACCAGCTCTGCAGGGAGCACGCGGCCGAGAGCCGGGACGGTTTCGCCGTTTTCATCCTGCTGAGCCACGACCTCGTAGCCTTCCTCGGTGGTCATCCGGGTAAAGGTTTCGACCTCGGAGACCCGCACGAAAGCGGGCGGACGCGCGGGATCGGGATGCTTCAGCACGAAGACGAACTGCGACTCCAGATTGAGCCCGATTCCACCCTCGAAGGAGGCGTGGGCGACAGGAGCGGAAGCAAGAACGACGGCCAAGTGAAGGATCCAGGACTTCATGAAATGCGATCTCCTTGAATATTTGTGATTAATTACGCCTTGCGTTAACACGGCGCACACAAAGGAGTCCAGTCACTTAGGCGATCAAATTAGCTACCATATATTATTGTAATTATTCAGATTGATCGTAATCTAGCCAGCAGGAGCACCCATGCGCACAAGAACCCACGCCCCGGTCGTCCTCATGCTCGCCGCTTCGCTGCTCGAAGGCTGCGCATCCACTCCCCCGCTCCGACGGCTTCGGCCCACCGAAGGGTCACCCGTCGAAACCAGCGTGCTCCTGCTTCTGGACTTGAAGGCCGTCGATAGCTCCGTCAAATCCTGCGAAGTGGATTTCAACTCGGCCTCGGGCACTCGGGTTGGCACTCTGACGGTAAAGACGGGGCAGCCGGCCTTTCTCGCCGGGGCCGGCTCTGGAAGATACCGACTGGGCGCCGTGCGATGCGAAGGAAAATCCTGGGAAGCCGATCCCTCACGCACCACCTTCGCGGTGGCGTCCGACACGGTGAGTTTCGGCGGAGGCTATCGGCTCGAGGTGTCCGGCAAAGAGCTCGTGATCCAGCCCATGAGCACGCGGCAAACGGTACCAGGCCTCGCGAAGGCCCTCTCTGATCTTCCAGCCAACTGGCGCGGATCCGTGGTGAATGGACGGGCCGAAGGGAAAAAGATCTCGGAGTCCTGGCTGGCTCAAGCGAAAGACCCGCGCTGGTCAGTGAAATGGAAGGCCAAGGGGTCCGCGGAACCCAACCTGGATTCCTTGATGGCGTCGCTCGCTACCTGCGCCAACGACGAGCTCAAGTCCAACCCCCTCCACCTCGGGGAACTTCACCTTATCGCGACTTACGACACGGGCGCAGGTACGAAAGTCCAGGTCGCCGGGCGGGACCACTCCTCCTCGGAGGCTTTCGAGAGCTGCGCGAGGAAAGCAGCGGAAGGCGCGCTCATGGGCGACGCCCGCGGCCTCGTGGTGGAGATGCGCTACTAGGGGCGCAGGCGCGCCTCGCTTTTTCGTCTCGGGCCTGAAGTTCGGAAGGATCGTGGCGCCGAAGATCGTCAGGATCGAAGGAAAGACGTTTTCAAGCCAAGGAACGTCGGCCGATCGCGCTTCCTCCGTTCACTCCCATCCCGGCCTGCATGGGGATCCACGAACCAGCTGACGTCGTTTCCGGTGGTTAGGCCGAAATCGCGGGGAGGGTAGACGTAGGTACGGACCGGACAAGCAGTGCTTTCCAGGATCCAAAAAACATGGAACCCCCGATCCCCCGAAATCAATAGGCTACCATTATTGTATTGATTCGCCGCTTTCATGGTCTATGTCAGACCGGATATCGACTGTAAATATTTGTAATTTAAGACTTACGATGGGGGGCGCAATAGTTTCTGGCTCCCCTGGCTTGATTCCGCTGAATGAGGAGTTGGCGCGCGCGGGGCGCTAGCATCTAATATGGAAGCTTCGGAGTGCAGGGTGAGGAATCGAACGAAAGGCTGAGAGTCTTATGAAATACGGTCGCGTCTTCAACTTCAGCGCGGGTCCCGCCACGATGCCGGAGCCGGCTCTGGAGCGCATGCGGGACGAGCTCCTCAACTACAAGAACACCGGCATGTCGGTGATGGAGATGAGCCACCGCTCCAAACCCTACGATGCGATCCTGTCGCATGCCGAAGGCCGCGTTCGCGAGCTCATGAAGGTTCCCGCCTCGCACGCGATCCTGTTCCTCCAGGGCGGCGCCACGCACCAGTTCGCGATGGCTCCTTACAATTTCTACACCGAGGGACATCCGATCGACTTCATCCACACCGGCGCGTGGACGGAGAAGGCCATCAAGGAAGCGAAGCGGATCGCCAAGCTCAACATCGTGGCCTCGAGCGAGGACAAGAATTTCACCTACATCCCGGACTACGCCAACGCGAAGTTCAATTCGGACGCCGCTTACCTCCACATCTGCTCCAACAACACGATCTTCGGCACCAAGTACAACAAGGGTTTCCCGAACTCCGGCAAGGTGCCCATGATCGCCGACATGAGCTCCGAGATCCTCTCGCGGCCCATCGACGTCTCGAAGTTCCACCTCCTCTACGCGGGCGCCCAGAAGAACCTCGGCCCCTCGGGCGTTTGCCTGGCGATCATCCACAAGGACTGGGCGGAGAGCGCGGCCCGCAAGGACATCGCCGAATTCTGGTCCTATCGCGCGCACATCAAGGAAGGCTCCCGCCTGAACACCCCCGCCGCCTTCGGCATCTACGCCTGCGGCCTGGTGCTCGACTGGCTGCACGAGATGGGCGGAGTGGAGAAGATGCAGAAAGTGAACCAGGAGAAGGCCGCTATCCTTTACAACGCGATTGACGGCTCTGGAGGGTACTACGCCTGCCCTGTCGTGAAGGAGTGGCGCTCCGACATGAACGTGGTTTGGCGCGTGAAGAACGACGAGGCCCTGGAAGACAAGTTCGTGAAGGAAGCGCAGTCCAAGGGCCTCGACGGCCTCAAGGGCCACCGCTCCGTGGGCGGCATCCGCGCCTCGATCTACAACGCCTTTCCGATTGATGGAGTGAAGGCGCTCGTAGACTTCATGAAGGATTTCCAGAAGAAAAACGGCTGAGCCCGCCTCGGCCTGGACAGTTTTCCGTTCGAAAGTCCGTTTGAGAACACACGGGGCTCGGGCGCCGGCACTCGCCGGAATCCGGGCCCCGCGGTGCTTCGGGGCTTTTGTTCCGTTTCAATGACGCCAGCGCGCGAGGATGGCCCGGACCTGCGCAAGAAGGCCGCTCTGGCGCTTCATGACCTCCGGAAGCGCGGGGAGGTCTTTCGCCAGGCGAAGCGCCGCGATGACGTCCACCGCCCCGCCCACCTTCGCGGTACCTGGGGTGGTTACGCGGGTGCGAACCAATACGTCCTTCACCTGCGCGGGCGTGAGCTTCGGGTTCGCCGAGAGTATGAGCGCCGTGATGCCGCCCATCAGCGCCGTGGCGCCCGAGGTACCGCCGAAATCGCCGAACTCCCCGTTCGGGCCGTAGAGCGTCCGGAGCTCCTCGCCGTAGGTCGCGATCGCCACGCGCGCGCCCCAGTTCGAGTCGTTGCGTGCGTCTCCGTTGCGCCTGAGGCTGCCGACGATGAGGGAACCCGTGTCGTGCTCCGCCTCTTCCTTCAGTTCCAGCCCCGAGTTGCCCGCGGCGGAAACGATGAGGATCCCAGCCTCGAGCGCCAATTTGACCGCCTCGCGCGTGCCAGCATAAGTTTCAGAGGAACCCTCCCAGGTCTGGTTCTCGAGCACGATGATCCGCACCCCCTCGATCTTCATCGCGCGAAGCACGCATTCGGCCGTCGCCTCTTCCTTGCCCACGTCGTCGATCGCGCTGGAATAGTTGTAGTTCTGCAGAGGGACCACCTTCGAGTCGAACGCGATGCCGTTCGTGCCCTGCCCATCACGTGCAGCCGCGATCAGCGCGGCGACCGCCGTTCCGTGCCCCACGTAGTTTCCGTCGTCGATCTTCAGCGGCTCGTCGCGATCCGCGAGGTCATAGCGATGTTCCAGGAGCAGCGAATGCCTGAATTCCGGCTGATCGTGATAGTAGCCCGCGTCGCAGTCGGCGACCACGATTCCCTGCCCCGTGGCGTATTCCCAGGCTTCGGAGAGCTTCAGGTTCCGCACCCACCACTCGCTCTCGAAAGAGGGGTCGGCCGAGCCTTCGCGAACTTCTTTCACAAGGAATCCCGGATAAGGCGCGGCACCGCGATGATCGCGCGGCTCAGGCGCCACGCGGGCGAAGTCGGCCGCTCCGCCGGTGAGCTCGCGAATCGCCGCCATCTGCGCGGCATCAAGGCCGAGCGCGGCCTTCGCGGTGGGAGAAAGCCCCGCCAGCACCAACAGACCAAGAACCGATCTCATCTTCATAGCAACCCCCTGGGACCCATTCACTTGGGCAGACTCTCCACATGGACCGTGCGCGTCGGAAACGCGAACGAAACCCCCTGCTTGTCGGCCAATCTCACGAACTCAAGAAAAAGCTCCTGGCGCACGCGCAGCTCGTCCATGCGGGTGTCCACCTTCAGGAAAAAGGATACGGCGACCTCGAGCGCGGAATCGGCGAATGCGTCGAAGGCGACGTGATACTCCTCCTTCCGCGTGGAGGGATGCATGGCGATCACCTTTCGCAGCCCCTCCACGAACGCCTCGATCTGCGCGGGCTTCGTGGCGTAGCTCAGCCCGAGCCTGAGATCGACGCGGCGAAACTGCCGGCGCCCGAGATTGTCCACCTCTGCGTCGGCCATCGCCTTGTTCGGCACCGTGAGCAAGGAATCGTGCGGCGTGCGGATACGCGTGGAACGAAACCCGATCTCCTCCACCACGCCCTCGGCGCCCCCGATCTTCACCCAATCCCCCACGCGAAAGGGCTGATCGAGGAAGATCATCGCGGAGCCGAAAAGGTTGGCGACGGTGTCCTGTGCCGCCAGAGCGAAAGCGAGGCCACCCAACCCGAGCCCGGCGACCACCGACATCACGTTGAAACCCAGATTCTGGAACGCCACGAGCGAGCCCACGAGAATCGTCAGGATCCGGACCACCTTACGGAGGAGCGGCATGAGCTGGTCGTCGAGCGCGTTCTGAGTCCGGTGGGCCCTCTGCACCGCGGCCGCCATGAGGCGATCCAGGACCAGGTAGACCGACCATACAGCGACCACGCTCAAGTGCGCCTGGACCAAGAAGGTGAGCGCTGTGAGGACCGGCCCCTCGAATTGAAGCGCGTGCAGCGCAACGAGCCAGAGAAAGCCGGCAGCAGCCCAACCGGCGGGCCGCGCGAGCACTCGGCCCAGTTCGATTCCTTGGCTGAGCCTGCCGAAACGGGCGAAGAGCCCGAGCACCGCCCTCAGCAGCACGCTCAAGAGATACCTCACGAGGAGCCCGGCGACGTATCCCGCGACGATCGCGAGCCACTTCCAGTTCGGGACGAGCACGAGCGTGCGTCGCGCCCAGTCCGGAAGCTCCAGGTTCAACCAGGGTTCAACGTATCCGGCGCCGCCTGCCGAGCCCTGCACGTAGGGAAGCGCACGGACCTTCTGGTAGAATTCCTTGGATCGCGCCACCGTATCACGCGAAAAAAGGAACTCGCCGGCGCGCTCGCCCTGTTCGATCCTGACCAGGGTGATCTCGGTTCCGGGAATCCTCCACCGCAGGAGGCCTTTCGCCGCGTCCTCCCCGGGGGCGCCGAAACCCTCGAGGCCGCCGACTCGGTCGATCACCTCCTTCAAGAGGAGCGCCGCTTCGCGCGCGGCCTCGTCACGGAACAGGGCCGGTACTTCGGAAAGGTCGAGGGTTCTCGCCGCGCGATCGAGGTGGCCCGTGGCGCCGGCCCGATTCCTCGGCGCCGCCTGCCGATAACGCGCCATCGCAGCGAGAAACGATCTCAGGGTGTCCTTGGGGCTTTCGGTCCGCAGCGGCTCCAGCGGATTCACGGGCAGCGAAGCCAAGCCCACGGGCACGGGCGCCTCCGCACCGAACACCGGCAGGGCCAGAGCAAGCGCCAAACCGGCCGCCGGCAGATAATGACGCGCGCGTGATAGAACCACGAGCCCTTATAAATGAGGCTTCCGAGGCTGGCAAATCCGTCTATTCTGGGATGCATGAGAGCGGTTATCCAGCGTGTGAGACAAGCCGAGGTCCACGTGAATGACGAGAGGATCTCAGGGATTGGGCCGGGAATTCTTACCCTCCTGGGCATTGAGGCGGGTGATGACGAGGCGACTCTCCTCAGGCTCCTCACCAAGATCGCCGAGCTCAGGATCTTCGAGGACTCGGACGGCAAGATGAACCTGTCGGCCGCCGAAACCCGCGGCGAGCATCTGATCGTGTCGCAGTTCACGCTCCTCGGCGACTGCGCTAAGGGAAGACGCCCGAGCTTCATTCGCGCCGAAAAGCCAGAGAAGGCGCGTCTGCTCTTCGAACGCGCGCTCGCGATCAGCCAAAATCTCGGGCTCCCGACCCAGGGAGGACGCTTTCAAGCGGATATGAAGGTGAGCCTCGTGAACGACGGTCCTGTCACTTTCGTGCTGGATCTCAGTCCTGATAGGCCGTGACGAGCCCACGCCCCCGCTGCGCGGGAATAAGCCAGAGCCGGCTTTCAGAAGCATCGAAGCCCAGATGGGCCACGGTGCCGGGAACCCGGCGAAGCGTGACCACGTCTCCGGCGCCCCCCCAGGGAGTCAAACGCCGGATCTCGGTGCTCCCGTCCTTCGTCAGGGAAGCCGTGTAGAGAACCACTTTCCCCGGGCTGACCTCACGGATCGCGAGGCCAAGCTCCCGTCCGTCGGACTGAGGAGGCAGGACGTAGTAGTGCTGCGTCCGCGCGGGTTCGGTGCCCGCGAGCCCGATTCTCCAGGCGCGCACGCCTTCGGCGTCTTTCGGTCCTCCGCGTTCCCGCAGCCAGGCCAACAGGTCGCCCTCAGGCGTGCGACTGAGCTGCAGAACCTCGCCTTCGGGAAGCTTCGCCGTGGCGCCCGCCTGATTCAGCCACAGCAGGCGCCAAGGGCGCGCGTCCCCTGGGCGGTGGTCCGGCCCGGGAACGGAGGCCGATACGCCACTTTCGATCGCCTGCAGCGAGGTGAGATTCCGCTCAAGCCAATCCGAGTAAGCGAGCCGGTAGGCCGGATCGTCCGCGCGAAGAGGATAAGCACGAAGACCCGTGCTTCCCGCCACCAGGATCTCGGCATCATTCACGGCGAGAGCCGTGGCCTCCTCGGCCATGATCCTTCCGGGCCGAGTGCGGAGGGCATATAGGTTCTGAAGCTTGAACCCGGGACCGGAAAGCTGGGCGACCAGCAGGGGGGACATGGGCTTGGAAAGCGCGAGGTAAATGGAGCCCCGCCATTCCGCCAGTGGGCCGGGCCGATATCCGTCTTCGATGAAAGGCGCGGCGAAGCGCCGGGCCTCCCCGCCCAAGGGAGCTCCCTCGCGCTCGAAGGCCTCCACTCCATCCGCCACCGCCAGGCTCAGGCCGCGAAAACGGCCGACGTCGTCGGCGGAGTCGCGAAGCGTCACGCTTTGAACATATCCTTCGAATCCGGAACCGCCTCCCGGATGCGCGCCCACCGTCGCGGGACCGCGGCCCGGTTCAAGCACCCCGCAGCCCAGGCACCGGCCCCGCGAAACCTCGGCGCCATCAAGAAAGACCTGAAGCTCGTATCCTCCCTGTCGTTCCTGGCCCCGGACGGCAAGCTGATGCCAGGTGAACGGCCTCGCGCCGGCCGCGGACACCCGAAAGGCGCTGGGGCGACCGCCAGCGCGACGTCTCAGGAACACCTCCAGCCTGAGCTCGCCGTTCACGATCATGGCCCTCAGACCCGAGCGGTTCTCGACATTGCTGAAGAGGATCTGCTCTCCGCTCAGGCGGAGCGCTTGAAACACCATCTCGAGCGTGAACGATCCCTTTTCGTCCCGGCCGACGGGAGCGGGGGATTCGGATTGGTGAAGGGAGAAACCATCAAAGTAGAGAAACTCCCGTTCCGAGAGAAAGGGAGCGCGCGTGACCCGCGCGATGCGGGGTGGCCGCCGCTCAGGAGGGGCGGCCGCGGCGGGAGCGCGCTGAAGCGATTTGGCCCGAGCGACGTCCCAGTGAAAGGCATCGGCGCCAAGCACGGGTTGGCCTGCCGCAAGCAGCAGAACCAGCCCCGCCTGAGGCCAAAGTCTTCGAAAATTTTGGAACATGCGAAGTCGAAACCGCCCTCGCCGATCAATTCCCCAATGCGCCTCATTTGATTATATCGCTACGCGTTAAAAATAGGCAACGGGGGTGCAATGTTAGGTAACTGCTTGCTTTAGATGTCTTTTTTTATCTTCCGGATCTCCTGCCTGAGCTCCTGAAGGAGCGCCGCGGCAGCGGGAGACTGAGTCCGATCCTTGAGGAATGCCAGGCTGATGCTGTTGCGGAGCGGCTTTCCGCATCCTTTGAGCACCGCCAGCTCGTGCCCCTCGCGCTGGAGTTTCATGAGGAGGTGGCCCGGAAGCACCCCGACCCCAAGCCCCGCAAGCACCAGGCGCGCAACACCTTGGGCCTCCATGACCTGTGCACGAACGCTCAGGCTGAGGGCGCGATCCCCCAGGTGGTGGGCGAACCACAGGCGAAGAACGGGCTCACCTGACTGGTACTCGATGTAGTCGAGCGATTCGTAGTACTTCCGCTGATGCTTCGCTGGCTGGTGCTCTCCGATGTACGCGGGGGAGCCACAGAGCGAGACCGTCTCGTCGTACACGCTCTCGGTGGCCACGCGCCGATCCATTCCGTACTCGTCCACGAAGGCGAAATCGAGGTCGCCCGAGATCAGGCGATCATTCATGACCGACGCGAAATCCAGGGTGAATCGCACCTGAACACGGGGGTGTTTTCGGCCGAAAGCGGCCACGATGGGCATCACCACGTTCATCCCGAACTCGTTGGGCATGCCGACTGAGACCGTCCCCGAGAGCTCCTTGTCGGCCCCTTTGAGACGCCAAAGCGCATGCTCAATCCTCTGCAGCCCCTGGGAGCACTCCTCGAACAGCAGGGCCGCGGCCGAAGTCGGCACCAGCCGCTGGTTGATCCGATCGAATAGGGTCAGGTCCAGGGCCCCCTCCAGGGTCTTCATGTGCTGGCTGACGCCGGACTGGGTGAGGTGCAGCTCTCTCGCGGCCTCGGTCATGCTTTTCGACCGGTAGACGGCCTCAAAGACCCTGAGATGGTTCAGGTTTAACTTATCGATCATCATGGCTTTTTTTGCCCCGGAGCGTGTTCGTATCGCACTTAGTCATTGTTGACAAGAACAGGCATATTTCGATACGACGCAGCCTGACTTTTAACGGGCTGAGAGAGGGCTTCCATGAGCGCGTTCAATCGCACGATCCTTGCCGGCGCAGCCGCGCTGAGCCTAGCGTTGACCACCGGATGCGACAAGGAAGTGAAGCCGGTTCCAGAGGCTGGGTTCATCTCGGTATCGGTGCTGAGCAAGTCGCTTGGCGCCGACGGCGGAGATGCCTACGGCGATCTCGGCGGCCAGCTCGAACTCCTCTATGAGTCCGCCTCCGGCGCAAATCATCGAGCCTCGAAGTCCTTCACTGGGCTCCTCGACATCCCCGCGCGGGTGATCGTGGCGAACAAACGCACCTACACCCTCTCGGTTCTCGAGATCCGCAGCGCCCAAGGCAAACGCCTTGCCCGCCTCGAAGACGCGTCGCTGAACCGAATTCTCTCGCATGCCCCGCGGGGAGTCCTGCTTCGCGTGCTCGTGGACGCGGCGGACCTGAACGCGGAACCCGAGCTCCAGGTGGTTTTCAGCACGCAGCCCGGAGGCGAAAGCCCCGTGCTCACCTATCGCCCCCTCACGGATGCCTTCCCCGATCCGCGCACGCTCCTCACCACGACGGACATCGAGGGCGCGGGCGCCCGCCTTCGCGAATTTTCGTCCGCGACCCAAGCCTGGCACGAGGATCTGCTTCGTCTGGTGACCGAGGCGGCTTCGATCGATCTACGTCATCTCTCGCTTGTTCTGTCCGGCGCCTACTACTCCTTCCAGGATCGCAGCCGCATGTACCTCGAGTACTCGCAGCTTCTTCAGTCGCCGAACGCCACGCAGCCGGAGGTGCAGCAACGGCTCTCGCGGCTCGCGAACGCGATCCGGCTCGCGGATGAGCTCGGCGTTTACCTGAACCGCATCGTGAACCTGGGCCTGCCCAAGGCGGCCGACGCCACCCTTTCCGACGCCCTCGAGCTCCTCTCCACCGCGCTTTACCCAGCTGGCTCCGCGGGCGACGCGCTTCGCCTGCCCCTGCTGCGCTGGCCGAACGAGCTCACGGGCCCGATTCTGCAGCGGCTTCTCGCGCTCGCGCTGGAGAAGGGGCAGCCCGACGCCGGCGCCGAGATCGCAGCCCGCTGGTATGAGAAGCACTCGGATCACAGCACCACCCGCCTGGTAGAGCTCGCCCAGCGTTTTCGGGGTGAGCATCGTGACGCCCTGCTGCTTGCCTGCGCGAACCACGTTTCCGACCTGAGCGCGGATCGCGCGCGATCGCTGGCCGGAATCTCGGGAGCGCGAGCTTCTGAAATCGCTCTCGCGCTGACCCGCAGGCTTCCTGAGATCTCGGGCAAGGCGCTGGCGACCGTGGCTTCCGGGATCGTCGACGCCAGCGCGCGGGATGCCTACCTGATCGAGGCCGTGGGCCTCGTTGCGGCATTCGCCGTGGATGGAGCCCGGGCCGTCATCGCGCAGGCAGGCGCACGCGCCTCCGAGGTCACCGTTTTGGTTCTGCGCAAGGTGACCGAGCTCGACGGAGCGAAGCTGGTGGAGATCGCCGGCGCTTTATCCACCCCCACGCTGAAGGACCAGGCGTTGGAAGACGGGGTTCGCCTGATCGCCGTGATCACGCTCACCGGGGCCAAGGCGATCGTGGCCGCCTCGGGACCCAGGGCGGTGCAAATCGCCGTGCTCGCCATCGCGCGCGTCCGCGACCTGACCGGTGCCATGCTCGCGGAGATCGCGAGCGCGGCGGCCTCCGGCCCGGCCCGGGATTCGATTCTCCTCAGCGGAGCATCAAGCCTCCAGCAGCTCAGCGCCGCCGGCGCCGTGGCCATGCTTCAGAGCGCCTACGCCCAGAGAGTGGACCTCGCGCGCAACATCCTTCCGAAGGTCCGCGACCTCACCGGATCCACGCTCGCGGACATCGCCCGCGTTGGGACCAACGGGCAGGAGCGGGACGAAATCCTCGGCGCGGGCGCGCCCCTCCTTCAGAGGGTTAGCCTTGCCGGGATCAAGGCGGTTCTGTCCGCCGCGGACGCCGCGACGTCCGAGCTGGCCTTGGCGCTCATCCCCAAGCTTGAATCCGCTTTGGACGGCTTCGTCCTCGCCGACATCGCCAACGTGAGCTCAGACGGGGCGGTGCGTGACCGTATCCTCGAGGGCGCGCTTTCCCGGCTTCAGCAGGTCAGCGTGGACGAGGCCAAGGCCGTGCTTCAGTCGGCCTTCGCCCGAAAACGCGAGCTTGGGTTCTCGCTCCTGAGGAAGATCGCCCAGCTGAATGGGGGCCGCGTGGCCGACCTCGCCGGCGTGATCCCTTCGGGGTCGATCCGCGACGCCGTTCTGATGGAGGGGGTGCGGCTCCTGGCCGCCCTCACCACCGCCGAGCTCGTGCTTCTGCTTCAGGCTGAAAACGCCGCCGAGCTGGACCTGGTGCTGCTTGGTCTGGAAAAAACCTCCGACCTGAGCGTGGAAAACGCGATTCGCGTCACCGATTCATTGAGCGGTCCGAGCCGCGACCCCTTCCTGAGCCGCGCCGTGGAGCTGGTGACCGACCTTACCGCCAATAACCTCCTGCCGTTGGCCGACCGCGCCTTTACGCCGGCGGGCCGCGAAGAGGTCATTCGGAAGGGGTTGGCCAAGCTCGGAGGCGGGGGCGGCACGGATCCCAGCGTCGCGACCTCCACGACGACGCTCTAACGCGTTCGCTCCTGCGTTGCCCGCACCCCACCCCGCAAGGTAGGGTGCGCCCATGAACGCCACCTCATTCACCGACCTCGACCGTCTTTGCGTCAACACGATCCGCACCCTTTCCATAGATGCCATCCAGAAGGCCGACAGCGGCCATCCCGGGCTCCCGCTCGGAGCCGCCCCGATGGCCTACGTGCTTTGGCAATCCCATCTCAGACATTGCCCTTCGGACCCCACCTGGCCGGACCGAGACCGCTTCGTGCTATCCGCCGGCCACGGCAGCATGCTCCTCTACTCTCTTCTTCACCTCACCGGCTATGACCTGCCCATGAGCGAGATCCAGGCCTTCCGTCAATGGAAGAGCAGAACTCCCGGGCACCCCGAGTTCGGCCATACGGCGGGCGTTGAGGCGACCACGGGCCCCCTCGGCCAGGGGTCCGCGAACGCCGTGGGGATGGCGATGGCGGAGCGGGCTCTTGCCCACCGCTTCAATCGCGCGGGCTTCGAGCTCGTGAACCACATGACCTACGCACTGGTCTCGGACGGCGATCTCATGGAGGGCGTGGCGGCGGAGGCTGGATCGCTCGCGGGCCACCTGAAGCTCGGCAAGCTCGTGTACCTCTACGACGCGAACGACGTCACGCTGGACGGCCCGACCTCGATGACCTTCAGCACCGAAGACGTCGCGCGGCGATACGAATCCTACGGTTGGCAGGTTCTTTGGGTGATGCAGGGTGACACCGATCTCGCGGGCCTGGACGCCGCGATCAGGGCCGCCCGCGCCGAAACGGCCAAGCCTTCTCTCATCATCGTCAAGACCACCATCGGCTTCGGTTCTCCGAACCGCCAGGGCACCTCTGAGTCGCACGGAAAGCCGCTCGGAGCCGAGGAGCTCGAGCTGACCAAGAAGGCTCTGGGCTGGGCCCAAGGGGAAGCCTTTCATGTGCCCTCCGAGGCCCGCGCGCGCTTCGACGAGAGCGCTCGACGCGGCAGGCAGGCCCGCGACGCCTGGAACCAGCTCTTCGATCGTTACTCGCGGGAGTTTCCGGAGCTCGCGAAGGAATGGAAACAGGCGCAGGCCGGCGCGCTGCAAGTCGGGTGGGAGGCCGCTCTTCCGACCTGGAAACCTGGTGAGAAGCTCGCGACGCGGCTGGCCTCCGGCAAAGCCATCCAGGCCGTGGCGAAGGCCATGCCTTCGCTCATCGGCGGGGATGCGGACCTTTCTTGCTCCACGAATACGCTGATCGCCGAGGGAGGCTCATTCGAGGGCCAGAAGGGTTCGGGCAGGAACGTGCACTATGGCGTGCGTGAGCACGCGATGACCTCCATCGCAAACGGCATGTGCTACCACGGCGGCGTTCGCCCGTTCGTGAGCACCTTCTTCGTGTTCTCTGACTACATGCGCCCAGCCATCCGCCTGGCCGCCATGAATCACCTGCCCGCGATCTACGTCTGGACCCACGATTCGCTCGCCGTGGGCGAAGACGGCCCTACGCATCAGCCAATCGAACACCTGGCCTCCCTGCGCGCGATGCCTGGGCTGGTCGTGCTCCGCCCGGCTTGCGCCAACGAGACCCGCGAAGCCTGGAAGATCGCCGCAGAGCGCCTGAACGGGCCTACCGCGCTGGTGCTGACGCGCCAGGCGCTTCCATCCCTCGCCGAACCCTCAACCGGCTGGGCCGTGCACCGGGGTGCGTACGTGGCCGCGGAAGCCGAGGGCGGAACGCCCGACGCGATCCTGATCGGCACGGGCTCCGAGCTTCATGTGGCCCTCGCGGCGCGCACGCAGCTGGCGGCCCAGGGCGTTCGCGCGCGAGTGGTGTCCATGCCCTCCTGGGAGCTGTTCGCCGCCCAAGACGGCTCTTACCGTGAAGCCGTGCTCCCGAAATCGGTGCGTGCCCGGGTTTCCGTTGAGGCTGGCGCCACCTTCGGCTGGCAGCGCTGGATCGGCGATCAGGGTGTAGCCGTGGGCATCGACCGTTACGGGGCTTCAGCACCGGGCGGGACTCTCTTGAAGGAGTTTGGGTTCACGCCCGAAAACGTCGCCGCGGCCGCGCTTCGCTCGCTGGGTCGCTGACTCCTGTCTAATCCGTAAACAGGCAATTGCGCGGGTTGACCTCGCTGCGCGCCCGTCCGCTCTGTCGAATCAGCCCGTTTTCAGCTGGTTACGCCCACTGCCCTGGATGTGTCGAAGATGGCACGGGGGTTGAACTGACTTCACCCGAGAGAGTGGAGAGAAGTGTATGCGAACCGCTGAAAATTCCCGTTTCACGAACCCCCGCCGGCTCGCCCCGGTCGTCGCGTTCCTCGCCCTGTCGCTCGCGAGCTGCGGAAGCTCAGAGGACTCAGGCGTCGACCTCTTCGGAACGGCCCTGAGCCCTGGAGGAGTGGTTGGAGACTTCAATACCTACTGCGCCCAGCGCGGAGGCCTGGTGATCTACGGAGGCACGAGCCCCGTCTGCAAGATCTCTCGCTACTTCTCGATCGCCGACTTCGGCGCGTTCCCCGTACTCACCCCGAGCTCGCAGTCGAACGCGGCCCCGATCGGCTACCAGGCGAGCCAGATTTACGCTCGTCCTGGAGATCGCCTGATCGTCCAAGGCGGCTCGGGTGGCTGGGGATCCCTTCAAACCGACTCCTACCTCGGCGGGTTCTTCAATCTCTATTCTTGGGACTGCGACGCGATTCCTCTGAGCGGAAGCGGGCATTCGAACAATGAGGGATTGAAGCCGGGACTCGTGGGATCGGTGGGCGGAAATCCTCCGTTTCTCATCGGCGCGAACCTGAACAAGGTGTTCGATCAAGAGGGCTACTTCAAGTTCGGCTTCAACGTGCCCAGCGGCTACTCGACTTCGCTCTGTTTCCAGGTTTCGTTCTCGCGTTTCGAGTTCCAGCACTGCGAGAACACGAGCGGCGCGACGATTTCGTGCCCTTGATCGACCGCCGGCACGGTCAACAAAAAAGCGAATTTGTTTGTTTTGGGAGTTGACCAAACTCAAACGCCGCGTAACATCGAAGTTGTAACGTGCCGAATTTGATTGAGCGCAAGCCGTCAGTCGGCATTCTCAAACGGAGGAGTAAAAACATGGCTAAGAAAAAAGCGAAGAAAAAAGCCGCTAAGAAAACCACCAAGAAAAAGAAGAAGTAATTCTTCCTTTCTTGAGTCCATTAAGGACTTGAAGCAGCCCTGAACGGTCACCGTTCAGGGCTGTTTTGTTTTTCGGGAGTACGTGTAGCGCTTAAAAGCGCTCGTCGAGATTCCTCAGCACCCGCGCGAAGACCGCTGCGTCGATACGGCGCCCCCCGAAGGGAACCGGCGCGGTTTCCGAGTAGTGATCTCCCGGCAGAGTGTCGAGATCTTCGCCCCACCGCGCGGAGGCGAGGGGTACCGGCCCATCATTGAGGGGATGCCCCATGCGCGCCAGCAGGTCGTTCATGAGCCAAAGCGGCGGCGCAGCGGCATAGGCGATCACCGGCGAGGGAACGTAGAATCCAATGCTGAAATAGCGGACGCGCGGGTCGTCGGCGACCTCTGGGTTGAAGACTCCAGAGAGATAGCCCGGAGTGAGATTCAGCAACACTTCCGGTTCTCCTCCCACGAGAGCAAGAACCTCCTCCAAACCCGGAAACTCACCCAGGTTGCCTTCGTTCACGGCTTTCAGCGCCAGATCCGCCAAAGGACTACCCCGGTGGGGCGTCGCCAAGGTGGTCAGGCTCAGGCAACGGGACGCCAGCCCACTCCGGTGGATGGCCAAGCGGGCGTCCAATCCGCCCATGCTGTGGCCGATGAGGTGATAGGGGCCTTCGGGCACCAGACGATCCACTTCGGCGGCGAGAACGGCTGCGCGCTTTTCCAAGGTCCCGCCGGCGGGTGTGCGCGCGACGTGCACGCGGTATCCAAGCTCGGCGAACACCCGCCTAAGCGGGACGAACCGCTCGTAGAGCGCCGCCGGCACGCCCACTCCATGGGCGAAGATCACCGGCGCCCTGCCTTCAACCGCGCCCGCTCTGCCGCCCGTGGCGAAGAGCAGGAATCCGACCGTGAGAACGCGAACGAGGCTGCGACTGTGGATCACGGCAAATTCCCCCTTGACCGGGAAAGTGTCGCAGCCGTGGCGTCAGAATTCAAGCAGGAGGCCGCCCTCGACCAGTGCCGAGGAAAGGCTGACCTGGGATTTCCCTCCGAGCTCCTGCTCGAATTCGGAATCCCCGAAGAAGAAAGCATAGCCGCCGCTCAGGGTCAGGGCCAGCCCGCGGACCGGATACCAGCGCGCGGAGACTCTGGCCTCGGCGTAAGGCGAGCCATCCGCGGACAGAGAGTCTTCGGCATCGTCCGCCCCGACCGTGGCCTCCGCGCCCAGTCCGAGCCCCCCGCCCAGAGCCGCGCAGACCTTGAAATCCATCGACGTCAGAAAGACTTTGTCCACCAGGAGGCCCAGACGGGAATAAGAAAGCTCGAGCTTCTCCCCGGAGTTCAGCAGCTCGGACATCGAGTGGCTGCGGTAGGTCGCCAGCAGGCTCAGCTCGGAGTTTGGCCGATATCCGACCTCCGCTCCGATCCCGATCGGCGTGGCGCTCTCGTCGTCGAGGCCGGCGTACTCCTGAAGCTCCGTCGCCCGGAAAAGAAGCGCCATCCCGCCATAGAGCCCCAAGCTGAAGTTGCCCTGGGTGCCGCCCTCGCTTTCGGCCGTGGAGGCCTGAATCCCCGCGGCCTCGAGATCCTTCATGAGCCGTGACGGCTTCAAGTCATCGGCCTTGATCCAACCGTAGGATCCGCCCTCCGGGCCCGGAATGTGGATCTTGTACCAGCCCTGGCGCGACTCATCGCTGACGCGGATCATCGATCCTCGGGAGTAGCTCTGAAGCACCTCCGCGTCCTCGGATGGCTTCATGTGAGCGGAGGCCCTCTCGGCGACCACCTCGGCATCCTGAGCGGCCCAGGCCGGCCGGCAGAACAAAAGACCCAGGAGGACGAACGCTGCTATCGGCGGCCTGGCCAGCATGAAGGTCAGCGTACGGAGCGGGACTGAGCGGTGTCAAGCGCGCGCGTGATGCGCGCCGGGAACCTCGGTCCGCCAAACACCCAACCCGAGTACACCTGGATCAACGCGGCTCCCGCCATCTGGCGCTGGACCGCCGAAGCCCGATCGAGAATCCCGCCCACGGAGATGATCGGCAGCCGAGTCAGGAGACGCGCCTCCCGGAGGGATTCCGCCGATGTGCTCACCAGCGCCGAACCGCTCAAGCCTCCGGCAGGCTGGCCCGGCCAATCGCCCTGGAGTGTATTGGTGAGCACGAACCCGGCGGCGCCCTCCGCTTCCGCGGATGCGAGCGCGGCCGCGAGGTCCAAACCTTTCATCTCCGGCGCGAGCTTCACGAGCACGGGCGGCGAGACGCTCCATCCGCGCGTCAACTCGACGACCGCCCCGACGATCGGGCCAAGAGAGCCGGATCCCTGGAGAGAACGCAGCCCCGGCGTGTTCGGGGAGCTGACGTTGACCACCACGTAGTCCACGAGCCCCTCGAAGGGCCGCAAGGCCGCGCGGTAGTCCTCATGGGCCCCCTCCGGCGGCGTATCCTTGTTCTTCCCGATGTTCACTCCCACTCTGAAATCCCCGGGAAGGGCGGACCTCGCGGCACGGACCCTGGCCGCGACGGCAACGGCCCCCTCGTTGTTGAAGCCCATCCGATTGAAGACGAGCTTTCG
>JADZFF010000002.1 GCA_020850015.1 Bdellovibrionales bacterium | reverse complement strand
TTTGAGTTCGTGGAGGCCATGCGCGCTCGCGGCGAGCGGCCGGTGAAGTTCGCTCCCGGGAGCCTCATGATGACCGGAGGGGGCTGGAAGGCCGCCGAAGACAAGAAGGTCACGCGCGAGGAGTTCCGCCGCCGCGTGAGCGAGTTCTTCGGTATTCCGGACGCCATGCTTCGCGACGGCTACGGCATGGCCGAGCACAGTGCGCCGTACATGGAGTGCTCGCACCACCGTTTCCATATTCCGGTCTACAACCGAGTGATCGCGCGCGATCCGGTGACGCTAAATGCCCTGCCCGCAGGGGAACCGGGCCTTCTGGAACTCATCTGCCCCTACAACACGCAGATGCCAAACCTCGCGATTCTCTCTACGGACATCGGCAAGGTGGACTCCGAGCCCTGCGGGTGCGGGGTTGCGGCCCCGACCTTCACGCTCATGGGTCGGGCCGGCCTCACGAAACACAAGGGCTGCGCGATCACGGCGTCTGAAGCCGTGCAGGCGAGGTGAGTACTATGACGACGACCTCAAAACCCCAGGTTTGGACCGGCGACGCGATGGCTCCCCGTCGGTACCTTTTCGGTGAGTGGCGCGACGGCTCGATCCCTTTCTCGGCCGCGGACGCGGCCGAGCTGCTCAAGCGCGCGCGCGAACAACGCGACGTCATGGCCCGTTACCCGCTCGACCGCGTGCTGGCCTGCCTTGAGCGCGTACGCGATCGCTGGGCGGACCCGACCTATGGCCCGCGGGTGGAGCTTCTGGAGCGCATGCCCGCCGCCACCGGCTGGACCCGCGCGCAGCTCGAGCAGGCTCTGGGCGAGATGTACTGGGTGCTCTCGTCCGATGTTTTGATGAAGAAGGTTCGCACCGAGCTCGGGAACACCCCCCGCCGCGGTGAGGTGGACTTCCGCGCCGACACGGGAACGGCTCTGCGCTGGCACGCGCTCGGAGTGGTGCTGCATGTGCTCGCCGGGAACGTGTTCACGGGGGCCTTGGGCTCGCTCGTCGAGGGGCTCCTCACGGGCAACGTCAACATTCTGAAGTCCTCTTCGGACGAGACTTGGTTCCTGCCGCGTTTCCTCGACTCGCTCATCGAAGCGGACCTCGACGGAGTGGTGGCCTCATCGATCGCGGTGATTGATTTTTCCTCATCTCAGTCGGACGTGCTCGCCACGCTCAAGTCTGGAGTGGACGGTGTCGTGGTCTGGGGCGGAGAGCAGGCCGTGCGCGGCTACCGCGAGGGCCTGCCGGCGCGTACGCGCCTCGTGGTCTTCGGTCCGAAGCTCAGCCTGGCGCTCGTGACCCGCGAAGGTGTGGCGCGCAGAGGTGTGGCGGACGTGGCACGCGCGCTCGCCGACGAGGTGAGCTCCTGGGATCAGGCCGCCTGTACCGCTCCGCAGGTCTGCTTTGTGGAGGGCCGTGCGAACGCCGAGGCGCTCGCGGAGGCACTGGCCGTGGAACTCGAGCGCACGGCGCGCGAGCTGCCAGCCGGCGAGGCGGATCTGAACCAGGCCGTGGAGATCCAGAAGCTTCGAAGCCTTTACGTCGTGGCGGAAGCGCGAGGCGAGGGGAGGCTCCTCTGTTCGCGCGGATCCGTGGACTGGACCGTGATCCTCGACGGGCGTGACTCGGAACTCGAGCCTTCTCCCCTGCACCGCACGATCCGCGTGGTTCCCGTGGAGTCGGCGGACTTCGTCTGGACTCAGTTCGAGCGCTGGCGCGGAACGATTCAGACCCTGGGGCTCGTGGCGGGCAGCGCTGAGGCTTGGAGCCTCTCTGAGCGCGCCGGTGAGCTGGGGGCGCTGCGCGTGGTGGAGCTCGGGCAGATGTCGGGCGGTGAAAGCGACGATCCGCACGACGGCGCTTACGACCTTCCTCAGCTCATGCGTCGGGTACTGACCCGGGTGGCTCTTCCGGCCTCGGCTCAGCCCGAGGATTTGATCCCCTGGACTCTTCGCAAGGAGGCGCTCGACTCGCGCCTTCGTGAGCTTGTGGCAAACGCGCGGCGCGCGTCCTGGTACGCGCAGTCACTCGCGGGTCTTGAGATCCACTCGCTGGAAGACCTGGAGCGCGCTCCCATCCTGACCCGTGAAGTCATGGAGGCGCAGATGGCGCCCCAGGGGTCCGGGCTCGCCACGCGGCCTCTCTCGGACGTCCGCGGCGGGTACGTCACCCGGAGTGGCGGCTCCACGGGCCGGCCTAAGTTCAGCTTTTACGACGGAGACGACTGGGCGGCGATGGTGACGGGCGCCGTGCGTCTGTTCCGTGCGATGGGCCTGGAGCGCGGCGATCGCGTGGCGAACTGCATGCTCGCGGGCGATCTCTACGGAAGCTTCCTTTCGTTCGACCACGTCAACCGCGAACTCGGCTGTACGAGCTTCGCTTTCGCGGGCGCCGTGACGGCCGAAAGCTTCGTCGACCTCTGGCACCGCTTCGGGCTGAACGCCATCCAGGGCGTGCCCTCAAGCGTGATGCCCATGCTCCGCGAGGCGAAACGCCTGGAGCCCGCGCTCCGGCTGGAGAAGTTCATGTACGCGGGCGCCCCCCTGAGCCGCGCCGATCGTGAGTGGCTCGTGAAGGAGCTGGGCGCGCGGCGGGTGGCCTCCATCATCGGCGCCACCGACGGCGCTCAGTTCGGCTATCAGACCGCGGAGCTCGAAGGCTCGGCCGTGCACCGCACGGTGGATGAGTACAACTGGGTGGAGATTGTGGACGAGGAGGGCCGCGCCTGCCCGGTGGGCGTGCCCGGCCGCATTCTGATCACGAGCCTTCGCAAGCAGGCTTTCCCGCTGATCCGCTACGCGATCGGCGACGCCGGCCGTTGGGTCGAGGAGAGATGCGAAGAGCGGGGCAGACCCGGGATCGGCCGCCGCTTCGAGTACCTCGGCCGCGCGGATCAGATCCTGGTGGTGGGCCTGGCGAACCTCGACTACGGCGACTTCAAGCGCGCCACCTCGGAGCTGCCGCTCACTGAGCTGCAGCTCGCGGCGCGCACCGAAGAGGGTCTCGACTACCTGGTGATTCGAGCGGAGGCGGAGACTTCGGCTTCTGAGGAGCTCGCGAAGCTCGAGAGTGCAGTGCGTGAGGCGGTGCTCTCCCGCGTGCCGCGCTTCAGCGATCTGCTGGAGAGCCGCTCATTGGGGCGCCTGGAGATCGAGGTGCGTCCGCCTCTGGGGCTCGCGCGCGTGGCTCGCACCGGCAAGGTGCGTGGCCTGGTGGACGAGCGATGAAAGCGGAAAGGGGTCGGAGCCTTTTTTGCGTAACGGTGCGTCAGGTTTTGTGGTTTGATGCACCGTTACGCAAAAAAGGCTCCGACCCCTTAGTGCTCCGGAATCCCAACTTCGGACTGCTGTGGCTGGGCCAGCTCACGAGTCAGGCGGGGCGCCAGCTTTTTCAGATGTCGGTGGTGTGGTGGCTGGTCTCTGGCCTGCCGCAGGAGAGGGGTGGGATCGCGCTCGCGGCCTTTCTTGTGGCCGTGGCCGCGCCGTCGCTCCTCCTGCACCGGCAGCTCGGTCGAATCGTAGACTCCACCGCTCCGCGTCCGCTCCTCGTGGGCGCTGATCTTTCCGCAGCGGTGGCGGTTGGGATCGCGGCCTGGGTGTTCTCGCTGAGCGTGATGCCGCTCTGGGGGGTGTTCGCGGCGGGAGTCGTGATCGCCTGCGCCCAGAGCCTGATCGATCCCGCGCTCAACAAGGCCGTTCCCTCCATCGTGGCGGCCGAAGACGTGGAACGCGCGGTTGCCTTTCAGACCTCGACGCAGAGCTTGGCCTCGTTCGGCGGTGCCGTGGCGGGCGCCGTGCTCCTGGAGTGGCTCGGTGTTGCCGGCGTGGCCGCCTTGAACGCCTTGACTTACTTGGTGTCCGCCGCCTGCGCCGCCCAGGTCCGTTTCCCTCTCGCACCAGTCCCCCAGACCGCCACCGGAACCGAGACAAGGACCGAGACCGCGACAGGGACCCAGACAGAGACCCAGACAGAGACCCAGACAGAGACCCAGACAGAGACCGCCATCTTCGCCGGCCTCCCGTTCACCCGTCGCGCCCTCGCCACCTTCGCGCTCGTAAACTTCTTCGGCGTGCCGACTCTTCTATTGATTCCGCTCTACACCCAGCGCGTGTTCCAGCGCGGGCCCTCGTTGCTCGCGGTGCTTGAGGCCGCCGTCTGTCTGGGCATGATACTCGGGGCTGCGCTGGGGCCGCGCCTGCCCAAGCCTACGAGTCTTTCGCGTTTCGGGGCCAAAGCGCTCGGGGTGTTCGCGGTGGCGCTCGCGGCTCCGGGGCTGGTGCCGCAACTTTTCGTGCTCGGCCCCGCCCTCGTGGTGGCCGGTGCCTCGATCGGCGTACTCAACGTGAAGTTCGTGACCTTCTTCCAAGAGCGCGTGCCCGCCGAGCGCAAGGGCCGCTTCTTCGCGGCTCTCCAGGCCGCGGTGGGCGCGGCCTTCCCACTTGGCTATCTACTCTTCGGGGGGCTCTCGGCCCTGGTGGCTCCTCCGGCGCTTTCGCTCGGGCAGGGCTTAGGCGTGGCCTGCGTGGCCGCGCTCTTTCTGCGTCTAGGGCGCGTGGAACGCCAGGAAGCCACAACGAGCGGGAGGGCCGCGTGAAGTACCGCCGCGCTACCGCCGCCGACGTCTGGGAGCTCATGCGCCTGCATCAGGTCTGCACGAGCGACCCCGCGCGTGAACCCGCGATGGTCAATCACCATCGCGTGCGCGACGGGATCACCGGAAGCGCCGATTTTTGGGCGGTTGCAGAAACCGGCAAGGGCCTCCAGGCCGCGATTTTCGTGATGGAGGAACCCGCGCAGCGCCTGGGCAAGATCCACCGCATGTACGTGGACCCGGCGGTGAAGGATCCCGAGGCCACGGCCGTGGATCTGCTTCGCTGGCTCGTGACCGACCTCGAGTCACGCGCCACCATCGACCTGCTCTACACCACCACTGGGAAGCTCTCGCAGCGGCAGGTGGAGCTTACGGCGAAGCTCGGCTTCCGCATGCTCGGCATCTTCCCGAACGCCATGAGCGCCGACAACTCCAAGATGAACGCCATCGCGGGCTACTTCTTCGGCGACATGCTGAAGACGCGCCGGAAGGGCGGGCACCGCCTGCATCCCGTGATCAAGCCCTTCTACGATATCGTGCGCCGCCAGTGCGGGCTCGAGAACCTCGAGATCCGCGAGCCGGGCGACACCTCGCAGCCGGGGCTCGAGCGCATCACGGAGCTCGAGCTCATCGAGGCGCCGAAGTTCGTGGCCACGCGCTTCGCGCGGCTGAACGAGAAGAAGACGTTGAGCGTGAGCTTCTACCCCTTCCAGGTTCCGAACGCGATCCTCACGGGCCCGCTCCAGGAGATCGAGGTCTTCGTGACCATCGTTCCCGAGATCCGCTTCGCCATGGTGATCGGCGAGCGCATGGACCGCCCCGTCGACCCGGTTTCGCTCTATGCCACAGTGGCCGAGCGCCTGCGGGCGCGCGGTGTCAGCTACGTGGAAGTGATCAACGACGCCGCGGACGGCGTGGGTACCGAGCTCCTGCTTCAAGCGGGATTCCTGCCGAGCGTGTACTTCCCAGCCCTGAAGCGGCACGGCGACACCCGCCGCGACTACGTCGTCTTCGGCCGCGCCTTCGAGAAGAACGCGCTCCGGCCGCAGGACCTGAGCCCCGTGCTCCAGGAGTTCTGGGAAGAGTATCGGGCTCTGGAATCCGAAGGCCTGGACCTGTAGAGTCGGGGCATGCTCCGCTCCCTGGTCAACGACTTCATCACCCTCTTCGTGGTCATCGACCCGATCGGCATCGTTCCGCTGTTTCTTGGGCTCACCCGGCATCTCACGAGGGCACAGCGCCGCAAGGTGGCGGGGCGGGGCGTGATGATCGCCTCGGTGATCCTCTTCACCTTCGTGTTTGGGGGTGGCTTCCTGCTCGGCGCGATCGGCGTGAGCATGGAGAGCTTCAAGATCGCGGGCGGGGTGATTCTGTTCCTCTTCGGCCTGCAGATGGTGTTCGAGAACGAGAAGCCCGCGCAGCCCTCCGAAGCCGGGTACGACCCGGCCGTGTACCCCGTGGCCAGTCCCTCGATCGCCGGCCCGGGCGCCATGCTCGCGGTGACGGCCGTGGCTCAGGCCCCGCACTACGGCGCGGCCGCGAAGCCCATCACGGCGGCGCTCCTCGCAGGGGTGCTGCTCCTCACCTGGCTCGCGCTCTCCTTCGCGAACGGCATCCTCAACTGGATCGGCCGCACGGGCGCGAACGCCGTAAGCCGCGTGCTCGGCGTGCTCCTCTGCGGAGTCGCGGTGGAGTTCGTGGTGGGCGCGGTGCGCTCGCTGCTGGGGGCCGCCTAGCTCGTCGAGCCCCTCAGAAGCCCAGCGGTCGCGCGTGAACCTGGGTACGTACGTCACAGCGGGGGCGCTCGAACCAGTCGGAGGAGTCGAAGCCGAGGTAGACGGAGATGCCGAAGGGGGAGGGGGCGATGCCGCCAGTGACGGGCCGATCGGCGGGCCGGCCCGAGGGCAGGTACATGCCGGAACGTACGTCGATCTCCACCACCGCGCCGCCGCGGTAGTGCCCGCCCAGGGCGCCGAGCGAACGGTTGGAAAGCTCGGAGCGGATCGCGGGCAGCACCTGGTCGGCGAGCAGCGCGTTGGCTCCCTGGGCCCCGCTCACGCTCAGCGCGGTGACGCTGCCGTCGGGGCGCACCACGGCCCGCACTCGGGCGCTGCCCGTGGTGCCGTAGGCGTGCTCGTGCATGGCGTCCCTGACGAGGGTTCCCAGGCTCGAGGCCGAGGGGATTCCCGCGGTCGAACCGCGCGAGGCGTCCGCGGCCCACTGGTCGTAGGCGAGAGAGGCCGAGAGCACCGCCCCTGGGTCGGGCGGCGGGGGCTCGTCCTCGATGCCGTCGCCATCGCGCTCCGGCGCGGGTTCAGCCGGAAACCAGGCCATGAGCTCGGCCATCGTGGG
>JADZFF010000001.1 GCA_020850015.1 Bdellovibrionales bacterium | reverse complement strand
GCGCGCCGTCGATCGGGCTGCCGCATCTTCGCGCGATCTGAGCCCAGGCCGTGAGCTCGTCCACGGGCTGCTGGAGGAACCCCTTGCTTCGAGCCCTGCTCGCGAGCGCCTCGCGGGCCTCTGCCCACCGGTCGGCCCGGATCCAGGCATCGAGCTGCTCACGGGTCACTGACATCAATCCAGTGTGACTCACGAGCTCCCGAATTGAGCAGGCTTTTGTCATTTGATGCATTGAGTCAACTTTTCTAGACTCGGCGAGGCCGGAACGCGGGAGGGCTCAATGCGTGGACTAATGATCGCGATATATTGCGCAATTACAATAACTTATGCAGCACCACCCGTTCAAGCCGCCCCGCCCCTCCGCCAGCGCATCGTATTCCTGACGTCGCTCGACTTCTCCGCACTCCCGGATTGGGGCGGGCTTGTGGAGTACTACTCCACCTATCCGCAGAAGCTCGAACGCGTCTTCCGTCGGTCGCTCGAGCCCTATGTGTACGAGTCCGCCGTCGTTCACCGCGCCACGCGCTTCGAGCTCGCGCGAGAGCTCGCGAACCCACGCAACGTCGCGGTGATTTTTCTCGGGCATGCGGGCGACGGGATCGTGGACCACGCGGGACGCGACATCACGAGCGTGCTCGCGAACATCCATCCCGGGATGCGGTTCCTGGGCGTGGTGGGATGCAAGGCCCAGGCGATCATCGAGCGGCTCCGCGTGGACGGCGCGCTCGGCGGTTCTTCCGAGCTGCTGGTTCACTCTTTCTCGAAGCCAGTCGACGCAGGCGTTGGCCTGAAGGAAACCCTGGCCCGAGGCCTGGAGATCCTTCGCTCGCCTGGAATTGCCTCGGGGTTCCGGCCATCCGGCCCACTGTGCGCGCGCAGGGAATTCTTCCCGTTCGAAGTGACGCGGACGGGCGGATCGGCGCCCGTTTCAATCTGGCTGGGGAAGGCCCTCGTGGCCACGCTGCCCGCTCTGGCGCCCGGGGTGGAGCGGGCGCGGAGTTTCTGGGTACCCGCGGGCTTGGATCTCAAGATCCGGGTGCAAACCGGCGAGCGGCCCGACGCGCGCACGCACGAAGCCCTGGGCGTATTGGAGTTGTCGTCGGCCGCATATGATGGCGAATGGCGGGTCTTCGCGAAGCCGGACGGCACGCCCATCGGCGCCGGGGAGTTCGTGTACCGCTACTCAGGCCCGCGCGAGCCGGTGGCGAAACCCGTGCTCCTGCCGGAGTTTCAATGCCCGAGCCTTGCGCACGCTCCTGAGAAGGCCCCGTCAAAATGGGCCGCATTCCAGGGCATTTGAGAGCGGGGGGCAGATCTCCCGCGGGTAGCCCTATGGGCTGGCGCGCAGGCGCCAAGGTGAACCATCGGTAAATCGGTTCCGCCCTGGAACCGACCAGCCATCGGGAAGCCATTGAAATGCATGAACGGTTCCACGTCGGAACCGAACGCCCGGAGAGGCTTATCCGGGGGCAGTGATCACTTCGTCGTGATCGGGCCGATGGAGCCGCCACCGCCGCCGAGGTAGGCCTCGGCCTGCGCCAGGGTGTCCGCGATCGCCTTGCGGCGCTTGCTCATGTCCTCGAGCAACTCGACCACGGCCTGCGCGCGCGCCGAGGCACCGCGGTTTCCCGGATTGAGGAGCCGGATCTGATCCCACCGGGTGAGCGTCCACTGCTCAAGCGCGCGAAGCTCGATCGCCGCGTGGATGTGAACGCGGTACAGAATGCCGCGCGGGCGCACGGTCTCTACCGTCGTCAGCACCGCCGACACGAGCGCGGCCACGGTGGCGAACTCGTTGAAGTCGTACATGGCTAAAGCGGAGGTGCCTCCAGCGCCGGCGAGCACGAGAAACTTGGTGATCCAGAACAGAAAGCGATCGAAGAGCGCCGCACGCTCGTTCACCTTGGCCCAGCCGTCGATCTGGCGCACGTGCTTGAGCACCAGAGGGCCGAGCTCCTTCTCGTCGATTTCTGGCCCCAGAGCGTCGACGAGCTCCGGGTCCTCTCCGTTGACGACTTTGAGCGAGGCGCGGGTCATCGGGCGGTCACCACCGTCCAGCGCTCGAAGTCCACGGTGGCCATTCCCACCTGAGTGCCAGGCGTAACCCTCAGGCCGTACGACACTCCGTTCCCCGTATGAACGCCGGCCCAGGTTCCTGCCGTGCCCTTGAGATTGGCCTTGAAGCCGTCGCGGCAGGACACCGTCGCGCCCCACTTGCCTTTCGCACTCATCGAGGTCACCACCGCCCCGCAGGGTGCAAGATCGCAGGATTGTCCTCGGCCCACCGAAAGCGCGCATTGGGGCGCGCCCGCCTGGGTGACCCGCATGTCTTCGGCGCGGTGGGCGAAGTAGAGCTGGGTACCGCTCCAGGAGGAGCGCGTGGAGTTCGCCGTACCGGCCGACGCTGAAGCCGGCCCGCGGGCCGCTCCGCCGCCGAAGGCCGCGGCTGCCACCTCGAAGCTCGCCTGCATGCCCATGGCCTGAGTGATGGCGATCGAGCCGGCCCTCAAAGCGCGGGTGACGACCTTCTCTTCGCGGCCCCCCTCGCGCGCGTAGTCCTTGCGAAGCGACTCATCCGCGGCGCAGGCGCTCGCGGGGTCGAAGTAGACCTTGTCGAGCGATATCTCCTGGATGTCGCCCAGGGTGACTTCGATCTTCTCGACAGACTCCACTCCCGCACCGGCTTTCAGGAGCGGGCCGAAGTCCTTCTGAAGCTTCGCACCCACGTTGCCCTCGTAGCTCAGCGTGCGCTCCTTCCAGCTTGCGAAGGGCTGGGGCTTGGCCACGCCCACGAAACAGGCGTTGGTCTCTACCGTCATTCCCATCAATCTACGACCCAGCTCGGGGTCGCCCGTCGCGGGCGCCTTGCTGAGGTACTGAGGTGCATCCTCCGCGATCACTTTCGCCACGGGCGAAGACGAGCAGCCAGGCAGGGCGATCAGAGCAAGTGCGAGCACTAAGGATGTGGAACGCATGTGGGAAGAACCTCCAGGATCTCGTTGATAAGGGAAAGCACGTCAGACTCAGACTCGGTGTCGAGGCCGTAAACCCCGTTTTCCACGCGCACCACCTCGGCGAACACCCGAGGCGTGACGGAGTAGCGGGGCGAGCCCGCGCGGCGGCCGCGCGCAACGGGAATGCGGGCTAATAGAAAGACAGACATCCGGAACTCCCGGGCCTCACGGCCGTCGTCGGAGCTGGGGATGGTGAGCAGGACGTCGACGCGCTGGTTCTGCACGTCGGGCGTCACGGCGGCGCCGCGTGCGGCGAAGCGTTC